>DATEUE010000281.1:0-12837 GCA_035283305.1 Vicinamibacteria bacterium | reverse complement strand
CAGGGCGTCGAAGGCAGGGTTGATGACCTTAACAAAGCCGGCTTCGCAACTGAATGTTACATAGACACCCCCCTTTGACATGTGTAGTTCGCGCCCGCCCCGGCTGGCCCAGTAATACCGGCTGCCGCGTCGCACGATGCGAACCGTGTACTCAATCGCAGCCTCCGGGGATAGGTTCTCCTTTGTCACCTCACCGACAGCGCCTGAGTACTTGACCTGGGGCGTGCCGACATAGACCAGTTCCTCAATCGGTTGCGCGGCCCACGCATAGACTACGGGAGCGAGGCCCACAAGCGCGAGTACGCCGCACGTCCGTCGTATCACGGTCACCTCCAACGGTCGGCCCAACACCGGGGATAAGCTGCGAAGCTCCATCGCTTGCGCCGGCTTCGTCTGCTTCATCCCCTTGTTGGGCGGCCGCTCATTCCACCCCATAGCAGAGGAATAGCGCCTCGGCTCTGGCGCTAGCAAGGCCGAGGACATGGCGAAGGCACATGAGGTCTCTTGCCATGTCACCTAGGTACCCATCGCCCGTCGCTCGATAGCGCCTAGCGAGGCGGACGAGCAAGCCCACGCGGTCTTCGTCGTCCGCTAGCTGCGCAACGGCGTCTGCCGGCACATAGCTGTGGAGATGCGAAGCCGAAGCCAAGAACCAGAGCTCGTTGGGGACACGCTGGGAGTGCTGAAACAGCAGCGTCGATAGTCGCTCGTACTGCTCGCGCGCACCCTCGGCCTTCAGCAACTCGTCGCCGACTACGTCATCACGCCACGTGTAGCCGAAGCTCTTTGTCCAGAGCATTGTCTGAGTGCGACACGTCATCAGGACTGCGTGCATCAGCAACCAGTCAAGGTCACCGAGTTCGCTCTCGGGCACGGCCGCGGGAGTCAGCACTGGGTGAGCGTGAGTCGGTGGAAGGTGCCACTCGAACTCAGACAAGGGATGGCGCTCCACACTAAGCCGTCCGTCGTAATGAAGGTACGGACGAGGTTGCAGGGCCTGCAATGTGGGCAGTATCTCGCCCCACCCTTTGACGTCACGGTCCTCTAGGATCCGATAGAGACGGCGTCCGAACGCGCGGGCACTGCCCTCAGGAACTCCGAACAACGAAGCGCTCATGCCGGATCTCCCTCCGCCCGCCCTACGTCAGGTCCGCCCAACAGTTAGTATGCGGTCGGGATAGTCAGATAAGAAGTGCGGAGACGCAAGATACCAGTTGGAGGGTTAAAGCGCCGACGTTCTGAGAGGTGCGACGTCGCGGGGTCTGGCGGGGCGTGCGACGTGGTATCCCGTTGAAGAGGGTGGGATAGAGGGATAAGTCCCTCGTTCAGCGGGCCTGGGCCGCTCGCTTCTCGGCGAACTCGCGCAGCACGTCCCACACGTGGGGGTGGGACTTCGTGATGCCGTCGAGGGCCGGGCGGTCGAGCTCGAGCAGCTCGCAGCGCGAGAGCGCCACGACGCTAGCCATGCGCGGCTGGCCGGTGAGGATCGACATCTCGCCGAAGAAGGCGCCTTCCTTGAGGTCCCCGAGCGCGTTCTGCTTGCCGGACGCCTGGTCCTTCTTGAACGCCCGCACTCGCCCCGAGGTGAGCATGTACAGGCTCCCCCCGGCCTGGCCTTCGCGGATGATCGCGGCGCCGCGCTCGAAGGAGAGCAGCTTCAGGCCATGGATCACGGCCACCATCTCGTCGACCGAGAAGTCGCGGAACAGCGGGCTCACCACGATCTGGCTGCCGCCGCGCGGCTCGTCCGTCACGGCGGGAGCGGCGGGGGACTGCGCGGCGGGGAACTCCTGGAACACGCTATCGACGAGGCCCATGAGCTCGTCGGCAAACTGGCCCGCCGACATCGGCTCCGCTGGCGCCGCGCCCTCGATCTCGACGAGCTCGGCCTCGAGCGGGACGTCGATCTCCTCTTCCTCCTCCTCGCCCTCCTGGGCGTAGTAGAGGAGGTCGTAGTCCTCGATCTCTTCCTCCGCGGGCTTCGCCGCCACCGCGGCGGGTATCCCTGCCCGTGGGGTCGGCGCAGCAGGCGGTGGAGCCAGCGGGGGCAGGGGCGCCCGCGTGGGCGGCGCCGCTTCGCCGACCGGCAAAGTGGCATCGGGCGGGGCGTCCACCACCGCCTTGGGAAGGTCCAGCGGAGGCGGGGTCGGGACGGGGGCGGAGATGGGCGCCATCATCTCGAATCCGATCTCGAGCGCCGGGCCCCCGCCGAAGCCTCCCCCCGCATCGTCGGAGCCGGACCCGCCCGGCCGCGACAACGGCAGTGCCGCGGCCTCGCGTTGTCGTTCCTCGATCTGGCGCGCGAGGCGCTCCTCGACGTCGCGGCGGCCCGGGTCGACCTTCTGGATCTTCTTGAGGACCGAGACCGCCTTGGCCGCGAAGCCGTCCCGCGCGTACTGGTCCGCGAGCGGGATCAGCAGGCCGATCGCGTCCTGCTTCTTGTCGGCCAGGATGAGCACGTCGGCGAGCTGCATGCGCAGGCTCGGGTTCGCGCCCTTCTTCTGGAGTTGCGCCTTCAGCACCTCGATCGCGCGCGCGTACTTCTTCGCCGCGATGAGCGAGACGACGTCGTCTTCCCTGGACTTCCCGAACCCGATGGCCAAGCGCCCTCCGCCTCGGAACAGAGACTAAAGGCCGGACCGCGCGCGGTCAATCGCCCCGCCCGCGCGGTCCCTCACGCCGCGGCGGGCAGCCTCACGAGCTCGCCGAGCGCGGCGAGGAACGCCTCGGTCTCCTCGGGCCGGCCGATCGTGACACGCAGCCAGTGGGGCATCGCGGCGAAGCGGCGGCCGACCTTGATCCCGCGCGCCTCGAACGCCGGGATCAGGGGCTTCACGTCGCCGCCCACGTCGATCATCATGAAGTTCGCCTCCGAGGGGATGTAGCGGCGGCCGTCACGCTCGAGCGCCCGCACCAGCGCGCGGCGCGTGCCGTTCAGCAGCTCGCGCTGGCGCGCGGGAAGCTCCGTGTCCTCGAGGCAGGCGAGCGCGGCTTCGGCCACCGCCACGTTGACGTTGCTCCACGCGGCCTGGGCCCGCAGCGCCTCGGCGTTCGCGGCCGAGGCGAGGGCGTAGCCGAGTCGCATTCCGGCCATCCCGTAGATCTTCGAGAAGGTGCGCGCGACGATCAGGTTTGGGAAGCGTTCGACGAGCGAGGTCGCGCTGCGGTAGCCGGGGTCCTCGACGAAGTGGTGGTAGGCCTCGTCGACCACGACCACCGCGCTCTTCGGCACCTGCTCGAGGAAGGACGCGAGCGCGTCGCCGCTCACAACCGTCCCGGTCGGGTTGTTGGGGTTGCACACGTAGACCAGGCCCGTGCGTGCGTCGCAGGCTCGCGCCATGGCCTTGAGGTCGTATCGGAAGTCGGCGCCGAGCGGCAGCGTCACAGGCTCGGCGCGCGTGACCCTGGCGTAGTGGAGAACCGCCTCGAAGGTCGGCTCGGCGGCCATGACCGTGCGGCCTGGCCCGAGAAACGCCGCGTCGCACAGGCGCAGCACCTCGCTCGACCCGCAGCCGAGCACGACGCGCTCGGGGGCGGTGGCGTGATGCGCGGCGATCGCCTTCACAACGCGCTCCTCGGCCGAGTCGGGGTAGCGGCCGGCGACCGCCTGCGCGCGCGTCATGGCCGTGAGGGCGGCCGGCGCGGGTCCGTAGGGGTTCTCGTTCGAGCTCAGGTCGATCACGGCGCGTGTCGAGCCGTCGCTGGGGCTCGAGCACGCCGCGCGGGGCGCGAGCGCCGCTCCGACGGCACACGAGAGGGTCGAGGCGAAGCCTCGTCGGGAGATGGGCGGCATCGCGGGCCTCCTGAGGGAGTTGAAACGCCCCGCATTCTAGAGCGGTGAAGCCCGCTGAGCGACTGCGACCGCCGGTGTCCGGTATTCGGCCGCGGGGAGGTGGATCGTTTGGTCTAGGGATTTGCACAAAGTGTTCATTGACAACAGAATCCCCGTCGGGCATGGGGCTTGCTCTCCGAGGACTCGTCCCGGGGAGGGGGCACGTACATGCGGTGCGGAGGGGTGCCTGGGGCGGGCGGGAGGCGCGGGTGGTTGCTGGCGGCGGTGCTGCTGGCGCCGCTTGCCGCCCAGGCCGCCACGGCCACCAAGGCACAGGAGGACGCCTTGAGACACCTGCTAGCGAGCTACGAGCGGGCGATCGAGACGAAGGACCTGCCGCTTTTCCGCAGCGTCAAGCCGAACCTGAGCGCGGAAGAGGAGAAGCGCCTGCGCAAGGCGTTCGACAGCACCAGGACCCACGACGTGACGATCACGGTCGAGGCCCTCGACTGCCAGGAGTCGCGTTGCGTGGTGCGGCTGGCGCGGCGCGACACGCTCGACGGGTCGATCGTGAGCAGCTTTCCCCAGACCTTGCGGCTCGGTCAGGGTCCCGAGGGCCTGGTGATCGAAGAGATCGGCCGGTGACGATGGCGGCGCCCGTTCCGGGCGGCGTACGAAAGGAGATTCCGATGATGCAGCGACGCGTCCTTGCTCTCGCGATCGCGACAGTGCTGGTAGTCCCCACGGTGTCCCGCGCGCAGAGCACGAAGCTCGCTCACCTGGTGCCGACGATCTACGGCCCCGAGGGGCTGTTCGTCGACAGCGCGGCGCCGCTTCCCGACGGATCGACGCACTCGGCGCACTTCAACAACGCCTTCCACGCTCGCTTCTCGCAGTTCAACGCCGCGCTCGCGAGCCAGTTGTCGTCGCTGCCGCTGCCCGCGCCTTCGTCGGGGTTCACCTACACCATGGACGCGACGCTCGGCGTCTTCACGCGCTCGACGCAGAGCTTCGGGCCGATCATGGCCGAGCGCGCCGAGACGATCGGCAAGAACAAGTGGGCCGTCGGCTTCGCCGTGCAGCACTTCTCGTTCGACGGGATCGAGGGGATCGACCTGGGCGAGCTGCCCGCGGTGTTCACGCACGATGGCGCGGCCCCGGGCGGGCGCGCCGACGTGGTGACCACCAGCACCAACGTGAAGGCGTCGCTCACGCAGCAGATCGGGTTCGTGACCTATGGGCTCGGCGAGCGCTTCGACGCGTCGATCGCGGTTCCGATCGTGATCGCCGACCTGAGCGTGACCTCGGACGCCACGATCCAGCGTCTCGGCACCGGGTCGAACACGATCGTCCACTACTACGACACCGGCGGCAGCCTCGGCAGCACGCGCGAGTATGCAAAGTCCGGCCACGCCACCGGCATCGGCGACCTGACGCTGCGGCTCAAGGGACAGGCGGCGCGCTGGGGCAACGACAACGGCCTGGCACTCGCGCTCGACGTGCGCATGCCCACGGGCGACGAGGAGGACCTGCTCGGCTCCGGCGCCTGGGGCGTGCGGCCGTTCGTCGCGACCTCGTTCGGCCTGGGCGCGTTCTCGCCCCACCTCAACCTGGGCTACCAGTGGAACGGCGACAGCCTGCTCGCCGGCAACGTCGTGACCGGCGAAAAGGCCGACCTGGCCGACGAGCTCGCCTACGTCGTGGGCGCCGACGTCGCCGTGGGTCAGCGCCTGACGCTGTGCGCCGACCTCGTCGGACGCTACGTGATCGACGCCTCGCGCGTGGCGACCACCACCTTCGTCGGGCTCGACACCGCGGCGACCCAGTTCCCGGACATCAAGTTCGAGCAGGGCTCGTACAACCAGTCGAGCCTCGCGCTCGGCTTGAAGGCCAACCCGGCGGGCCGCCTGCTGGTGGTGTTCAACGTGCTCTTGAAGCTCGACGACCACGGCTTGCGCGACAAGGTCACGCCGCTGCTGGCGCTCGACTACACGTTCTGAGGCACGGGCGGCTCGAAGCGACTACAATCCTCCTTCGTCACGACGACGAGGGAGGATCCACTTGCGCGAGCTCTACCCGGAGATCGAGCCCTTCGACGACGGCTTGCTGAAGGTCTCCGACCTCCACACCGTCCACTACGAGCAGGTAGGAAACCCGAAGGGCAGGAAGGCCGTGTTCCTGCACGGCGGCCCCGGGGGCGGCCTCGACCCCGACTACCGCCGCTACTTCGACCCGAAGCGCTGGCACCTCACGCTCTTCGACCAGCGCGGCAGCGGCAAGAGCACGCCGCACGCCGAGCTGCGCGAGAACACAACCTGGGACCTGGTGGCCGACATCGAGCGGATCCGCGAGAAGCTCGGAATCGACAAGTGGCTCGTCTTCGGCGGCAGCTGGGGCAGCACGCTCGCGCTCGCCTACGCGGAGACGCACCCGGAGCGCTGCACCGGCCTCGTGGTGCGCGGCATCTTTCTGCTGCGGCGCAAGGAGCTGCTCTGGTTCTACCAGGAAGGCGCGAGCTGGCTCTACCCCGACGCCTGGGACGAGTACCTGAAGCCGATTCCCGAGGTCGAGCGCGGCGACCTGATGAGCGCCTACTACAGGCGGCTCACCTCGGAGGACCCGGCGGTCAGGAGCGCCGCCGCCAAGGCGTGGTCGATCTGGGAGGGTACGACCAGCAAGCTCTTCCCGGACCCCGACCTGATCGCGCACTTCGGCGGCGACTCGTTCGCCGACGCTTTCGCGCGGATCGAGTGCCACTACTTCGTGAACGGGGCGTTCCTGAAGAGCGACACGCAGCTGCTCGACGACGCCTCGAAGATCGCGCAGCTGCCGGGCGTGATCGTGCAGGGTCGCTACGACATCGTTTGCCCGGCGGCGAGCGCCTGGGCGCTCCACAAGCGCTGGCCCAAGGCGAAGCTCGTGATCGTGAAGGACGCCGGCCACAGCATGAAGGAGGCCGGGATCCGCAGCGAGCTGGTGCAGGCGACCGACGACTTCGCCAACCTCTGAGGAGGCCGCGGCGGTGGCCTTCCCCGAGACGCACCGCTCCGTGGTGCTGGCCGTGCGCAGCTCGGACCAGCAGGAGCGCGCGCGCGCGCTCGAGGCGGTCGTGGCGGCGTACTGGCGGCCGGTGTTCCGCCACGTGCGCGCCCGCTTTCGCGTGCCCGACGAGGAGGCCGAAGACCTGGCTCAGGGCTTCTTCGCGGCGGCGCTCGAGAAGGGCTGGCTCGCGCGCTACGAGCCCGTGCGCGGTCGCTTCCGCAGCTACCTGCTCGCCTGCCTCGACGCGTTCGTGGCCAACCAGCGGCGCGCCGGCCGGCGGCTCAAGCGCGGCGGCGGCGTCACGCTGGTCCCGCTCGAGACGGAGAACGCCGACGGTGAGACGCGCGAGCTGCCGCTCGCGGACGGCAGCGACCTCGAGGCGGACTTCCAGCGCGAATGGGCGCGGAGCTTGTTCGCGCTCGCCGTCGCGGCACTGCGGCAGCGTTGCCTGGGCACGAGCCGCGAGGTGGCCTTCGCGCTCTTCGAACGCTACGACCTCGAGGACCACGACGCCTCGCAGCGGCCGCGCTACGCCGACCTGGCGGCGGAGCTCGGGCTGCCGGTCACGCAGGTGACGAACCACCTGCACTGGGCGCGCCACGAGCTCCGAAAGACGGTGCTCGAGAAGCTGCGCGAGATCACGGCGAGCGAGGAGGAATACCGGGCCGAGGCGCGCGCGCTGCTGGGGAGCGAGCCCGCGTGACGACGCCGAGCGACGGCGCGCTCGACCACCTGCGCCGGGTGACGCAGTGGCCCGATCTGTCGGCCACGCGCTACGAGCTCGTGGGGGAGGTCGCACGCGGCGGCATGGGCGTCGTCTACCGGGCGCGCGACCGCGAGCTCGAGCGCGACGTGGCGCTCAAGGTCATCGCCGTGGAGGCGGCCGACGCGGACACGGCCGCCCGCCTGCGCCGCGAGGCCAGGATCCTCGCGCGCCTCGAGCACCCGGGGATCGTGCCGGTGCATGACGTGGGCGAGCTGCCCGACGGGCGGGTGTTCTACGCGATGAAGCTCGTGTCGGGCAAGCGCCTCGACGAGCTGCTGCGGGCGGGCCTGCCGCTGCGCGAGCGGCTGCGTCTGCTGCTGCGCATCTGCGAGCCGGTCGCGTTCGCACACGCCCACGGCGTGATCCACCGGGACCTGAAGCCTGAAAACGTGATGGTCGGGCCGTTTGGCGAGGTGCTGGTGATGGACTGGGGCGTCGCGAAGCACCGCGGCGAGCCGGCTGTGGCGGGCGCTGCCGCGGCATCGGCCGCCGCTTCGGCGCCGCATGCCACGGCCCACGGCACGATCGTCGGCACGCCCGCCTACATGGCCCCCGAGCAGGCGCGCGGCGACGTCGAGCGCGTGGACGCGCGCTCCGACGTCTACGCGCTCGGCGCGCTCCTCTACTTCATGCTCACCGGCCGTGCGCCCGGGCGGCTCCCGGCGTCTCCCGAGGCGCCCACGCGAACCTGGGTGGGGCCGCGCCACGCGAGCGTCGCCCCGGGCATCACAGCTCCGCGCGAGCTCGACCAGGAGTTGCCGCGGCCGCTCGAGGCGATCTGCCTCAAGGCGCTGGCGCTCGAGCCGGAGGGGCGCTACGCGGGCGCCACGGAGCTCGCAGCCGACCTCGGCCGCTTCCTCGAAGCAGAGCCGGTCTCCGCCTACCCGGAGGGCCTCCTCGGCCACGCGCGCCGCTTCGCGAGCCGGCACCGGACCCCGATCCTGGTGCTGCTCGCCTACCTCGTGATGCGGGTGGTGCTGCTGCTCGTCGCGCGCGTGTAGCCGGCCCCTCGGCCGGAACGGGCCGAAGGCCAGCGCCGCTTGCAAAGGAACTGGCCGCGGAGAGGTAATAGGGCCACATCGGATCAGGTCCTGTCAGGAGGAGCAGCATGAACAAGCCACTCGTCGGACTCGTCGTCGGGGGAATCGTGGGGGCCTTCGACGGGCTCAGCGCCCTGTTCTCGGCCCCCGAGGTGGCGCCCCAGATCATGGGCATCATCGTCGGATCCACGTTCAAGGGCGTGATCGTGGGGCTGATCGCAGGCTTCTTCGCCCGCAAGGTGGTCTCGCTGCCGCTCGGCATCGCCGTCGGCCTCGCGGCCGGGCTGCTGTTCGCGTACCTGATCGCCATGCAGCCGGACCCGGCCACGGGCAAGCACTACTACTGGGAGATCATGCTGCCCGGCAGCCTGGCCGGCGCGATCGTGGGCTACGCCACCCAGAAGTTCGGGCGGCGGCCGGGAGACGCCCGCGCCTGACGAGGTCGGCGGCCGTGCCGTCAGTAGCGGCTCGGCTCCTCGGGGGCCTCGGCGTTGAAGGTGACCGTGTGCATGTGGGCGTCGGTCGTGGTCGAGTCCTTCTGCACCGGCCTGCCGTCGCGGATCTCCTGCACCGCCTGCGCCGGCAGGTCCACGATGTGCGAGTGGCCGGCCTCGGCGGTTGCGATGTCGAGCCGGATCGCCCCGCCCGCCTGCAGCTGGGCCGCGGTGATCACGGCCTGGTGGCCGTGGTTGGCTGAGACCTGCCCCGACTTCGAGCCGGTCGGTGCCGGCGGAGGGGTCGCGGTGGTCCCGCCGCCGCCGGTGGGGCTCTGATAGTCGCCGCCGCCCCCTCCGCCGCCGCAGGACGACACGCTCACGGTCACCCCGGCCAGGAAGCCAAGGCTCGCCTCCTGCGTGAACTGCCGGCGATTGAGCTTCCGCATCACATCCTCCTCCCGAGGCACGTGCGACCCACTACAGCAACGCGCGTGCCCGCGGCGGATTTCGAGGCATCTCGAGCGGGCTCAGCGCGTCCACTCGATTGGAGAGCGGGCAGTCGTTTACGGCCGGAGTAACGGCTTACGGGCGTCGAAAGGCGGCGTATGCTGAGTGCTCGCCAGATCGCCGTGATCGACGTGCCGCCCAAGAGGAGCTGGCCGCGCGTCAACGGCGCCCCCGATCGCGGCGGCCACGGCATCGAGGCGGCCGAGCTCGTCTCGGAGATGCGCGGCGCCGGCTTCGAGTTGGTGGCGCACCACGAGGAGTGGCCCGCGGAGGACGACAGCTACTGCATCGTATTCCGCCGCCCGGAGCAGGTCAGCTCTTGAACTGAGCCAGCCGCGGGGCGTAGCCTCCGAGCAGAGCGCAAGGAGGTCCTGATGCATCCTGCTCGGCGCGCAGCCGTTGTCCTCGCGGTGTCCAGCACGGCTCTCTTGGCAGGGGCGGCATCGGGCGCCGACCTGCGCCTCGAGCTTCGCGAGGGTTGGACGATCCAGTCTTCTGCGAAGGTGACGCCCGGCGGCGAGGTGGTCGCGCGACCCGGCTTCGCGACCACCGGCTGGCACCGGGCGACGGTGCCGACCACGGTCGTCGCGGCGCTCGTCGCCGACGGCACCTACCCCGATCCCCACTACGGCACGAACCTGCGCACGTTCCCGGGGGTGTCCTACAAGGTCGGCACGAACTTCTCGAACGTCGCGATGCCCGCGGACAGCCCCTACGCCGTGCCCTGGTGGTACCGCACGGAGTTCACGCTGCCTGCGGAGGCGGCCGGCCGCAGGCTGTGGCTGCAGCTGGGCGGCGTGAACTTCCGTTTCGACGCCTGGCTCAACGGGAAGAAGATCGCCGACGCCGCGAAGACGGCCGGCGCTTTCCGCGTCCACGAGCTCGACGTGACGGCGGTGGCGCAGGCCGGCGCGAACGCCCTCGCCGTGCTCGTGTCCGCCCCGACGCCGGGGGACCTGGCCATCACGTTCGTGGACTGGAACCCCATGCCGCCCGACAAGCTGATGGGGATCTACCGTCCCGTGACGCTCACGGCGAGCGGCCCGGTGGCGCTGCGCCACCCGCAGGTGGTGACGACGCTTGCTCCCGGCTACGACCGGGCCGAGCTCACCGTGAAGGTGTTCGCGACGAACGCCAGCGCCGCGCGGGTCACGGGGACGCTGCGGGGCCGCGCCGCGGGCGTCGCTTTCCAGACGGACGTCGCGCTCGCGGCAGGCGAGTCGCGCGAGATCGTTCTCGCGCCTCCCGCCTTCCCGCAGCTCGCGCTCACGAACCCGAAGCTGTGGTGGCCGGCCCAGTACGGCGAGCCCGTGCTCCACGAACTCGAGCTGGAGCTCGTGACCGGCGGCCTCGTCTCCGACCGGTCCGCGGCGAAGTTCGGCATCCGTGAGTTCAGCTCTGAGCTCCTGCCGAGCGGCCGCGTCTACACGGTGAACGGCCGGCGGATCCTGATCCGGGGCGCCGGCTGGACGTCCGAGATGATGCTGCGCTACTCGCCCGAGCGGTTCGAGCAGGAGATCGCGTACGTCAAGGACATGGGCCTCAACACGATCCGGCTCGAGGGCAAACTGGAGGACGATCCGTTCTTCGACATCACTGACCGCGAGGGCATCCTGGTGATGCCGGGCTGGTGCTGCTGCGACCACTGGGAGAAGTGGAAGGACTGGGACGCCGAGGACCTGCCCGTCGCCACCGCGTCGCTGCGGGACCAGATCCTGCGCTTGCGCGCCCGAGCCTCCGTCTTCACCTGGCTCAACGGCTCCGACGGTCCGCCTCCCCGGAACGTCGAAGAGGCGTATCTCGCCGTGCTGAAGGAGCTGGGCTTCCCGAACCCCGTGGTCTCCTCGGCCACCGAGAAGAAAGCAGAGCTGTCGGGAGAGAGCGGGATGAAGATGCGTGGCCCCTACGAGTGGGTGCCGCCGCTCTACTGGTACACCGACACGAAGCTCGGCGGCCCGCACGGCTTCGCCACCGAGATCGGCCCGGGTCCCGCGCCACCGCCGCTCGAGAGCCTGAAGCGCTTCATCCCAGAGGACCAGCTGTGGCCGATCGGCGAGGCGTGGAACTACCACTGCGGCGGGGGACCGTTCAAGACGCTCGACGTCTTCACGAAGGCCATGGACGCCCGCTACGGTCCATCCAAGGACGTCGCCGAGTACGCGCGCAAGGCCCAGGCCGCGGCCTACGAGTCGCACCGCGCGATGCTCGAGTCCTTCGCCGAGCGCAAGTACACGGCCACCGGCGTCGTCCAGTGGATGCAGAACAACGCCTGGCCGGGCCTGATCTGGCACCTCTACGACTATTACCTGCGGCCGGGCGGCTCGTACTTCGGCGCCAAGAAAGCGGGCGAGCCGCTCCACGTGCAGTACGCGTACGACGACCGCTCGGTCGTGGTCGTCAACGCCGGGCTCGTCGCGCACACCGCCCTGAAGGCAACTGCGCGCGTCATCGACCTCGAGTCGAAGCAGCACTTCGCACGGAACGAGGCGGTGGACGTGGGTCCGGACGGCAGCGTCAAAGTGTTCCAGATTCCCGAGCTGCCCGCCCTGACGCCGACCTGGTTCGTGGCGCTGAGCCTCGACGACGCGAGCGGCCGCAGCGTCAGCCGCAACGTCTATTGGCTCTCGACGAAACCCGACGTCCTCGCCTGGGACAAGTCGGAGTGGTACTACACGCCGGTCACCCAATACGCCGACCTCACGGGCCTGCAAGGGCTGGCGCCGGCCCAGGTCAAGGCCTCGGTCAGCTTCGACGACGGCCGCGCGCGCGTCGAGCTCGAGAACCCGTCGCAGGCGCTCGCGTTCTTCGTTCACCTCGCCGTCCGCAAGGGCGCGGCCGGCGAGGAAGTGCTGCCGGTGCTGTGGGACGACAACTACGTCACCCTGTTGCCGGGCGAAAAGCGGGAGATCGCGGCCCGCTACGCACCCAAGGACCTGGGCGGCGCCCGGCCGGTGGTGACGCTCGACGGCTGGAACGTCGGGAGTCAGGTCTTGAACTGAGATCTCGCGACTACTTCAGGTCGAGGGCGACGATCTGCTTGCAGTCGCGGGCGTAGAGGAGCGTGCCGTCGAGGGTGGGGACCGTCCACGACAGGCCGTCGAAGAGCTGGAACTTCGCCTGGAGCAGCAGTCCCTCGCGGGTGGCGCTCGCGAGCGCGGGCTGGCCGTCCTCGTCGAGCAGGATCAGCCGCTCGCCGGCGCGCAGCAGCGACGCGCGCGACAGGCTGCGGTTGCGCCAGAGCACCTGGCCGCTGTGCACGTCGATCGCGGTGAG
>DATEUE010000280.1:0-7718 GCA_035283305.1 Vicinamibacteria bacterium | reverse complement strand
GAGGAGGGTCAAGAGCCGATGACGAGAACGCGACTGCTGCTCGCCGCTGCCTGCGCCGCCAGCCTCGCTGCCGTCTCCACACCGGGAGCGGCCGCCGAGGACCTGACGCTGGTCTTCAAGACCACCACCAAGCAGGGGGCTTCGACCGCGACGAGCTACTACTCGACCGCGAAGATGCGGACCGGTGACGCGGAGAACGAGACCATCGTGGAGTACGGCCCGGCCAACATCATCTCGATCGACCACAAGAAGAAGGAGTACTCCGAGATCACGCTCGCCGAGATGGAAGCCGCGATGAAGCAGGCGGCGGCCAAGATGGAAGAGGCCAACAAGCAGATGGAGCAACAGATGGCCGCCATGCCGCCCGCGATGCGCGAGAAGATGCAGCAGATGATGGGCGGCGCCGCTGGCTCGGTGAGCGTCACGAAGGGCGGCTCGCGCCAGGTCGCCGGCTACTCCTGCCAGGACTACACGATCGCGATGGGCGAGACGATGACCACGAAGCTGTGTGCCACGACGGCACTCGCGTTCCCGGCCCCGGCCGTGGACTACAAACGCTTCGCGTCGTTCGCGACCTCGGCCGGCGCCATGGCGAACAACCCGATGTTCAAGGGCATGTCCAAGATGGCCGACGAGCTCAAGAAGATCGAGGGCATCACGATCGCGGAGGCGACCTCGGTCAAGATCATGGGCCGCAGCATGGACACCTCCAAAGAGGCGGTCGAGATCAAGAAGGGCCCGATCCCGGCCTCGGCCTTCGACGTCGCGCTCATCGCCAAGGGCTACAAGAAGGTCCCGAATCCCATCACGAAGATGAAGTAGGCCGCGGGCGCATGGACGCGGTCGTCTCCACCGCCTGGCTCGCCAGGGAGATCCAAAAGGGAGACCCGGGCGGGCTGCGCGTCGTGGACGTTCGCTACTACCTCGATCCCACCCGTCAGGGGCGTGACGCCTTTCGGGCCGGGCAGCTTCCGGGTGCCGTCTTCCTCGACATGGACCAGGACCTGTCGGCGCCCGGCGGTGGCCGGGGGCTCAGGCCGGGCCGGCACCCGTGGCCGAGCGAGGAGCAGGTGGCCCGCGTCATGAGCGCGGCCGGGATCGGCCCCGGCGTGCGCGTCGTGGCGTACGACGACGCGTCGGGCTCGACGGCGGCGAGGCTCTGGTACCTGCTGCGCGCGCACGGGCACGACGCGGTGGCCGTGCTCGACGGGGGGATCGCTCGCTGGCAGGCCGAGGGCCGGCCGCTCGCGACCGACGAGCCCCGGGTCGAGGCCGCCTTGTTCGTCGCCCGCCTGCGGCCCGGGTTCGTGGTCTCCAAGGCCGAGATGGTGCGCGAGCACGCCCGCCGGCTCGTGCTCGACGCGCGCGTGGCTCCGCGCTACCGCGGCGAGACCGAGCCCATCGACCCGCGGGCGGGCCACGTGCCCGGGGCCCGCAACGCGCCCTGGACCGAGAACCTCACCGACGACGCCCTGCCGGTGTTCCGCTCGGCTGAGGCGCTGCGGGCACGCTACGACGCGCTCGGCGCCGGTCGCGAGGAGGCGGTCGTCTATTGCGGCTCCGGAGTCACCGCCTGCCACGACCTGCTCGCGCTGCACCTCGCCGGCCTGCGCGGGACGCTCTACGCGGGGTCCTGGAGCGAGTGGTCTTCCGACCCGGAGTTGCCCGCCGCGACGGGCCCGGAGTGAGCCGCTCCAGGACATAGGCGACGCTCGGCGCGGCCGGGGTCGTCGCGACGTCGACCGCCGCGTAGCCGCGCGCGAAGGCTGACTCGAACGAGCGGCGCACGATGCCCTGCCACTCGCGCGCGAGGGCCGCGTCGGCGCGGCAGACAGCGTCCCAGTCCGACGGGACCTCGAGCAGCAGTCGCGGGGCGTCTCGGTCGAGGTGGGGATCCGAGCTCACCGGCTGGCCGCCCTGGAGGCGCACGTCGTTGAGGTGCGCCGCCCGCGCCCGCGAGGCCTTCGCGGCCCGGCCCGCGGCGAGACGTCGGACACGCTGGCTGTGGAGCTCCCAGCGGGCGAGCAGCCGGTCGGTCGCGAGGCCGTGGTGCAGCGCCGAACTGGTGCGGCCGTAGAGGTTCGGCAGGAGCTCGCGCGAGGTCGCGCCGAGGTGGCGCAGGTTCAGCCGCGCGTTCGTCGCGCGCATTGGGTCGAAGGTCCAGGTCACGAGTCGCAGGCCTCGGGCGAGCACCGCCTCGCGCTGCGCCCACTTGAGGCGCAGGCCGACTCCGCGGCCGCGCCAGGCGGGGAGCACGGCCAGCAGGTCGGAGTGCAGGTGTGGGGTGCCGTCGCTCCACGCCGCGAAGCCGTAGCTGAAGCCGACGATACCCTGGCCCGCGGCCTCGGCTAGAAGCAGCAGGCCGCCCGCGTGGACCGTGGCGATGAGCTGGATCGCCGACGTGATCTCGAGGTCGCTCAGGCCCCAGACCTCGCGCTGCAGGCCCACGCAGGCGTCGAAGTCCTCGCGCCCGCGCGCCTCGCGGACCGTGACTGCGGGCTCCATCGGTCCGGCAGTCTAGCAGAGGCTTGTCCCCCCGGAACGTTTCGGGAACTCCCCGCGCGTGTCGCGCGTTGTCCGCGGCAAGGGAATCCTCGTCCGACTGGGGGGCACATGCGAAACACGCTGCTGGACCTGCGCTACGGGATGCGCGGGCTCGCCCAGAATCCCGGCGGGCGACCCGCGTCGATCCGATCCGGACGCTGAAGGCGGAGTAGGGCCGAGCGGTCGGTGCTTGTAGAATCCTGGACCGCACATGCAACGCAGGACGCGCGGGGAGCGAAAGAGCGGGCGTGGCGCGGTCTAGGCGCGGCCGGCCCGCGGGACCGGGGCTCGGCCAACGGCTCAAGCGCACGGGCGGGCTGCTGCTCTCGCGCGAGGTCACGGTCCTCAACAACGCGATCGCCTTCAACTTCCTGCTGTGCCTGTTTCCGCTGCTGCTGGTGGTGGTGGCCGCCGCGCAGCGACTGGCTCCCGGCGGGGCCACCGCGACGGCCGTCCGCTTGCTGCTCTCCGAGCTGATCCCGGTCGCCCCGGAGACGCTCGCGAGCTCGTTGCGGCAGATGACGCGGCTCGCGCGCGGCTTCGAGCTGCTGTCGCTCGCGCTCGTGGTGTGGGGCTCCTCGGGCATCTTCATGCCCGTGGAGCGCGTGCTCAACATCGTCTGGGGCGCGCGCGCCGAACGCAGCTTCTGGAAAAGCCGGCTGCTCGCATTCCTGCTGACCGCCGCCGGGGCCGCGCTCGCGCTCGTCTCGGTGGCGCTCACGCTCTTCGGCCGCCACCTCGGGCGCATGCCTTCACTCGATCCGCAGCTCGCCGGGCCCCTGGCGCTTCTCGGCGGCTGGGCCGCCAAGGCGACGGCCACGCTGCTGAGCTGGACGCTCTTCACGCTCGTGTACCGTGTGGCTCCGAGCGCCGGGATCCCCTTCGGCGTGGCGTGGCGCGCGGGGCTGTGGGCGGCGCTCGCCTGGGAGGCCTCGAAGTACGCCTTCGTCTGGAACCTGGGGCGGATGCAGCTCGCCACGTTCTACGGCCCGCTCGCCTTCGCCGTGGCGCTCGTGCTGTGGGCCTACGTCTCGAGCGTCGTGCTGGTGTTCGGGGCGGGCATGGCGGCGGGCGCGCCTGCGCGCCGCGACTAGAGTCCGATCTCGTCGGCGATCGGCTGGAGCGCCGCGATCACGAAGCCCACGTGCTCCTCGAGCGGCCGGCCGAGCCCCTCGGCCCCGCCGTAGACGCAGGCGCGGTCCACCGAGCGCGCGAAGGCCTTGTCCTTGAGCTTCTTGGTGACCGACTCTACGGCCAGATCGGCAATCTTCTTCGTCGGCCGCACCTTGACACACGCGCCGATGAAGCCGGTGAGCTCGTCGCAGCCGTAGAGGGCCTTGCGCAGCGGCGCGTCGCGCGCAACGCCCATGTAGTCGGCGTGCGACGCGATCGCGAGCACGATCTCCTCCGGATAGCCGCGCTCGCGCAGGATCCGACAGCCCACGTGCAGGTGCGTGTCCTCGGTGGGGTTCTGCTCGTAGTCGAAGTCGTGCAGCAGGCCGACGATACCCCACTTCTCGACCTCGGCGTCGTCCGTGATCCCGAACCAGCGCGCGTAGGCGCGCATCGCCTGCTCGACGCCGCGCCCGTGCTTGCGCAGAGCCTCCGATTGGGTGAACTCGAAGAGCAGGGCCTCGGCCTCGGCGCGCGAGGGATGGCTCACGGCCGGGTTCCGGGAGGCACGAACAGGATCGGACCAGCGTCGTCCATCGTCGCGGCGGCCCCGGGCAACGGCTGCGTGATCGCCCGGAAGAACGACTGCGACATGAGCGCGTAGCCCTGGTCGTTCGGGTGCAGGAAGTCGTCGAACAGCGCCGGCAGGCTCGGCTGCTTCAGGAAGTCGCCGTGGATCTCGGCGATCTGGGCGTGCTCCTGCGCGGCCATCTGCCGGATCAGGTCGTTCATGCGGCGCACCCAGTCGTTGCGCTCGGTCGCGTTGCGGTCGGCGTAGTTCGGGTTCACGGGCGGGATCGTCCCGACGATCGGGTGGGCGCCTGCGCTGCGGGTGTCCTGGACCATCGAGCGCAGCGCGTCCACGGTGTAGCACGGGAACTCAGAGCGGCACTCCGGCTCGTTCCAGTCGTTCGTGCCGTAGAGGATGAGCGCGTAGGCGGCGCGCGACTGCCCGAGGCTGCCCGCGATGCGCGCCTCGCCCGCGCTGCTGCGCGTCGCCGGCTCACCGTCGTTCACCATGTCGGCGCGGCCCCAGAAGCTCCGCAGCTGGGCGCGGAGGTCATCCACGTAGCCTTCCTCGTCGCTCGAGCCGGTCCCGAAGGTGATGCTGTCGCCGAAGGCCAGGTAGACGTTCGGGCGAACGCGGGCACCGAGTGCGAGCCGGGCCGGCACCGGCACGTCGCCGCCCGGGGGCACGCTCACGCTCACTCCGGGGGAGGTGAAGTAAGCGGGAAGCGTCTCGGCCCGCGCCTGGGCCGTCTGCGCGCCGTTCGGCACGCTCGGCAGCGAGAAGCGGCCGCCGGTGGTGGTCGTGCCCGTCTGGCCGCCGATCGAAACGCCCACGCTCGGAAGGCGGACGAGCTCGCCGCCGTCGGCGATGCCGTTCGAGTTCTCGTCGTAGAAGAGGAAGCCGCTGACGGGCGAACCCGGCGGCGTGGGTGTGGCGCTCGGACCGCCGCCTGGGGAGGTCGGACCGCCGCCGCATGCGGCACTGAGGGTGGCCAGCAGGAAGAGAGTGCGCGCTCGAGTCGGCATCCGGACGAGTCAGATTAGCACAGGATTTGCTTCCCAAACGGCAACGGCGCTATACTCGCGCATCCCTCCGGACCCGGGCGCCGCACGACCTCTTCAAAAAGAGAAGAATGGGTGAAACTGCAGTCGTAAGCCGGAGCAACCGCCGCATCACGGCCCGCAAGGCGTGCCTGCTCACCGTCCGCTATCGCGCGGAAGGCGACTGGCGTCCCGCCACGGCGATGGACCTCTCACCCTACGGCTGTCGCCTCAGGGTCGGCGAGGACATCCCGCGCGGAGCCCAGGTCGCGGTCGTCTTCGAGGCCCCGATCCAGGACGGAGCGCGGACGCCTTCGGTCGAGGTCCCGGGCACGGCGATGTGGGCGCGGCTCGAGGGCCTCTCCTTCCAGGTCGGCGTCCACTTCGAAGACTCGCCGATGGGGCTGCTCGAGATTCTCTCGGTACTCTCGTAGCGGGGGTCTGGGGGGCGCGATGCCCCCCAGTCAAGGCCGTCGGCTCGTCGTCCAGCATCTCTGCGACGTGCGATCCAACGCGCCAGTCATCCAACATCCCTGGGACTTGCGACGCAACGAGGCTTCGGCCGTGCCTCGGCTTTCTTTGAGACGAGGGAGCTCCGCCCCCTCGAGCACCCCCGGGGTGCCTGACGCCGACGGATCGGTCGTGGATCTAGTGGCTCGGTGCCGTTCCCAGGTACTTGCCGAGCCAGGCCAGGACCTCTCCGTACCAATGCCGCGAGTTCTGGGGCTTCAGGATCCAGTGGTTCTCGTCGGGGTAGTAGACGAGGCGCGCGGGGACGCCCTTCGCCTTGAGGACACCGTAGAGCTCGAGCCCCTGGGTCACCGGCACGCGGTAGTCGCGCTCGCCGTGGAGCACGAGCATCGGCGTCCTGAAGGCCGACGCGTAGCGGTTGGGGCTCCAGCGCTCGGTGTTCGCCAGGTTGCTGAAGGGATAGCCGCCGTAGGAGTGGTGGCGGCCCCAGGTCGCGTCCGAGGCCCACTGAGCCAGCAGGTCGTAGACGCCCGCGTGGCTCACGAGCGTCTTGAAGCGATCGGTGTGGCCGGCGATCCAGTTCACCAGGAAACCGCCGTACGAGCCCCCCGCCGCCGCCATGCGCGCTGGATCGACGAGGCCCTGCGCCACGAGCGCGTCGGTCGCGCGCATCACGTCGGTGAACGGCTTGTCGGGGTGCGCGCCGAGGATCGACTCGAGGAACGGCTGCCCGAAGCTCGATGAGCCGTGGAAGTTCACCATCGCGACCACGTAGCCGGGCGCGGCGAAGGCCTGTGCACTCCAACGGAAGTGGAAGGTGTCGCCGAAGGTGCCGACCGGGCCGCCGTGCACGAGCTGAACGAGCGGGTAGCGCTTGCCGGGCTCGTATCCCGGCGGCAGCACGACGAACATCTGCACGTCCGCTCCGCCGGCGCCCTTGAAGGTCTGCTCACCAACCTCGCCGAGCGCGAGCGCGGCCATCCGGGAGTCGTTGACGCTCGTGAGATGCCGGAAGCCGGTGCCATCGAGCGCGACGCTCGCGAGCTCGGGCGGCCGTGAGATCGTGTGGTGCTGGAATACGACCGCCCCGGCCGGAGTCACCTGCGCGCCCGACGTCGTCCCGCCGCGGAAGACCTCGCGCGGCGTGCCGCCCGTCACGGGAAGACGGTAGACGTTCACGCGGGCGCGCGCTTCCGCGTGGAACACGAGCTCCCTGCCGTCGGGGGTGAAGGTCCAGTCTCCCGCCGAGTTGTCCCAGCCCTCGGTGAGGACCGTCGTCTTCCCGGTGGCGAGCTCGAGGAGCGCGAGCCGCGCGTAGTCCGGCCAGCCGTCGGCCTTGTGCTCGCGGCCGTAAGCCACGACGCGGCCGTCCGGGCTGAAGACGGGTCCGCGGTCCTCGGCGGGGTTGTCGGCCGTGAGATTGCGCACGGGGCCGCCTGAGGTGGACACGGCGAAGAGGTCGGTGTCGAGCGCGAGGTGCGGCGACTCCGTGTGGTTGGCCGCGAAGACGACGGTCTGGCCGTCCGGGCTGACGTCGAAGTCGGGGGCCCCGTCCTGCAGGCCGAAGTAGCGCTTCGAGCCGGGCAAGAGGTCGAGCACGGCCTTCGTCTCGAGGTCCACGACGAAGAGGTGCGGGTACTCCTCGTCGGTCAGGAAGCGGTCCCAGAACCGGTAGAGCCGGCTCTCGGTCGTGCGCGCCTTCACTTTGGCCTTCTCGCGCGCCTCGAGCGCCTTCTTCGTGTCGGCGGGCGACTCGGCCCCTGCCACGACGTGCGCCGCGAAGACGATGCGCTTGCCATCGGGGAGCCACTTCGGGCTCGAGACCGAGGTCGGCAGGTCGGTGACACGCTCGGCCTCGCCTCCGTCGAGCGGCAGCACGTAGAGCTGCCCGGCGGAGTCCGAGTCCCGTCGCGAGACGAAGGCGATGCGGCGGCCGTCCGGGCTCCACGCGGGCGAGCCGTCTGAGGCCTTGCTGGTCG
>DATEUE010000279.1:0-6768 GCA_035283305.1 Vicinamibacteria bacterium | reverse complement strand
CGCGCGATGGCGCAGGCGGTGGGCGGCGCGACGGGCCGCATCCGCGAGGGCGCGAGCCTCACCAGCGCGCTCGACTCGACCGGCATGCTCGAGGCGCTGCCGCTCGAGATGGTGAAGGTGGGCGAGCAGACGGGCGCGCTCGGCGACATGCTGAACGCGATCGCCGACTTTTACGACGAGGAGCTCGACACGCGCATGGCCACGGTGCTGTCGCTCGTCGAGCCGGTGCTGCTGGTGGTGATGGCGACAGTGGTGGCGGCGATGCTGCTCGCGTTCTACCTGCCGATGTTCCAGGCGATCTCGGCCGTGCAGGGAGGCCCGCGGTGAGCGACACCCGAAGCGCGGCCGCGGCCGCCGCCGCCGCCTGGGCGCTCGCCTCGTCCGAGGAGGAGGCCGCGCGCTCGCTGGCGCTGCGCTACGGCCTCGAGTACGTGGACGTCGCCTCCTTCGCGCCCGATCCCGAGCTGCTGAAGTCGGTGCCGGTCGAGCTGATGTTCCGCTACGCCTTCCTGCCGTATAGACGCGAGGGCGACCGGCTGGTGCTGGTGATGGCGGACCCGACGGCGCTGCCGGTGGTCGACGAGCTGAGCCTGGTGCTGCAGACCCAGGTGCAGCCCGCGGTCGGCACGCCCTCGGCGATCCAGGAGGCGCTCAAGCGCAGCCAGGGCACGCAGCGGGTGCTGGAGCAGGCCTCGGAGTCCTTCAAGATCCAGCTCGTCCGCGAGGAGGAAAACGGCGACGAGGTGCTGTCGATCGACAAGATCCAGGCCGACCAGTCGCCGATCATCCGGCTCGTCGACTCGGCCGTGTTCGACGCGCTCAACCGCCGCGCCTCCGACATCCACATCGAGACCCGCGACACCGAGGTGGTGATCAAGTACCGCATCGACGGCGTCCTGCAGCCGGCGATGAAGCCGATCGCCAAGGAGCACCACGCCAGCATCATCAGCCGCATCAAGGTGATGTCCGAGCTCGACATCGCCGAGAAGCGCGTGCCGCAGGACGGCCGCTTCCGGGTCAAGATCGCCGGCCGCTCGATCGACTTCCGCGTCTCGATCATGCCCTCGGTCCACGGCGAGGACGCCGTGATCCGCATCCTCGACAAAGAGAGCCTGTCGAAGCAGTTCGCCTCGCTGCGGCTCGACGTGCTGGGCTTCGACGACAAGGAGCTCGCGCACTTCCGCCGCTTCATCCGCGAGCCGTACGGGATGGTGCTGGTCACCGGGCCCACCGGCTCGGGCAAGACCACCACACTCTACGCGGCGCTCTCCGAGATCCGGACCGAGGAAGACAAGATCATCACGATCGAGGACCCGGTCGAGTACCAGTTGAAGGGCATCACGCAGATCCCGGTCAACGAGAAGAAGGGCCTCACCTTCGCGCGCGGCCTGCGCTCGATCCTGCGTCACGACCCCGACAAGGTGATGGTCGGCGAGATCCGCGACCCCGAGACCGCGGACATCGCGATCCAGTCCGCGCTCACCGGGCACTTGGTGTTCACCACCGTCCACGCCAACAACGTGATCGACGTGCTGGGCCGCTTCCTGAATATGAAGATCGAGCCCTACAACTTCGTGTCGGCGCTCAACTGCGTGCAGGCGCAGCGCCTGGTGCGCACCATCTGTGCGCACTGCAAGCGCGAGGTGCGCGGCTCGCCCGAGCTGCTGGTCGAGTCGGGGCTCGACCCGAAGCTGTACGGGGACGTGGCCTTCTTCGAGGGCGCCGGCTGCATGGAGTGCGGCGGTACCGGCTTCAAGGGCCGCACCGCCATCTGCGAGTTGCTCGACGTGACGGACAGGATCCGCGAGTTGATCCTCGAGCGCCGCTCGAGCGCCGACATCAAGCGGGCCGCGCGCGAGGAGGGCATGGTCTTCTTGCGCGAGTCGGCGCTCAACAAGGCGCTCGCCGGCCGCACCACGCTGTCGGAGATCAACAAAGTGACCTTCGTGGAGGTTGCGTGAGCGGGGCCCGCGGCGGCTCCGCGGCTCCGCTGCGGCGCGCCTCGGGCTGGCTTTCGCGCACGCTGTTCCGCCCGCCGCTGCCGCTCGTAGCGGTGGAGGTGCGGCCGCGCGCGGTCGCGGTGGTGCGGCTCGGACGCGATGGGACGCGGCTCGCCCTGGCGGCGGCGGCCTCGGTGGACCTCGAGCCGGGTACGATCGAGGCGTCGCTCAGCAAGCCGAACGTGCTCGACCCGGCGGCCCTGCGCGACGCGCTGCGCGCGGCGCTCGAGCGGGCGGGCGCCCTCTCGGGCGGACCTGTCTCGCTCGTGATCCCGGACCCGGCGGTGCGGCTGACGCTCGTGCCCGCCACCGGGCTGCGCGGTCGTCGCTCCGAGCTCGAGGAGACCGTGCGCTTCCGGCTGCACAAGGCGCTGCCCGCGGACTTCGACGTGCGCAGCGCGCGGCTCGCCTGGCGCGCCGTGAGCGCCGAGGAGCTGCTGGTGGCCGTCGCGCGCGACGAGGTGGTGCGCGCGTACGAGGAGGCGCTCACGTCGCTCGGGTTCCACCCCGGGCTCGTCGAGCCCGCCGGGCTGGCGCTCGCCTCGCTCGCCGCGCCGGACCAGGCCGGGGCCGAGGCGCTGCTCGTGAACTGGGACCACGGCTACGTGTCGTTCCAGGTCCGCCGCGGCGGGCGGCCGATCCTGCTGCGCACGCTGCCGCGCGAGGACGGACGCGAGGCCGTGGCGCGCCACGCGGAGCAGACGCTGCGCTTCCACCGCGAGCAGCTCGGCGGACGCGGCTTCGACGAGGTCAGCCTGCGCTCGGCGGCCCTCGCCCCGAGCGCGGCGAGCGAGGCGCTCGCCGCGGCGCTCGGGGTATTCCCGCGCCTGGTGCGCCCCTGGGCGGCGCTCGGCGACGCCGAGGACGGCGAGGCGGCCCAGGCGGTCGCGGGTGCCGCCGCCTGCGTGCTGCGGAGGGTGGCGTAGTGGCGCCGCTCAACCTCGCCCGGCAGCCCTTCCGCAACGAGCGGCTGCCCACGCTGCTGCTCGGTGTCGGGACGCTCGCGCTGCTGGTCGCGACGGCGCGGCACGCGAGCGTCGCCTGGGAGCTCCTGCCGGGCCAGGCGCGCGACGTCTCGCGCGAGCTCGCGAACCTCGAGACCGAGGCGCAGCGGCTGCGCGCGGAGGCTGCCAGCCTGCGTGACCTCATAGCACCCGCCGACACGATCTCGGAGTGGGCGGTCGTGAAGACGCTGGTCGACCGCCGCGCCTTCTCGTGGACCGGGCTCTTCGCCGCGCTCGAGGGTGCTTTGCCGCCGGGCGTGCGGCTCGTGTCGATCCAGCCGTCCGGGACCGCCTCCGGCGCGGAGCTGACGCTCGCCGCGCAGGGCCGCACCAGCGACGACGCGCTCGCGCTGCTGGAGTCGCTGCAGGCCCACGCCGAGTTCGAGGGCGCCTTCCTCAACGGCTGGACCGAGGGGCGCGAGGGCGTCGACATCTCGTGCAACGTGAACTACGTGCCGCGGGCGGGGGCGAAGCGATGAGCCGGCCCTTCTGGCGCACGGTGCTGCTGCCGTCGTTCCTGGTGCTGCTGGCCGTCAACCTGGGCGTGCTGCTGGCCTGGACGCTGCCGCGCTCGCTGCGGCAGAAGAGCGCCGCCGAGCGGGCCGTGGCCGCCCGCGGCGAGCTCGCTCGCGAGCGGGAGCGCGCGGAGGCGCTGCGCGAGCGGGCGGCCGCGATCCGCGCGAATCGCACCGACCTCGAGCGCTTCTACACGACCCTCGCCGGCGACGAGAAGCGCGACCTCCTGCTCACGCTCGCCGCGATCGAGGAGCTGGCCCGCGCCGGAGGTCTGCAGCCGGCGTCGCGGGCGCTGCGGCGCGAGAACGTCGAGAAGGCCCCGCTCGAGCGGGTGGCGCTGACGCTGCCGCTCGAGGGCTCCTACGGCGAGCTGGTCGGCTTCCTGCGCGGCGTCGAGCGCTCGAAGCGCTTCCTGACGGTCGACCGCGTGTCACTGCGGGCGGACGCCGAGTCGGGGGCGGCCCTGCAGGTGGAGCTCAGCACGTACCTGCGCCAGTCGCCGGAGGCCCGCAGTGCGAGGCGCCGTGGACGCTAGGAGCGCGCGCGGCGTCACGTACCTGGAGCTCGTGGCCACCGCCACGATCGTGTTGATCCTCGCCTCGGCGATCCTGCCGCTCGGCCGCGTGGCGGTGAAGCGGCAGCGGGAAATCGACCTGCGGCGGGCGCTGCGCGAAATACGCGGGGGCATCGACCGGTATAGACAAGCGGTGGAGCAGGGCCAGATCGGCGGCACCGACGTCAAGGTCGGCAGCGAGGGCTGCCCGGAAGAGCTGGACAAGCTCGTGAAGGGTGTGACCCGCGTGGGCGCCCTCGACCGCAAGCTCAAGTTCCTGCGGCGGATACCGGTCGACCCGATGACGCACACGGCCGAATGGGGCATGCGCTGCTACCAGGACGACCCCGACAGCACGTCCTGGTGCGGCGAGAACGTCTACGACGTCTACTCGAAGAGCACGGCCAAGGCGCTCGATGGAACGATCTACAACACCTGGTGAGGCTCGCCGGCAGAGCGGCTTCACCCTGATCGAGCTGATCACGGTGGTCTCGATCGTGGCGATCCTCGCCGCGATCGCGCTGCCGAACTACCGTGTCGCGATCATCCAGTCGCGCGAGGCGGTGCTCAAGGAGAACCTGTACCGGCTGCGCGACCTGATCGACCAGTACTACGTCGACAAGGGGCAGTACCCGAGCTCGCTCGAGGTGCTGGTCGAGGAGGGGTACCTCCGCAAGCTCCCCACGGACCCGATCACGCAGGGCACGGACTGGACCCCGGTCTACTCGGAGCCCGACCCGGACAACCCGAGCGAGACGCCGGGTGTCTACGACATCAAGAGCACCTCAGAGGCCCCGTCGCTTGCGGGCACGCCGTACAACGAGTGGTGAAGGCGGTGGGAGGCGGAATGACGAGAGCCCCGAGGCGGACCCTGCTGGCCGTGGCGCTGGTCGCGCTCGTCGCGACCTCGGGCTGCGCGGCGCGCTGGGCCTACCGCCAGGCGGAGGACGCGGTCGCGCGCGGCGAGTGGGACCTCGCCGTGGCCCGCTACACGAAGGCGCTCGAGAAGGACAAGAAGAACATCGGCTACAAGATCGCGCTCGAGAACGCGCGCATCCAGGCGAGCCGCTTCCACTACGACAAGGCCCGCGAGCAGCTCGCGGCGAACGACCTCGATAAGGCGGCCGAGGAGCTCGAGATCGCGAGCAACTACGACCCCGCCAACCGCTCGGCCGCGGACGACCTGAAGCTCGTGCGCGACCGCATCATGAAGCGCGAGGACGAGCAGCGGGAGCGGGCCGAGTTCGAGCAGACGAAGGCGCGTGCGCAGGCCGCGGCGCGCGTGCCGCTGCCGGTGCTGTCGCCGCGGAGCCCCGTGCCGATCACGATGCGTTTCGAGGACGGCAGCCTGCAGAAGATCCTGGAGAGCCTCGGCCGCATCGCGGGCGTCAACGTGCTGTTCGACGAAGGCTTCCGCGACAAGAAGGCCACGGTCAACCTGTCCGGGATCACCTTCCAGGAGGCGCTCGACCGCATCACCTTTGTGAACCGGCTGTTCTACAAGGTGCTCGACCAGAACACGATCATCATCGTGCCCGAGTCGCGCCAGAAGCGGACCTCGTACGACGAGCTGCTGCTTCGGACCTTCTACATCCAGAATGCCGAGATCAACGAGACCGTGAACCTGGTGAAGACGCTGGCGAAGGTGCAGCTCGTGACGCCCAACCTGGGTATCGGGGCGATCACCGTCCTCGGCACCGTCGACCAGATCGCCATGGCCGAGCGCATCATCGATCTGAACGACAAGGCCCGCGGCGAGGTGCTGGTCGAGGTGCGCATCTTGGAGATCAACCGAAACAACCTGAAGCGCTGGGGCATCGACCTCTCGAACTACACGGCGGCGGCGACGCTCTCGCCGACGGGGGCGGAGAACGAGGTCACGGCCGGCGTGCTCAACATCCGGGCCCAGCTACTGTCGTCGCTGAACCGGGCCGACTGGGTGGTGAGCATCCCCTCGACTCTGTTCGCGCGCTTCCTGCAGACCGACTCGAACGTGCGGATCCTGGCCTCGCCGAGGCTGCGGGCGGCGGAAGGGAAGAAGGCGGAGCTCAAGATCGGCACCGAGGTGCCGATCCCGGTGACGAGCTACACCGTGGGCACCGGCGGTGGCGTCGGCGGCGGCTACCTGCCGGCGACCAGCTTCCAGTACCGCAACGTGGGTGTGAACCTCACGTTGCTGCCACGCGTGGCCGCGAGCGGCGACATCACGCTCGAGATGACGGCGGAGTTCAGCCTGCTCGGCGACGACCGCAACGTGGGCAGCGAGAGCAACCCGATCAACGTCCCGACGTTCCTGACGCGGAACGTGATCGGAACCCTGCGCCTGCGCGACGGCGAGACGGGTCTGATCGGCGGCCTGCTGCAGGGCCGCGACGCACGCTCCTTCTCGGGCGCGATCGGGATCAACAGCATTCCCGTGATCGGCAAGCTGTTCGGCAACAACCTGCGCGAGGTCAACGAGACCGAGGTGCTGATCTCGATCACGCCGCGGATCGTGCGGGCGCCCAAGGTCACCGAGGACGACATGGTGCCGCTGCGCGTCGGCACGCAGGAGGTGCCGAAGGTCGAGGGCGTGCGGCCGCCCTTGTTCGGGCCCGAGCCGTCCGCCCCGGCCGGGCCGGCCAGGCCGGCAGCGTCGCCCGTGCCGCCGCCGGCCAACGGCGCGCCGGCGTCGCCCGCGCCACGTCCGCTCTCG
>DATEUE010000278.1:0-3016 GCA_035283305.1 Vicinamibacteria bacterium | reverse complement strand
GGCTTGCCGGCGTCGCCAATCAGGAACAGGGTGAACGCGATCTGGTCCGGCCCGGGCCGCGCGGGCGATCGCGGCGCGGGAACCTCCGCGGCTCGAGCCGAGCCCAGCAGCAGCAGGGCCACGAGCGTCGGGCCGAGGCGGTTGTCGCGTCTCACGCGGCTACCCTAGCACGCGGTCACACCTCGCCGGCGTCGCTTCCGGCGCGCCGGGTGGCGCGGGACGGGGGGGACCGCTAGAATCCGCCTCTCTGTGAGGTGCGACTGATGGCCCCGGGCGAGGCATGGGTGGTGGTCGGGCTCGACAACGGCGGCACCAAGAACAACGCCACGCTGCTCGACGCCTCGGGACGCTTCCTGGTCGACGATCTGCTCGAGAGCCCGAGCCGGGTCACCGAGGGCCCGGAGGTCGCCCTGCCCGCGCTCGTGGCGTCGTTCGAGGACGTGCTGCGGCGCACCGGGATTGCGCGCGAGAACGTGCGCGCGGTGGGCCTCGACACTCCGGGGCCGGCGAGCGCCGAGGGTGTCATCTCCTCGCGCGGCTCGACGAACTTCGCCCACCCGGGCTGGAGCAACTACGACTTCCGCGCCGCCCTGGAAGCTCGCCTCGAGCTCCCCGTCGTCTACAACAACGACGGTAACGCAGCGGCGCTCTACGCGCACTACCAGCTCTTCGGACCCCTGGCCGCGCAGCGGGCCTCGATCTCCGCGATCATCGGCACCGGCTTCGGCGGCGGTGTCATCGAGAAGGGGCACGTGATCAAGGGCGCCGCGGGCTTCGCCGGAGAGCTCGGGCACGTCCACATCCCGATGCATGGCCTGCTCGAGCCCGGCCAGCCGCTGCCGCACTGCAACTGCGGCTTCGACGGCGACGCCGAGAGCGTCGCTTCACTCACCGGGATCGAGAAGAACCTGCTGCCCTACTGGCTCTCCCGCTACCCCGGCCACGCGCTCGCGAAGGCGGAGTCGCTCGGCCAGGCCGCGAAGCTGGTGCGCGCGTACGGTGAGAACGGCGATCCGCTGGCGCTCGCGCTCTTCGAGCAGCAGGCGAAGGCGGTCGGAAGGCTCTTCACGATCGCCGCCAACTTCACCGATCCGGACGCCTACTTCCTGGGCGGCGGGGTGGTCGAAGCCGCCCCGCACTTCCGCCAGTGGTTCCTCGCGAAGGTGCGCGAGAACACGGCGCTGAAGGAGGAGCAGATCCGCGCGGCGCGCCTGGAGGTGGTTCCGGATCTCGACAAGGCCGGCGCCCGCGGGGCGGCGATCGCCGCGCTCGAGACGATCCACGGCCACTGAGGCCGCGGGCCGTCGCCCCGGGAGGGGACTTGGCCACAGCATCCGACCCCACGCGTCGCTGACTTGTTGTTGGGGTTGGTGGAGCTGGCCGGGATCGAACCGGCGACCTCGTGAATGCCATTCACGCGCGCTCCCAACTGCGCTACAGCCCCGCCAGGTACTGAACGAAGTTACCAGCTTGGCGGGGGATTGGTCAACCCAAACCGCCCCGGCCCCTGGGAGTGGCATTCTGGCCACGCTGGTGGCGAAGCTGCGGAGCACCGCGTGGACGTCGTCTTCGCTCTCGCCGACGATCGCCAGCGTGCGGCCGGCCGCGCGGACGAAGCGCAGGTGCAGGCCGTCGACCTGCGCCGACCAGTCACTGCCTGCGCGCAGCGGGCCCGTGATCACGAAGAGCGACACGCTCGTCCGGTCGCCCTCGTAGAGGACGTGGGCTGTGACCCGGTCGACGAGCGAGCAGTAGCGGGCTCCCACGAGCGCCGCGCTGCCGGCGTGCCCGGGCAGCGGCGGCACGGGCGTGCCGTGCCGCTCGAGCCAGTCGGAGACGACGCCCGGCTCGGAGCTCCAGACTCGGCCGCCGGGGCGGTCGGCGAGGCCGCGGTGGTGATCGCGCACGAGCTGCCAGGCGACGAACTCCGGGCGGCCCTGGAACCAGAGGCCGATCGCGACGAACGCGAGAAGCAGCAGCCAGAGCAAGCCGCGTCCACTGCGGCGCACGGACGGCAGCGGGCGGCTCACGACTTCGACGCTCATTCGCTCCAAGGCAGGCGTGGCCTTCGAGAAGGCAGGATGCGCGATTCTAGCTCACGCACGTTGACCCCGCTCGATCGAGCGGCGAGAATCGCGCCCTGATGCGGTATCTGACGACGCTCGAGGTCGCCCGCGAGCTCAACGTCAGCAAGCAGACGCTGCTCAACTGGCTCTACGCCAAGAAGGTCCCGGAGCCGCCGCGTAACAAGAACGGCTACCGGCTGTGGAGCCCGGCGCGCGTGAGCCTGGTGCGCCAGCTGATCCGCGAGGGCCGCCTGCACCAGCGCACGGTGATCCACCGCGAGCCGATCGACGACCCGGTGGTGGTGCTCGAGGTGGCACGCGAGGTGAGCCAGTTCTTGAAGGATGCGCAGATTCCGCTGCGGCGTTTCGTGCGTGAGCTCAACCAGGTCTACGCCCGGGCCGCCCGGCCCGCGCGGCTCAAGAAGGCGCGGCGTCGGGCTTAGGTCGGACGAACGAACCAACGAACAACGGAACACCAACAACGAACCAACGAACGAGGCCAGGGTTCTCTGGACCGAGCCTTCCGGGGGGCTGACCGCCTCCCGTGCCCCCGCTAGCGTGTCATTCCCAAGGGATGTCGGGCATCAGGAGGCGGTCGATCGGCGGGCCGCCTTCGGCGTGGGCATCGCAGATCGCCTCGAGGTCCGCGGCCCCGACGCCGGCGTACCAGACGTTGTCGGGCTGGATCGCGATCGCCGGTCCGCGGCTGCAGTGCTTCAGGCAGTAGCTGCGGTTCACCATCACCCGCTCCGCGAGCCCGCGCTCCCGCACGATGTCCTTGAGGCGGTCGAACAGATCCTGGCTGCCTTTCTCGCCGCACGAGCCCTTCGGGTTGCCCGGGGGCCGTGAGTTGACGCAGACGAGGATCTGTCGCTCGGGCTTGGGCACGCTCGCGCCTCCGTTGTGACCCGCCGCACGGGTGCTTCGAGTCGTGCGAGTATACCCTCCGT
>DATEUE010000277.1:0-5380 GCA_035283305.1 Vicinamibacteria bacterium | reverse complement strand
CGTGGAGCTGCCGGAGTAGGTGTCGTAGTAGCCCATGAGACGCGGTCGTGTGGGGTCGCTGACGTCGAGCATGTGGACGCCCCCGGTGTAGTGCGACGCCACCAGCCGGTCGCCGTCGATCATCACGTTGTGGGGGATCGTGCCGGGCGCGCCGATGTATTGCGAGACCCGAGCCGGTGGCGCCGCGACGAGGTCCCACCCCTCGAGTGGCGAGCCCGCGCGCTCGTCGGTCGTGAACAGGTAGCGGCCGTCGCGCGTGAGCCAGGCGTTGTGGGTAAAGGTGCCCCCGGTGCTGAAGCGCGAGATCTCGCGGATCGCGTCGGGTCGCGTGACGTCGAGCGTCGCCAGGAAGCCGTTGCGGATCGCCGCGGCGTAGAGCCGGTTGCCGCGCGTGTAGCAGTCGTGGATGTAGAAGTCGGTGAAGCGACCCACCTCGCGCGGATTTGTGGGGTCGGCGGCTAGGTCCAGCACGTGCATCCCGGTCTGGGTGCCGTTGGCGTACAGCAGGCCCTTCTCCTCGTCGATCCAGAGCGTGTGGGCGGAGGCGAACGTGTCGCTCCAGGTGCGCACCTTCACCGGCCGGTCCGGGTCGCGCAAGTCCACGATGTCGAGGCCCGTCTGGGCCTCGGTCGTGACGTAGGCGTACTCCCGATACGTCTTCACCTCGCGCCACGCGCTCGAGCCTCCCACGATGGTCCCGGTGAGCCGGGCACTCGCGGGGTTCGTCACCTCGACGACCGAGAGGCCGACCGACGTGCCCACGAGCGCGAAGCGTCTCCCGTTCGGCGACGTGTAGCCCCAGTTGCCGGATCCGGCGCTCGCCCCGAGCGCCGCGAGGTTGAGCTGCGATCGCAGCGCCATGTTGAGGCTGTTCGGGCCCGACGCTGACGAAGGTGGCGGGGTCGAGACGGGGGGCGCGGAGGGGGATGTCGAGGAGCCGCCGCAGGACGAGACGACCGCCGCCAGGAGCAGAAGGACGAGGGATCGGCTGAGCCTCATGGCTAACGGAAAAGTAGACGGCCCGGACGACGTCGATTCCCAGGGCTGGAGAAGCAAAGGCGCGTCTCCCAACAAGGACCGTCGGAGACGCGCCATGACGACACTAGAAGCTCCGTGCCATTCCCAGCACCAGGCTCAGGCGGGGGGCGACCTGGGTTTCGTTGACGTAGCGGTAGACGGGGATCGGCAGGAAGAGATAGACCGAGGGCCGGGCGGGCAGCGTCGTGACGAGGCCGGGGATCGCGTAGACGATGCTGCCCCCGGTCGACTCGACACCCTCGCCCAGGTACTCGCTGCGCCCCCGGTGGGCCCACTTGAGCTGGAGCGAGGCACGCAGCCGCGGGGCGATCGGGTGCGCGAGCGCGAGGCTCGCGATCGCGTCGTCCCCGTAGCTATAGCCCAGGTCGTTCGTGGTGTTGGCCTGGTAGGAGAAGGCGCTCGTCAGGTCGAGCCCGCCTGCCCCGAGGCGGCGCGAGGCTTGCGCGTTCAGCAAGACGTCCCACGACCCGCTGCCGGGCTGCAGCATCGGGTCGAGCACGCCGACGTCGAAGCGCGCTTCCGGGCTCACCATTCGGTACTCGCCGGCGGGCATTTCCACGCCCGCGCCCAGGACCACGCTGGTCTCGGCGCCGGCGACCACGGCGTGTCTCACGCTCACGAGCGTGTCGCCCAGCCCCCACGTCTCGTAGTTCTCGATGAGGGGCGGGTGGCCGACGTCGTAGGAGCGCCTGGTCGCTACCGGCGCGGAGGCGAGGATCGTCGTCCGGCCCGTGAGGCCGTAGGCGGCATCCACCTGCAGGAAGCGGGAGCGCCCGCCCAGGTCCTGGTGGAAGCCGGGGCGCACGATACCGTGCTCGAAGTCGATCTTGGGACGGGTCACGCGGGCGGTGGTGTCCGAGCCGCTCATGAGCTGCGAGTCGTCGGTCATTCGGTACGAGAGGTCGAGGCGGAAGCTCTTGCGGGGCAGGAGGCCGCTCGCGCTGCGGGTCACCAGCAGGCAGCCGGTCGAGTCGCAGGCGAGGGCGGCCGGCGAGGCTGCGGCCGCGAGAAGCAGCGCTATCGCGAGCCGGACGCCCGTGCGGGTCATGTTGCCTCCGATACTGCCACCTCTCGCCGCCGCGTGCACGGCCGCCGGCCTCGGGCCGAGGCCTCAGCGGGACCCGAACAGGAAGCTCAGCCCCACGTTGAAGACGGCCTTCTCTTCCTGAGCCCCGTTGAGATCGCGGGCGATCGGGATCTGGACCGCCGCGAGCTCGGGCTCGCGCGACTCGACGGGCCGGGGCGCGCCCCGCTAGACTCTGGGGATGAGCACGGCGACCGATCCGCTCCTGGAGACGCTCGTCACTGACTTCGGGGGCAACTACGTCTTCGCCCTGGACTTGCTGGAGATGTACCGGGAGGACCGTGCCAGCGTGGACCCGAGCTGGCGGACGTACTTCGACAAGGCGACGGGTCGGCCGTCGCAATCGGAGCAGGCGCCCGTCACGGTGATCGTGAGCGAGGCCCCGCGACCCCAGCAGGCGCCCGCGACGGCGCCGAGCGCGCAGCGCCAGACGCTCGTGCGCCAGGAGGCGCAGGCCCCGGCCGAGCGCGAGCGCTCGAAGGCGGTGGCCCTGCCCACGATCCTGCCTGGCGACATCCTGCAGCCGATCCGCGGCGGTGCGGTGCGCATCGTCGAGAATATGGAGGCGAGCCTCCAGATCCCGACGGCCACCTCGGTGCGCACGCTGCCGGTGCGGACGCTCGAGGAGAACCGCCGCCTGCTCAACAAGCACCGCGAGGGCGTGGGCGCGAGCAAGGTGAGCTTCACGCACGTGGTGGCGTGGGCGATCCTGCGCGCGCTCGACAGCTTCCCGCGCCTGAACGACGCCTACGCCGAGGTGGAGGGGCGGCCGCACCGGATCCAGCGCGACGAGGTGCGGCTCGGGATCGCGGTGGACGTGCAGAAGAAGGACGGCTCGCGCACGCTCCTGGTGCCGAACATCAAGGGTGCGCAGAAGCTCGGCTTCGCCGAGTTCCTGGCGGCGTTCGACGAGCTCGTGGCGCGCTCGAGGAAGGGCGCCATCTCGCCCGACGACTTCATGGGCACGACCGTCTCGCTCACGAACCCGGGTACGGTCGGCACCACCTCCTCCGCGCCGCGTCTCATGCCGGGGCAGGGCGTCATTGTCGCGACGGGCGCTCTCGACTACCCGGCCGAGTACAAGTCGATGGCCCCGCGCACGCTCGGGATGCTCGGGATCAGCAAGGTGATGACGGTGACGTCCACCTACGACCACCGCATCATCCAGGGCGCCGAGTCGGGCCTGTTCCTCTCGCGGATCGAGGAGCTGCTCAAGGGCGACGACGGCTTCTACGAGCGGATCTTCACGGACCTCGGCATGCCGCACCGGCCGGTGCGCTGGGAGATGGACGCGAACCCCGGGCTGTTCGGCGCGCCGGGCGGGCGCGAGGAGGTCGAGAAGCAGACGAAGGTGCTGCAGCTCATCCACAACTACCGGGTGCGTGGCCACCTGGTGGCCGACCTCGACCCGCTCGACCGCCACCGGGCGCCGCACCGTGACCTCGACCCGGCGACCTACGGGCTCACGCTCTGGGACCTCGACCGCGAGTTCATGACGGGCGGGCTCTCGGGCGAGGACCGCGCCAACCTGCGCGAGATCCTCGACATCCTGCGCGAGACCTACTGCGGCACAATCGGTGCCGAGTACATGTACATCGCCGACCCCGAGCGCAAGGAGTGGCTGCAGCACCGCATGGAGTCGGCGCGCAACTACCCGGCGCTCGACGCGGCGAGCAAGAAGCGGGTGCTCGAGAAGGTGATCGAGGCCGAGAGCTTCGAGCGCTTCCTGCACACGAAGTACGTCGGCCACAAGCGCTTCTCGCTCGAGGGCGGCGAGACGCTGATCCCGCTGCTCGACCGGATCCTGAACGACGCGGCGCTCTTGGGCCTGCGCGAGGTGGTGATCGGGATGCCGCACCGCGGGCGGCTGAACGTGCTCGCCAACACGGTCGGCAAGCCGATCTCGCAGATCTTCGCGGAGTTCGAGGGCAACGACCCGAGCTCGTACCAGGGCTCGGGCGACGTGAAGTACCACCTCGGGGCCACGGGCACGCACCTCGCCGACACGGGCGAGACGATCACCGTCACCGTCGCTCCCAACCCCAGCCACCTCGAGTTCGTGAACCCAGTGGTCGAGGGCATGGTGCGGGCCAAGCAGGACGCGATCGGCGACAAGGAGCACGCGCGCGTGCTGCCGCTCCTGCTCCACGGCGACGCCGCCTTCGCCGGCCAGGGCATCGTGGCCGAGACCATGCACCTCTCGGGCCTGCACGGCTACCGCACCGGCGGCACGATCCACGTGGTGGTCAACAACCAGATCGGCTTCACCACACTGCCCGAGGACGCGCGCAGCTCCACCTACGCGACCGACGTCGCCAAGATGGTCCACGCGCCGGCGCTGCACGTGAACGGCGACGACCCGGAGGCGGTCGCCTACGTCGCGAGTCTCGCGCTCGAGTACCGCCAGAAGTTCAAGAAGGACGTGGTGATCGACCTCGTGTGCTACCGCCGCTGGGGCCACAACGAGACCGACGAGCCGAGCTACACGCAGCCGATCATGTACGCCCGCATCAAGACCCACCCCTCGGCGGCCACCCTCTACGGCGACAAGCTGGTGCGCGACGGCACGGTCGCGCGCGACGCGCTCGACGCGCTGTGGGCCGCGAAGAAGGCCGCGATGCAGTCCGAGGGCTCGGAGGCCAAGGCGCCGTTCGCCGCGATCGGCCGCCGCGAGCCCCGCGCCCCCGCGGCGGTTGACGCCTCCGCGATGTGGGGCCGGCTCAAGACGACGCTCAAGGCGCTCGGCACGGTGCCCGACGGGATCGAGATCCACCCCAAGCTGCTGCCGTTCGTCCGCAAGCGGGCGGAGCTGCTGGAAGGCAAGGGCGAGGTCGATTGGGCGACCGGCGAGGCGCTCGGTTTCGGGACGCTCCTGCTCGAGGGCGTGCCGGTGCGGCTCTCGGGCCAGGACTCGGGGCGCGGCACCTTCTCGCAGCGCCATGCCGTGCTCTTCGACGTGCGCACGCAGCAGGAGTACGTACCGCTCAACGCGATCGCGCCTTCCGGCGTGCGCTTCGAGGTGTTCGACTCGCTGCTGTCGGAGAACGCGGTGCTGGGCTTCGAGTTCGGCTACTCGGTGGCCGAGCACCGCACGCTCACGCTGTGGGAGGCGCAGTTCGGCGACTTCATGAACGGCGCGCAGGTGATCATCGACCAGTTCCTGGCCGGCTCGGAGACCAAGTGGGGCCAGCCGAGCGGGCTCACGCTTTTGCTGCCGCACGGCTTCGAGGGCCAGGGGCCCGAGCACTCGAGCGCGCG
>DATEUE010000276.1:0-16740 GCA_035283305.1 Vicinamibacteria bacterium | reverse complement strand
CGACAACCTGCTGCCCGGGCGCATGATGCTCTACGTCCAGGACATCGAGCCCGGCACGGGCCTGTGGAAGAACCTGCTGATCCACGACACGCGCGACATCGCGGAGTCGAAGCTGATCCTGGCGCGCACGGGCGAGCTGGTCGTGGACAAGGAGCGCCAGATCGTGCGCGTGGAGCTCGGGCCGGGCAGCCAGCACAGCTTCTTCGGGGCCGACCCGCGCGCCTACAGCCGCACCTCGTTCCGCTCGATGGGCTGGGACCTGCCGGTCGAGGAGTTCTTCCCCGACCGCAACAGGCTGCTGCTCGCGAAGGGCGACCGCGAGATGTCGCTGCCCGAGCTCGGCGACAAGGTCGCGGAGATCCGCGCGCAGGGAAAGCCGCGCGTCGAGTGGGGCCGCTTCGCCGTCGAGTGGCACAAGAAGTTCGCGATCCCGGGCGCCTGCCTCGTCTTCGGCCTGCTCGGCCTGGCGCTCTCGCTCGGCAACAAGAAGGAGGCGCGCTCGTCGGCTTTCGCGCTCTCGATCGGGGTCATCTTCGTCTACTACGTGCTGATCCGGCTCGGCGAGCAGGCCGGCGACACCGGGGCGATGCAACCCTGGCTCGCGATGTGGGGCGCCAACGTGGTGCTGGGGGTGCTGGCGCTGGTGCTGCTGCTGCTCAACCACCGCGAGGCGGCCTTCGATCCGCTGGACGCGTCGCACTACTCGCGCTTCCTCCCCGAGATCCGGCGCCGACGTGCGGCGAGCCGCGCCGTGGCGGGCCCGGTCGGGCGCCCGGCGACGGCGCGGCCGGTGGTGGTGGTCCGGATCCCGCGGCTCAGCCTGCGCTTTCCGTCGCTGCTCGATCGCTACATCGCCCGCTCCTGGCTCGGCAACCTGGCGCTGGTGATGCTGGCCTTCGCGGCCGTGTACTTCCTCGCCGACTTCATGGACCTGATCGACGACTTCCAGCAGAACCGGGTCCCCGGGCGCGTGGTCGTCCGCTACTACGCGTTCCACCTCGTCCAGATCGCCTTCACCGTGGCCCCGATCGCGGTGCTGGTGGCCGTGCTGGTGACGCTCGGGGTGCTGGCGCGGAACCACGAGATCACCGCCATGAAGGCCGGCGGCATCAGCGTCTACCGCGCGGCGATGCCGGTGCTGGGGATGGGTCTCGCCTCGAGCCTGCTGCTCTACGGGCTGCAGGAGTGGGTGCTCCCGGAGACGAACAAGGTGGCCGTGGCCGAGCGCAACGTGATCAAGGGCCGCCCGGCGCAGTCGTCGGACCAGTTCGACCGGCGCTGGATGCTGGCGAGCGACGACCGCTTCTACAACTTCGAGTACATCGTCGAGCGCGATCGCGCACCCCGGCGCGGCGTCGCCGAGGGCGGCACCGGGGGCGAGTTCGCCGTGTACGGCTTCTCGATCTACGACGTGGACCCGGGCCGCTGGGAGCTCGACGAGCGCGTGTTCGCGTCGCGCGCCGCCTGGATCTCCGCGGAGGGAGCCTACGAGCTCGACCTGGGCTACCGGCGCACCACCGGCGCGCGGCCCACCTTTCAGGGCTTCGCGAGCCAGCGCGTGCGCGCGATCGGGGGCCAGCCCGGTGGCGAGATCGAGCCGCCGGCGTACTTCAAGCGCGAGGAGAAGCCCTCCGACACGATGGGCTTCGCCGAGCTCGGCGCCTACATCCGCTCGCTCGCGACGCGCGGCTTCGACGTCGCGAAGCTGCGGGTGCAGCTCTACCGCAAGCTCGCGTTTCCGATGGTGGGACTGGTGATGACCCTGCTCGCGGTTCCGTTCTCGTTCGTGGTCGCCCGCCGCGGCGCCCTTTACGGCATCGGCATCGCGATCGTGATCGCGATCGTGTACTGGGCCGTGCTCGGCATCTTCGAAGCGCTCGGCAACAACGCGCTGCTCCATCCGGCGCTCGCCGCCTGGGCCCCGAACCTGATCTTCGGCGCCATCGGCCTCTACCTGATCCTCACGCTGGAGACCTAGCAGCTCACCGGTAGACGCCCACGTCGCTGACCCAGATGTCCCCCTTGGTCCCCGGCTTCACGGTCGCGTGGTCCAGCACGAACACGACGGCTTGGGTCTTGTCGAGATCGAGGCGGCCGTCGCTCCTCGGGTTGAGCGTCCGGAATCGGGCGAACGGGAGCTGCACCTCGCTCCACTCGGTCGAGGTCCGCGCCGAAGCCAACCACCACTCGAGGCCCTCGTCGGCCGAGGCGGGGTTCGGGTCGCGCAGCTGGATCCAGAGCCGGTACTCGCCGTCCGCCCGCATCCGGAAGCGCAGTCCGCTCCAGCCGCCGAGGTCTCGCGCTTCGCGGTTCACGAGCGCGCACCAGGTGAAGGGCTGCCCCGGGCCCGGTGGCGCCAGGAGAAACCCGAGCCGGAAGGCATTCGCGCCGCCGGGCCCGGTCTTCGTCTCGACGACGGCTCCCTCCATCGTCGAGCGGGGATCGTGCTCGGCCCGGAAGGGCGGGTCGTTGACGAAGGTCAGCGGAGCACTCTCCCGCGGCGGCGGAGGCGGCACCGGCCACGCTGCTCGGTGCCGGCGCGCCTCGCGCGTTGCCGCGTCGAAGACGTAGATCGGGTTCGTGATCACCCACGGCACCGGCCAGCCCGGCACCCAGGCCTCCGCGCGATAGACCCCCGGCCAGGGAAGAGCGAGCTCGAGCCGGGAAGGAGCCTCCCCCACCACCCTCCCGTCGCAGCGCAGGACCATCCGCACGCCCTCCGGCACGCGCCCGCCGACGCTCGCCCGCAGGGACGCTGCGACGTCGACCTGGTCCCCCATCGTGAAGCGCCGGCCCGCCGCGTCCTCGACCGTGAATGAGAAGCCCTCCGCTGGAGCGAGCGCGTCCATGCCGATGTAGAAGCGGCCGGCCGCGAGCGCGTCGAGCACGGAGGTGCGGTCGGCCGCGGCATCGCCCCGAAGCGGCTCGGCCAGCAGCAGGTGATTGCGCGCCTGGCGGAAGAGGACCTGGTAGGACGGGAAGCGCACGGCGCGGGTGCGGGTGATCGCCAGGCGGCTGTGGGCGTCGGACCCGGCGAGCCCCGTGACGTCGCGCCCGGCGAGCAGGCTGTCCCAGCGCTCCAGCACCGCGTCGACGCTCGACACGGCCGCGAGCAACGCGTAGTCCGGGTTCAAGCGGTAGAAGAAGGCCGTCAACAGCAGCCGCGGGCCTGCGCGCCGCGCATCGCTGTCGCCGTTCAGCAGCTCGATGCCCCAGGCGCCCGGCAGGTCGAAGCCGGTGAAGCGCAGGTCCGCGCGCGGCGAGAAGGGGTGCGCGGCGAACGCGATCCCGCCGAGGTGACGCACGTCGTCGAGCGCGTCGAGCCCATCTCCGTTGAAGCGGAACACCGGGTCGCGCTCGAGGCCCACGCCGAGCACGTGGCCCACGGGTGTCGAGAGTTCCGAGCCCACCAGCACCAGCACGCCGTCGCGATAGCCCTCGAAGGGCTTGGCGTCGAGGTTGTTGTGGTCGTTGATTCCGAGCACCGCGACGCCCGTCTCGCGGGCCGCGCGGATCACCTCGTCGGGTGTTCCGCCGCCGTCCGACAGCGTCGTGTGGACGTGCACCACGGCGGGGACGCGCACGTAGCCGTCGCGCGGAAGCTCGCCCACGACGCCGAGCGGCCGGTAGAGCGCGACCCGCAGCAGCAGGACCGCGCCCGTCCCGAGGGCGGCGAGGAGGAGTATCCCCCGCAGCCGCCCTCGGCCTGGCTTCAAGACGGCTCGCCTAGCCCTTCAGGAAGGCCTTGAGGTCGCCCACTTTGTTCGTCAATTCCCAGGTGAACTCCGGCTCGTTGCGGCCGAAGTGCCCGTAGGCCGCCGTCTTCTTGTAAATCGGACGGCGCAGGTTCAGGTACTCGATGATCCCCTTCGGCGTCAGCGGGAACACCTCGCGGATCGCCCTCACGATCTCGGGCTCGGACACCTTCGCCGTGCCCATGGTATCGGCCATCACCGAGACCGGATCGGGAACGCCGATCGCATAGGCGATCTGCAGCTCGACCTTTTCGGCGAGCCCGGCCGCCACCAGGTTCTTGGCCACGTGGCGCGTCATGTACGAAGCCGAGCGGTCGACCTTCGTCGGGTCCTTGCCCGAGAACGCCCCGCCGCCGTGGCTGCCGACACCGCCGTAGGTGTCGACGATGATCTTGCGCCCCGTGAGGCCGCAGTCACCCTGCGGTCCGCCCACCACGAAGCGGCCGGTCGGGTTGATGAAGTACTTGGTCTTCGCGTCGAGCAGCTCCGCCGGCACGACGGCCTGGATCACCTTCTCCAGGACGTCTTCGCGCAGCGTCTCGGTCTTGACCAGGTTGCTGTGCTGCGTTGACACGATCACCGCGTCGACGCGGATCGGGCGGTCGCCCTCGTACTCGACCGTCACCTGGCTCTTGCCGTCGGGCCGCAGGTAGTCGATCGTCCCCTCGCGCCGCACCTGCGCCAGCCGCCGCGTCAGCTTGTGCGCCAGCATGATCGGGAGCGGCATCAGCTCCTCGGTCTCGCGGCAGGCGTAGCCGAACATCAGGCCCTGGTCGCCGGCTCCGCCCGGGTCGACCCCCATTGCGATGTCGGGCGACTGCTCGTGGATCGCCGAGATCACCGCGCAAGTCTCGTAGTCGAAGCCGTACTTGGCACGCGTGTAGCCGACCTCCTTGATCGTCTCGCGCACGATCGCGGGCAGGTCGGCGTAGGCCTCGGTCGTGATCTCGCCGGCGATGAAGGCAAGGCCGGTCGTGACCAGGGTCTCGCAGGCCACGCGGCTATTGGGGTCCTGGGCCAGCAGCACGTCGAGCACGGCGTCTGAGATCTGGTCGGCGATCTTGTCGGGGTGTCCCTCGGTAACGGATTCCGAGGTGAACAGATGACGGTGGTTCTTGGCCATTCCTTGTCCTGGTTCCTGGGTCCTTGGCGCCACCTATGAAGCGGCGCGCGACATGCCGAAAAACGCAAAAGTATACCAGCCCGGGCCCCGGGGCGCGAAGCCCGGGCGGCGCGTCAGGCCCGGGGGTGCAGCTTGTCGTAGATCTGGCGCAGGCGCTCGCGGCTCACGTGCGTGTAGATCTCCGTGGTCGAGATGTCGGCGTGGCCCAGCATCGCCTGGAGCGCGCGCAGGTCGGCTCCCCGCTCGAGCAGGTGCGTGGCGAACGAGTGGCGCAGGACGTGGGGCGTCAGCACCCGCTCGACCCCGGCGCTGACCGCGTGGCGCCGCACCAGGCCCCAAAGGCCCATGGCCGAGAGCCGCCCGCCGCGCTGGCTCAGGAACACGAGGCTCCCCGAGCGCTCGCTCGCGAAACCGTCGCGCGCCTCCGCGAGGTAGCGTCTCACCCAGCGCCGCGCCTCGCGACCGAGTGGGACGAGGCGCTCCTTGCCACCCTTGCCCAGGACGCGCACGACCCCGAGCTCCAGGTCGAGGCCATCGAGCGCCAGTCCCGTGAGCTCCGAGGCGCGCAGGCCCGTCGCGTACAGCACCTCGAGCACCGCTCGGTCGCGAAGGCCCAGGGCGGTGTCGGTGTCGGGCGCTTTCAGCAGGGCTTCGATCTGGGCGGGGTTGAGGTAGTGCGGCAGGGCGCGGAAGGCCCGCGGCGCGCGGACGTTCTCGGTCGGGTCCCGGCTCACGAGGCCCTCGCGCAGGGCGAAGCCGAAGAAGCCGCGAACCGAGAACACGTGACGCGCCTGGGATCGGGCCTTGAGCCCGCGGGCACGCAGCTCCCCCACGAAATCGGCGAGGTCGGCGGGCGTGAGCTTCAGCAGGTCCACCCGGCGCTCGCGGGCAAACGCCGCGAGCACGCGCAGGTCGCGCTCGTAGGCCAGGAGCGTGTTCGCGCTGAGGCCGCGCTCGACGCGCAGGTGGTCGAGCCATGCGGCCACAGGATCCTCGCGCTGGTGCCGGGCGCGCGTCCCGGCGCCGGGCGGCGAGGCCGACGAGCGGGGCATGTTAGGCCTGGCGCCGGGGGCGGGTGACGAGGCTCACGAGCACGTCGGCCTCCCCCACCTTCAGCGCATGCGTGAGGCCGAGGTACGCCGCGATGCCGACGGCGACGGGGACGAGCCCAGTCGAAAGCTGCGCGGCAAGGCCCGCGGTGCCGAAGATCCCCTCCAGCCAGGCGGCGAGCGCCCGCGCCGCCACACCCATGACGAGGGCCGCGAGCAGCATTCGCGCCAGCGGGCGGAGGAGGCCGTGTCCGAGAAGGCCGCCCACGCGCTTCTGGAATACGGCGACGAGCAGGACAGCGTTGAGGATCGACCCGAGCGCCGTCCCGAGCGCGATCGCGCGGTAGCCGAGTGCCTGGTGGCCCAGCAGGATCACCGTCAGGTTCGTGGCCACGGCCAGGACACTCGCCGCGAGCGGGACGCGGGGCGTCCCGAGCGCGTAGAACGCCGGTGCGAGCACTTTCACGCCCGTGTAGCCCACCAGGCCGAAGGAGTACAGGAACAGCGCCGTCGCGGTCGCCTGCGTGTCGGCCGCGCTGAAGCGCCCGCGCTCGTAGAGCAGCCGCACCACCGGAACACCCAGGACCAGCAGCCCGACCGTGGCCGGCAAGGTGAGGTAGGCGAGCATCGAAAGCGACTGGCGCAGCGTCGTGCGCAGGCCCTCGATGTCGCCCTCGGCGGCGCGGCGCGCGAGACCGGCCGTGGCGATCGTGCCGACCGCGACGCCGAAGAGGCCGATCGGCAGGTAGAGCAGCCGGAAGGCGTAGTCGAGCCAGGACACGGCTCCCGGCTCCTGCGACGCGAAGATGCTGCTGACGAAGATGTTCACCTGCACGGCCGCGAGCCCCACGGTCGCGGGCGCCATGAGCCGCCCCATCTGGCGCAGCCCCGGGTCAGAGGGCGCCCAGTCGGGCCGGAAACGAAAACCCAGCCGCCGCAGCGACGGCCACTGGACGAGAAACTGCGCAAGCCCGCCGGCGAGCGTGCCGCACGCCCAGCCCAGCACCACCTGTTCGACGCTCAGGCCCATGCCCCAGAGCGCGCCCGCCCACACGATGGCGACGACGTTGAAGAGCGCCGGCGACAGCGCCGGGATGCCAAAGCGTCCCTCGGCGTTCAGCATTCCCATCGCGACCGCCGCGAACGAGACGAGCGGCAGGAACGGCATCATCACGCGCGTCAGGCGCACCGTCAGCTCGGCCTTGCCGGGCACGTCGTCGAAGCCGGGAGCGATCGCCGCGACAACGGGCCAGGCCAGCAGGATGCCGAGAACGACCACGAGGCCCAGTGCCACGCCCAGGAAGGTCAGCACCCGGTTGGCGAGCCGGAAGCCGGCGTCCGGGCCGCCTTCCTTGCGGACGCGGGCGTAGGTGGGCATGAAGGCCGCGGACAGCGCCCCCTCGGCGAACAGGTCCCGCAGCAGGTTCGGGATGCGGAAGGCGATCCGGAAGGCGTCCGAGTGATAGCCCGCGCCGAGAAGCGCCGCGAACACCTGCTCGCGGAACAGGCCGAGCAGGCGCGACGCGAGCGTCATGGCCGACACGAGCCCCGCCGCCTTCGCGATGTGCGCCGTCTCGGCCCTCGCCTTGACCTGCATGACCTCCACCGCTAAACTAGAGTTTTGTTCGACTTGCGAGGAGGAAGATCCGAGTGGCACATCACGCGTCAGCCCAGAAGCAGATGAGGCAGGGGCAGAAGCGCCGGGCACGCAACAGGCAGAACGTCTCCCAGCTCAAGACCCACGTGAAGAAGCTCCGCGCCGCCATCTCCGAGGGCAACGCCAAGGCCGCCGAGTCGCTCCTGTCCGGGACCGTCGGCCAGATCGACAAGGCCGCGAAGAAGGGCGTCATCCACGACAACGCGGCCGCGCGGTACAAGAGCCGGCTGACGCGCAAGGTCAGGGCGCTCGCCGCGGCGAAGTAGAAGGCCCGCCGCACGACGCGACGATGGCGCTGGTGAGCGCCACCGCCGCGTCCGCCCCGCGCTTCATTCCCCTGTCGGTCCGGCCCATCACGTCGAGGGCCCGCACCAGGTCGCGCTCGCTCCAGCGGCGTGAGGCCTCGACGAGCGCGTCGAGCTTGAACTGCATGTTCGGTGGCAGCAGGCGCGCCCCGATCTGGGGCCGGGGCGCCCCCGCCTCCCGCATCGCAACGGCCCCACGCACCTGCCGGAGCGTGCGGTGGAGCGTCGCGAGGACGCGCAGGCCCTCTTCCCCGTCCTCGAGCAGCCGCTCCAGCAGCTCGAGCGACTTCGGCGCGTCGCGGGCGGCGAAGGCGTCGCTCAGCAGGTAGAGCGGCTGACCGAGGCCACGTCCCAGCACCGAGGCCACGTCCTCGCTTGTGATCTCCGCCCGGCCGTCCGCCCAGGCCTCGAGCTTGTCCACCTCCCCCATCAGGCGCCGCAGGTCCTGGCCGACCTCCTCGAGCAGCTGGTCGAGGGCGTCGCGCGTGAAACGAAGGCCCCGCCGCTTCAGCTCCTGCTCCACGTGCGACCGCAGCGCGCGGCCCTTGCGGGGCGCGGCGTCGTGGACCACGGCCTTCGCCAGCAGGCTCTTCCACGGCCGGCGTCGCCTGTCGGGCTTGGCCGCTACGAGCACGAGCGTCGCGTCGGGTGCCGGGGCGTCCGCGTAGGCGTCCACGGGGTCCTCGTCCGACCGGGCCTTGCCGCGGCCCTTCGCGTCGCTCGGCGCCTCGTCGTCCTGGGGGGCGGAGGCGTACTTCAGGAGCTCGGCGCGACGCACGACCACCGCCCGGCTGGCGGCGAAGAGCGAGCCGGCGCGAGCGGCGGAGAGCACGTCCTCCCACTTGGCCTCGTCGCCGTACAGGACGCGGACGGACTCCTGCTGGTCGGACCCGACCGCGTCCTTCAGCACCTGCGCCAAAGCGGCCTCGGCGAGGTAGGAATCCTCACCGACGATGGCCTGGATCGGGGCGGGCCGCCGGGCGGGCGCCATCCCGGGGCTAGAACGCCTCCAGCATGGCGGCCACGAGGCTGCGCGCGAAGGCCGTCGCGAGTCGCTCGATCGACTGCTCCTCGCGGTCGAAGTAGGTCTCCGACTGCTCGCCCATGTCGTACTCGTCGCGCTGGGAGAAGCCGTCGTGCGACCAGAGCGGCTCGGCCTGGCCGATCTTGCGGTACACCACGGCGGCGGTGAGCGCGATCGCGTAGCGCGTGGCCTGGGTCTGGCCGGTGTCGGTCGAGAAGTTCACGGGCACCACGGTGAAGGCCGTGATCTCGCCCTCGACCACGGCGTCCACGTTCGCGGCGTCCCTCACCACGTTGAAGCGGCCGCGCCTCAGCAGCTCCGCCATCACCGCCTGCGTGACGTGGGTGTCGAGACCCAGCTTGCCGGTGCGGTCCCTGAACAGCGGCACCCCGATGCGCTTCACCGTGGCGTCGGTCGTGATGCCTCGGCCCTGCAGCGCATAGCCGCAGCCCGTGGCGAGGGCGGAGGCAGCAGCCGCGAGGACGTGGCGACGTTTCACTTCACCACCATGCTGACCAGCCGGCCGGGAACCACCACGAACTTCACTATCTGCTTGCCGAGGAGGTGCTCCGCGACGCGGGGATCCGCGAGCGCTTGGGCGCGGATCTGGTCCTCCCCCGCCTCGCGCGCGACCACCACGCGACCGCGCACCTTGCCGTTCACCTGCACGGCGAGCTCGACCGCGTCCTCGCGCGCCGCGGCAGCATCGAAAATGGGCCAGGGCTGGCGCACCAGGCTCTCGGCGTGGCCCAGGCGGGCCCAGAGCTCCTCGCACACGTGCGGCGTGAACGGGTTGAGCAGCAGCACGAGCGTCTCGAGCGCCTCGCGCAGGGCCGCGCGAGCGGGCCCCGCGGCAACGTCCGCCTCGACGCGGTAGATCTCGTTGACGAGCTCCATGAGTGCCGCCACCGCGGTGTTGAGCTGGATGCGCTCCTCGATGTCGCGCGTGACGCGGTCGACGGTCTGGTGAAGCTTGCGGCGGAGCTCCTTCGCGGCGCTCGGCAGCTCGCCGGAGAGCGGGACGCGCGGCTCCCGCGCGAAGGCCTCGGCGTGCCGGTCCACCAGTCGCCACACGCGGTGCAGGAAGCGGTGCGGTCCTTCGATGCCGCTCTCGCTCCACTCCATCGCCAGCTCCGGGGGCCCCGCGAAGAGGATGTACAGCCGGAGCGTGTCCGCGCCATAGCGCGCGATCACGTCGTCGGGGGCGACGGTGTTGCCCTTCGACTTGGACATCACCTCGCCGTCCTTGTGCACCATGCCCTGGGGAAAGAGCCGGGTGACCGGCTCGTCGAGCGTCACGAGGCCGAGGTCGCGCATCGCCTTGGTCCAGAAGCGCGAGTAGACGAGGTGCAGGATCGCGTGCTCGATGCCGCCCACGTAGAGGTCGATCGGAAACCAGTACTTGACCGTGGCCGCGTCGAAGGGACCGTCGCTCTTGCGGGGCGAGAGGTAGCGGTAGAAGTACCACGACGAGTCCACGAACGTGTCCATCGTGTCGGTCTCGCGCCGCGCCCGGCCGCCGCACTTCGGGCAGGTGGCCTGGACGAACGCGGGCACCTTCTCGAGCGGGTTGCCGCCCTCGCCGGTGAACGGCGCGTCCTGCGGGAGCACGATCGGGAGCTCTTCGTCCTTCACCGGCTGCATGCCGTCCTTGTCGCAGTAGACGACCGGGATCGGCGTGCCCCAGTAGCGCTGACGGCTGATCAGCCAGTCCTTGAGGCGATACGTGACCGTGGCCTTGCCGACGCCCTTCTGCTGCGCCCACGCCGCCATGCGCGGGATGGCCTCCTCCGCCACGAGGCCGTCGAACTCACCGCTGTTGACCACCCGGCCGGGACCGTCGTAGGCGGCCGCGAGCGTCGCGCCCTCGAGCTTCTCCCCTTCCGGCTGGATCACGACGCGAACCTCGAGCCCGTACTTGCGCGCGAACTCGAAGTCGCGCTGGTCGTGCGCGGGGACCGACATGATCGCGCCGGTGCCGTAGCCCATCAGCACGAAGTTGCCGACCCAGACCGGGATCTTCTCTTTCGTGAAGGGGTTCGTGGCGTGGCGGCCGGTGAAGACGCCCTCCTTCTGCACGCGGCCCTCGAGGCGCGCCCGGCGGTCCTGGGCGCGCAGGCGACCGATTTCATCCTTGCGCGCGGCCGCGTCAGGCAGATCGGCGAGCAAGCCGTCCACCATCGGGTGCTCCGGGGCCAGCAGCATGAAGGTGGCCCCGCAGATCGTGTCGACCCGGGTCGTGAAGATGCGGATGGGCGCGAATCCGTCGACCGGGAAGTCGACCTCTGCCCCGTGCGACTTGCCGACCCAGTTGCGCTGCTGCTGGAGCACGCGCTCCGGCCAGGTGGGAAGCTGCGCCATGTCGTCGAGCAGCGCGTCCTGGTAGGCCGTGATGCGCAGGAACCACTGCTCCATGTCGCGCTGCTCGACGACACTCTTGCAGCGCCAGCACAGGCCTCCCTCGGCCTGCTCGTTGGCCAGCACGGTGAGGCACGACGGGCACCAGTTGACCGGGGCCTTCGCGCGGTAAGCGATGCCCTTCTCGAGCATGCGCAGGAAGAACCACTGGTTCCAGCGGTAGTACTCCGGGTCGCAGGTCGCGATCTCGCGGCTCCAAGGGTAGCTGAAGCCGAGCCGCTGGAGCTGGCGCTTCATCGACGCGATGTTGCTCCGCGTCCACGTCTCGGGGTGGACTCCCTTCTTGATCGCCGCATTCTCGGCCGGCAGCCCGAGCGCATCCCAGCCGATCGGGTGCATCACGTTCATCCCGCGCATGGTCTTGCAGCGCGAGATCACGTCGGTGATGCAGTAGTTCCGCACGTGCCCCACGTGGATGTCGCCCGAGGGGTAAGGCAGCATCTCCAGGCAGTAGAACTTCGGCCGCTTCGGGTCCTCGCCGACCTCGAAGGCCCCGCTCGCGGCCCACGTCCTCTGCCAGCGCGTCTCGATCTCTTGGAAGTCGTAGTCGCTCATGAACTCAAGTACTGGAAACAAGGCAGTTTAGCACGCGGGCTCGAGGCCCCTTAACGGGCGGGCGACTGCTCGGTTCAGCTCGCCGGGGGGAACATCGAGCCGCCCCAGCGCTGGAACTCCAGCCCGCCGCGCAGGGCGAAGGGCTTGCCCTTGCGTGGCGTCTCGTAGCGTTGGTCGAAGACCGCCATGCCCGGGTCCTGCCGGCGCTGGACACACAGCCGCAGGCGCCGGTCGGGGATGCCGTTCCGGGACACGAGATCGTCGAGGTGGAAGACCACCCATTCGGCGGGTTTCTCCTGCAGCTGCGCATGGCACGACATCGCGGCCGTGATCGGACCCTGCATCATGAAGCGCACCGTGAGCGGGTGCGGGTCCCCCGGCCTTCCGACCAGCGCCGAAGGCGACAGCAGCACGTCGTCTGGGTCGTCGCCGCAGATCCCGCTCGGCTCCAAGACAGTCAACGAAGCCACGATGGTCTGCAGGGCCTGGCGCGCCAGGGCGGTCAAGGACTCCTCTGGAGCCGGCTCTCGGGACGCACCGGCCGGAAGCAGGAAGCGCTCCGCCGGGGTCGCGGTGGGACGGCCGACGAGCTCGAGGGCGCCCGCATCGGCCACGCGATAGCGTTGGTAGAGCGCCGCCGCCCGCTCCTCCTTTCGGTGCTCGACCTTCAGGTCGAAGATGTCGGTGCGGGCGCCGTTCTCGCGGATCGCGGCGTCCGCGAGCACGGCCACGATCTCCGCGTCGGGCCACTCGTCGAGCGCTCGTCCGGCCGCCGCCTGCGCCACCGGCGCGTCCTCGAAGGGGAGCTGGCGCTCGACCACGTCGGCGCCGACCCTGGCGGCGATCACCGGAAAGAAGTTGGGTCCGCCCAGGGCCTGGTCCGAGCTTCCCGCCGTTTCCCCGGGCTTCAGGCGGGCCATCACGCGCTCGAGCAGGTCCATTCCGAAGTCGAGCTCCTCACGCCCCGGTGTCTTCGGCCGGGTCTCCCGGTCCCGATCGCCGCTGGCGTTCGGGTCTCGCTGCGGCTGCCCCTCGCGCACCGTCACCGCGTGCAGCTTGAGGCCGGTCTCGCCACGCTCTTCCTTGGCGAGGGCGGCGTCGCGGATGGCAATCCAGGCCGCGAGGCCAGGCCCTTTCTCTTCGGCGCGAGGGGCGAGCCCCCTGGTGTCGATCGCGCGGCGATACTGGACCGCGAAGTCGGCCAGCAGCTTCAGCAGCAACCGGCGCCGGCTCGGGGCCGTGGCCTCGTCGAAGGCGAGGAAAAGGCCTTCTCGGTCCGACGCGTGCAGCAGCATGCGAGTGTCGCCGGGTCCCGTCAGGGGCTGGAGCAGGGGCTGCGAGGGCAGGGCGTAGATGCTGTCCTTGCCTTCCGCCATTTCCAGGTCCCTGAGAAGGGCGGTCAAGATCAGGAAGCCGTATCCATCCAGGCACTCGAACCACCGGTCCAGGAAGACCCGCTCCTCCGAGCCCGTGAACCGCGGCGCGTCCTCGGTCGCCCACCACAAGGCGAAGTCCGCGTCTTTGTGCTCTTCGTCCTTCGAGAAGAAGGGCGTGTCGATGGGCTGGAGCACGACCGCGGGCTTCGTGGGGGTGAGCGCCTCCGGGCCGTAGTAGACGGCGTTCGCCTGTTCCCGAGACCGAAGCAACGCGCGCGCGCCCGAGTAGTGCGCGGCGGCGCCTTTGTCGTCCTTCGAGTAGGTGAAGACGCAGGTCTTGACGCCGGCCTCCTCGACCACGATCGGGACGCGCAGGATCCCATCCTCGTACAGGAAGTCGCGCATGAAGGCCAGGGTGACCTTCGGCGGCTGGACCAGCGACGCCAGCTGGCCGCCGATCATGATCAGGTTGAGCCCCTGGTTCTCGAATTGATCCAGCTCGATCTTCGGCCAGTGCCGCGGGGCGTTCGTATGCGTGGCGGGCTTCTTGCTCCACAACGCCATGGCCTTACGACGCTCCGGGCCGCAGGCGCTCCGCCACCAGCTCCGCCAGGTCCTTGACCTTGACCTGCTCGTCGACGCCCTTGGCTTTCGTCCCGTCGGTCATCATCGTCATGCAGAAGGGGCAGCCGACGGCGACGGTAGAAGCACCCGTGGCGAGGGCCTGCTCAGTGCGCTCGACGTTCACGCGTTTGCCGATGCGCTCCTCCAGGAAGATGCGCCCACCGCCGGCGCCGCAGCAGAAGCCGCTCTTGCCGCTCTGGGTCATCTCGACCGACTTCACGCCGATCCGGTCGAGCACGTCGCGCGGCGGTTCGACCGTGTCGCTGTAGCGGGCCAGGTAGCAGGGGTCGTGGAACGTCACGAGCTCGTCGCTGCTCTTCGCCAGGTCGAGTGGCACCCGGCCGGCCGCGAGCAGCTCCGACAGCAGCTGCGAGTGGTGCACGACGCTGTAGTTGCCGCCGTGCTCGCGGTACTCCTTGCCCAGGCTGTTGAGGCAGTGCGGGCAGGTCACGAGGATCTTGCGGAAGCGGTACGGCGTGAGCGTGGCGACGTTCTCCGAGGCGAGCTGCGCGAAGACGTACTCGTTCCCGAGCCGCCGCGCCGGGTCGCCGGTGCAGCGCTCCTCGGAGCCGAGCGTCGCGAAGTCCACCCCGGCGGCCTTCAGGATCCGGACGAGCGCCTGGTTGGTCTTGCGCGCGCGCGGGTCGGTGGCTCCGGCGCAGCCGACCCAGAGCAGGTACTCGACCTCGCGGCCCGCGAGCTCGCTCATGAGCGGAACCTCGAGTCCCTCGGCCCACTCCATGCGGCGGTCGGGGCCGAGTCCCCACGGATTGCCCTTGGTCTCGAGACCCTTGAACGCGGTTGTGGCTTCCTGCGGGAAGCGCGACTCCATCATGACCTGGCTCTGGCGCAGGGCGACGAGCGTCCCCGGCACGGAGTCGATCAAGACCGGACAGGCCTGGACGCAGGCGGCGCAGGTGGTGCAGGCCCAGAGCTCGTCCAGGTGAACCTGGCCGTCGACCTGGAGGTAGCCGCCATCCCCGCGCACGACGCCGGGCCGCGAACGGTCGATCTGCGAATCAGAGACGAGCGCCGCGTCCGTGCGGTCGCGCAGGTTGAGCTTCACGTCGCGGAGCACCTTCATCGGCTGGAGCGGCTTGCCGGTGGCGTGCGCCGGGCAGACGGAGTTGCAGCGGCCGCACTCGGTGCAGGCGAAAGAGTCGAGCAGGCTCTTCCAGGGCAGCTCCTGGACCTGGTCGATGCCGAACTTCTCGGTCTTCTCGAAAAAGGTCCGCGGCGGGAGGCCGTAGCGCTGGCGCCGGAAGAAGTAGAGGTTCGGCCAGGCGAACACGAGGTGCATGTGCTTCGTGGTCGGCAGGTACGCGGCGAAGGCCAGGAACACCAGCGTGTGCGCCCAGAACCCGAGGCCCCGCAGCGCCTCGACCGCGGGTGTGGCCAGGGACGCGAAGGCTACCGCCGCGAACGACGTCACCGGCTGGACGAGCGAAAGCGCGGCGGCGCCGGCCGCGCGCTGTCGCAGCAGCAGGCTCGGGCCGGCGAGCAGGAAGAACGTGACGTAGAGCGCCAGCAGGAACCACAGGATGCGCTCGCCGTCCGCCGAGCGCGGCAGCAGGCGAGCCGGCCGTCCCGCGAAGCGCCGCGCGAGCGCTATCGCCGCGGCCACCAGCACGGCCGCGGCGAAGACGTCCTGGCTCAGGTGGTAGGCGCTCGTGAGCCCGGCGGGCAGCACGCGGTCGTACGTGAACGCTCGGCCCCCGAAGGCCACGAGGAAGCACGTCACGCCCTCCAGCAGCACCTCGAGGTGGCCGATCCCCAGCACGAAGAAGCCGTAGAGGAAGACCGCGTGCAGGATGCCGGCGCTCGCGTCCTCCTTGAGCTTGCGGTGGCCCAGCGAGAAGCTGACGAGCTTCGAGAGGCGCTCCGCGGGGACGTCGGTCAGGATCTCGTCGCCGGGCGTGCCGCTCGCGATCAAGCGGGCCAGGCGGCGCAACTCGACCGCCATGAAGCCGAACGCGATCGCCGAGAGTGCCGCGACCAGGACCGACTGCAGGACCGCGAGCACGGCCATCAGGGTACCTCGGCCAATGGCTCCCGCTTCAGGCGCGCGAGGCCCGGTGTGCTTTCGCGGCCTCGGTGAGCCGGGGCAGGACCTCGAACAGGTCGCCGAGGACGCCGTAGTCGGCGACCTTGAAGATCGGCGCATCGGGGTCCTTGTTGATCGCCACGATGCAGCGGGCCGACGACATCCCGGCCAGGTGCTGGATCGCACCACTGATCCCGCAGGCCACGTAGAGCGAAGGCGAGACGGTGCGCCCCGTCTGCCCCACCTGGAGCTGGTGGTCCACCCAGCCGGCGTCGACCACCGCCCGCGAGGCGCCGACCGCGGCGCCGAGCGCGTCTGCGAGGCTCTCGACCAGGTGGAAGTTCTCGGGACCCTTGAGGCCGCGGCCGCCGGACACGATGATCTGGGCCTCGCTCAGCGGAAGCCGCCCCTGCGCGGTCGCCGCGGTGGCCGTCACGCGCGCGCGGGCCGAGCCGTGGACCGAGCCCCGCGCCACGTCCGGCGGGCGCATCGGGTCGGAGGGGCCCAGGGCGAACACGTTCGGGCGCAGGGTGGCCATCTGCGGCTCGCCGGTCCACTCGACCGTGGCGAGCGCCTTGCCCGCGTACATCGGGCGCCGCGCCACGAGCCGGCCGTCCTTCACCTCGAGCGCCACGCAGTCGGACGCGAGGCCCGCGCCGACGCGCGCGGCCACGCGCGGGGCGAGGTCCTTCCCCATCGCCGTGAACGGCACGAGCACGACCTGCGGTTTCGTGTCCGCGATCGCCTGCGCCAGCGCCGCGGCGTAGGTCTCGGACGCGTAGCTCGCGACCGCCGCGTCCTCGAACACGA
>DATEUE010000275.1:0-8644 GCA_035283305.1 Vicinamibacteria bacterium | reverse complement strand
CCGAAGAAGTAGCCGGCGCCGACGCACACCGCCACCCACAGCACGCCGCCCGCGACGTTGTAGACGATGAAGCGCCTGTAGCTCATCGCGCCGATTCCGGCGACGAACGGCGCGAAGGTGCGCACGATCGGGACGAAGCGGGCGATGATGATCGTCTTGCCGCCGTACTTCTCGTAGAACGCGTGCGTCTTCCTCAGGTGCTCGGGGTTGAAGAAGCGCGACTTCGGGTAGTGGAACACCTTCGGGCCGAGGTAGTGGCCGATCGTGTAGTTGACGGTGTCGCCGAGGATCGCCGCCATCGTGAGCAGCAGGACGAGCAGCGGCAGGTCGAGCGCGCCGAGCGCCGCGAAGCTGCCCGCCGCGAACAGCAGCGAGTCGCCCGGCAGGAGCGGCGTCACCACCAGGCCCGTCTCCAGGAACACGATCACGAACAGCAGCGCGTAGGTCCAGGAGCCGTAGGCCTGGATCACCTCGGCCAGGTGCCGGTCGAGGTGCATGAAGAAGTCGACGAAGTACTGGACGAGTTCCATGTGCTCTCCGGGAAGATCGAGTCGAACTCCTGATCCTATCAAGGCGTGGGGCGATCCACCGCAGCCGCGAGGGCCCTTGGGGCCCTTCGGGGAGTGGCGCGCGCCGAGCAGCGGAGGGGTAGAGTGGGGCGTGCTCCGCGGCGTCCCGCTACGGCTGCTGCTTCTGCTCGCCGCGTGCCTCGCGCCGTCCTGCCGCGGCGACGCTCCCTCACCCGGGGCGAAGCGCTACCCGATCAAGGGCCGGATCGTCGAGGTGGACACCGCGAGCCGCAGCGTCACGCTGGCGCACGAGGACATCCCGGGCTTCATGCCCGCGATGACGATGCCGTTCGTGGTCCTGGAGAAGGACGCTGCGCTGCTGCAGCAGATGGCGCCGGGCGACTCGCTGCAGGCGGTGCTGGTGGTGAAGGACTCCCGCTACTGGCTCGAGGAGCTGGTGCTCGTCAAGGCGGCGGTCCCGCTCTCCGGGCAGGTACAGGCCGCGCCGCCCAGGCAGCCGCAGCCAGGCGACGCCGTGCCCGACGTGGCCCTCGTCGACCAGGACGGCCGCGCGCTGCACCTCGCCGACTACCACGGCCGCGCGCTCGCCCTCACCTTCGTCTTCACGCGCTGCCCGATGCCCGATTTCTGCCCGTTCCTGATGGCGGGCTTCGCGCGCGTGCACGAGGCGCTCGTGGCCGAGCCGAGGCTCGCGCGGGAGACGGCGCTTCTGACCGTGAGCTTCGACGTCCAGCACGACACTCCCGCAGTGCTGCGCGGCTACGGCCTGCCGTTCCAGAAGACGAAGCCGCCCTTCTCGCACTGGCGGCTCGCGAGCGGCCGGCTCGACGAGGTGCGCAGGCTGGGCGCCGCCCTCGGCCTCGATTTCCGTGAGGAGGACCGCTCGTTCACCCACAACCTGCGCACCGCGGTGATCGGGAAGGACGGCCGGCTGCGGCGGCTCCTCCGCGGCAACGACTGGAAGCCCGAGGAGCTCCTGGCCGAGCTCGAGGCGGCTGCGGGGAGCTGAGGCGCCCGAGGCGTCAGTCGGCGAGCTGCTCGCGGGTCAGGTTGCGCGGGCCGCGCTCGGTCACGAGCACGTTGTCCTCGACCCGCACCCCGCCGAGCGGCATGAGCGCGTCGATCCGCTCCCAGTCGAAAGCGTTCGCCTCCGGCGCCGTGCGGAAGCGGCGCAGCAGCATCGGGATGAAGTAGATGCCCGGCTCGATCGTGAACACGTGCCCGGGCTCGATCGTGCGCGTGTTCCTGAGGTACGGGTGCTCCTTCGGCGGCGGCGCCGGCGTGCCCGACGCGTCGGACTGGCGCCCGGCCACGTCGTGGACCTGGATCCCGAGGTGGTGCCCGACCCCGTGCGGCAGGAAGGGATGCGTGTAGCCCTTGACGAAGGCCTCCTCCGCCGAGACGCGCAGGATGCGCATGTCCGACAGCACCCGCGCGACGGAGGCGTGGGCCTGCAGGTGCACCTCCAGGTAGGGCCGGCCCGGGGTCGCGGCGCGCACCAGGTCCTGCTCGATCGCGTCCACCGACTCGACGAGCTCGACGAAGCGCGGGTCGCACCTCCGCCCCGGCGTCGTGCGCGTGATGTCGCAGGCGTAGCCGCGGCTCTGTGCCCCGGCGTCGAGCAGCAGCACGTGGCCTGCCTTGGCGTGGCGCTTCGACTCGTAGTGCAGCGTCGCGCACTTCTCGTCGAGCGCGACGATCGTCGAGTAGGGCAGCTGCGCCTCGGTGGACTCGGCGGCGCGACAGAACGCCTGGTGGATCTCGAGCTCGGAGGCCCCGGCCGCGAAGGCCTCGCGCGCCGCGCGGTGGCCCCGGGCGCCCGCCACGGTCGCCTCCTCGATCGAGCGCACCTCGTAGGAGTCCTTGTAGCTGCGCAGCCAGTCGAGCCGCGCCGTGAGCGGCTTCGGGTTCGCCGCGAGGCCGTGGGCCTCGGCGCGAGCCGGCTCGTTGCCGATGTACGCGGCCTTGGCAGGCTGGCCGAGCGCCTGCCAGACCGCGTCGGCCGAGCCGCGCTCCTCGAGCGCGAACGCGCCCAGCCAGAACGCCTCGGTGACGCCTCCCTGCTCGTACCAGTAGTCCTCCGGCGCGTGGCGGATGAGGCGCGGCTTGCGGTCGGGCGCCACGTGGAGCAGGTGGTGCGGTCCGCCGAGCGGGCACCAGTGGGCGAAGTGCGGTACCGGCCGGAACGGGGCGTCCTGGTCGTCGGCGAAGTACGTGAGCGGCGCCCCGCTCGAGATCACGAGCGAGTCGTGACCCGTCGCGCCGAGCGCCTTCTCGGTCTCGGCTTGAAGTCGCTTCACGTGCTCGGAGAAGAGTGCCGCGAGTTCGTCCATGCTGCCTCCGCTTTCCGCCCAGAACAGCTGAGCTTCCCTCCGTCGTCACGGGAAGGCAAGCGGCCTTCGCTCCACGTCCCACGCCCGGGAAGCGCTTCGTTCGGAAACGAACAACACAGCGGCGGGGGCGACGCATCGCGCCGCGCCCAAGCCGAGAGCCACGAGCGTCTTCCGGCCCGACCGCTCGCCTGGCACGCGGCTTGATGGAGTGACGACGGGAGGCAGAGATGCCCGAGCTCGTATCGGACCTGCGGCAGGCGGTGCGCATAGCACTTCGCAACCCCGGCTTCACCGCCACGGCCGTGCTGACGCTCGGGCTGGGCATCGGCGCCACGAGTGCAGTGTTCAGCGTTCTGAACGCGCTCACCCTGAAGCCGCTCGCCTACGAGGACTCGAGCCGGGTCTGCCTGCTGCGCGCGTGGGACGAGGCGAGGAACCGGGAGAGCTTCAGCATGCCGCTCGCGGCGTTCGTGGCGCTCGCGCCGCAGGCGCCGTCCTTCGAGCGGGTGGCCGCGTACCGCTACTGGAGCGTGGGCCTCTCGGGCGAAGGCGCGCCGGAGCGCGCGCAGGGGTACCGGGTCACGGGCGACACCTTCGCGCTGCTGGGCGTCAGGCCGCAGCTCGGCCGCGCGCTCGAGCCTCCGGACGCGGCGCCGGGCGCACCGCGGGTGGTGCTGCTGAGCCACGGGCTGTGGCAGCGCCGCTTCGCCGCCGACCCGGGCGTGATCGGCCGCGCGCTGCGTCTCGACGGCGAGCCGCACACCGTCGTCGGGGTGATGCCGGCGCGCTTCGAGTTCCCGGTCTACAACTTCAAGGGAGAGCTGTGGACGCCGCTGGCTGTGGACGAAGCCGCGGCCCTCGCCGACCCGGGCGCCTCCTCTTCGGTGGTGGCGCTCGGCCGGCTCCGGAAAGGCGGCTCGCCGCAGGCGGCGGAGGCCGAGGTGCGCGCGGCGTTCCTGCGGCATGCGGCCGCGAGTCCGCAGACTTTCCGCTCGCTCGGTGTGCGCGTGCTGCCGCTTTCGGAGCTGGGCGCGCGCGAGGCGCGGCCGCCGCTCGTCGCCCTGCTCGCGGCCGTGCTCGCGGTGCTGCTGCTCGGCTGCGCCAACCTCGCCGGGCTGCTGCTCGCGCGGGGCATCGCGCGCGAGCGCGAGCTGGCCTTGCGCACCGCCCTCGGCGCGAGCCGCACGCAGCTCACGCGCCAGCTCCTGTGCGAGGGCCTGCTGCTCGCCGCCGGGGGCGCCTGCGCCGGCCTGGTGATCGCGGGCTGGGCGCTCGGCGCGCTCCAGGCGGCGCTTCCCGAAGCCGCGCGCTCGACGCTGCCGAACGTGGCCGAGCTGCGCGTCGACGGCACGACGCTGGGCTTCGGGATGGGGCTGGCGCTCGTCACGGGGGTCGCCTTCTCACTGCTGCCGGCGCTGCGTGCCGGGCGTCGCACGGCCGCCTCCGTGCTCGCCTCCGGCGGCCGCAGCCTCGGCACGCGGCCCCAGCAGAGCCTGCGCCGGGCGCTGGTGGTTGGGCAGGTGGCCGGCTCGCTGGTGCTGCTCGTGGCGGCGGGGCTCGCCTTGCTGAGCTTCCGCTCGATGCTCACGCGCGACCCCGGGTTCGTGCCGCAGCGGGTGCTGACGCTGACGGCAGCGCTGCCGGAGCAGCGCTACCCGGACCCGGCGAGCCGGATCGCCTTCTTCGAGCGCACGCTCGCGAAGCTCCAGGCGCTGCCCGGGGCCGAGCGCGCCGCCGCAGTGAACGTGCTCCCGTTCAGCACCTACGACCGCGGCACCCGCGTGCTCGTCGAAGGCGCGCCGGAGCCGGCCCCGGGGGAGGCCGCGCGCGCCGCCTACCGGGTGACGACGCCCGGCTACTTCGATGCGCTCGGGATACCGCTGCGCCGCGGCCGCGACTTCGACGCTCGCGACCGCGAGGGTGCGCCGGCCGTCGTGATCGTCAACGAGCGGCTCGCGCGCCGCGAGCTCGGCGACGTCCCGGCCATCGGTCGCCGCCTGCGCGTGGGCGGCCCCGCGGCGCCCTGGCGCGAGATCGTGGGCGTCGTGGGCGACGTGCGGCACTGGTCGCTCACGACCGATCCGGAAGCCGAGGCGTACGTCCCGCTGGCCCAGGCGTCCGAGTCGATGATGATGCTGGCCGTGCGCACGAGCGGCGACCCACTGGCCGCCGCCGGCGCGGCGCGCGCCGCCGTGCTCGAGCTGGACGCGGAGCTGCCCGTGTACCACGTCGCGGACTTCGACGCGCAGGTCGGCGAGAGCCTGCTGCTGCCGCGCGTCGGCGCCCTGCTCGTGACGGTCTTTGCGCTTTGCGCCCTGCTGCTCGCGGCACTCGGGCTCTACGGGCTCGTCGCATACGTCGTTGGGGCGCAAATGCCCGAGTTCGGCCTGCGCATGGCGCTCGGCGCGAGCGCGGGCGACGTGCTCCGGCAGGTGCTCGGTCGCGGCTTCGCGCTCGTGGCGCTCGGGCTCGCTCTCGGGGGAGTCGCCGCCTTCGTGCTGGCACGGCTGGGGCAGGGCCTCTTCTTCGAGGCGAACCCGTCCGATCCGCGGCTCTACGCCGTGACCGCTGGAACCGTGGCGCTCGCGGGGCTCGTCGCGATCGGCCTGCCCGCGGCGCGCGCCGCACGCGTCGATCCCGCGCGGGCGCTGCGCGAGCAGTAGCGCCGGGGCTTGCGCCCGCCCGAACCCCGCGCGGCTCGCCGGAGCCGTCCAGCCCGCAGATGGATCGTCCAGCCGCCGGACATCAGGGCCTGCAAGCTGCTGAGCGCGAGCGCCCCGAGGCGTGGCACGCATCCTGCTCTATCGTGCCGAGCCATGGCGACGGCGATGCCCAACACGGACGAACACCCGGCCCTCGTGCGTCGCCATGGCCTCGCTCGCCTGCTGATGCCTCGAGCAGACCTCGACGCGGGGGAGCGTTGGATGGCTCGCAGCGTCTGCCTCGTGACCTGCGGTGTCGGCGCCGGCATCGTGGCCTCGTTCGCCAACGCCACGCGGTTCGAGGGCGGGTTGGGGGGAGACTCGACCTTTGCCCTGATCGGTGAGCTCGGGCTGCTCGCGCTGGTGCTGTGGCTCAACCGGTCCGGCGCGCACCACGTGGCGGCCCGCCTGCTCGCCTTCAGCCTGCCCGTCTTCGCCGCCGCCCTCATGATCGCGTCCGGCCAGGGCTTTCGCGACGTGGCGGTGCTGATCCTGCCGGCCTCGCTGATCCTGTGCGGACTGCTGCTCGATCGTGTGACGCTCGTGGCCGTCACGCTGCTGACCGTGGCGTGCACCGCCTCGATACTCGCGGCCGAGACCCACGGCTGGCTGGCCCGGTCGGTGGCCGCCAACTCCGTGGCGGACGTCGTCGACGCGGCGATCATCCTGGTGGTGACGAGCCTCGGCGTCGGGCTCGTGGCCGGACGCCTGCGCGAGAGCCACGCGCGGCTGCGCCGCCAGGAAGCGGAGCTGCGTGCCTCCGAGGCGCTCTACCGCGGGCTCGTCGAGCTGGCCGCGGACGCGATCGTGGTGAGCCTGCCCGGAGGCGGCATCGTCGAGGCGAACCACCGCGCCTGCGAGCTCACCGGCCGAACGCGCGCGGAGCTGCTCGGCCTCGCGATGGAGACGCTGTTCGGCCACGCCGAGCTCGCGCGTGCCCCGTTCCGCTACGACCTCGCCGACCAGGGCCGCATCGTGGTCATCGAGCGCGCCCTCGTCCGCAGCGACGGCACGCGCGTGCCGGTCGAGATGAGCTCGAGGCGCATGCCCGACGGCAAGTACCAGACGATCCTGCGCGACGTGAGCGAGCGCCAGCGGACCGAGGGCGAGCGCCGGACGCTCGAGGCGCGGCTGCGGCAGTCGCAGAAGATGGAGGCGGTCGGCCGGCTCGCCGGCGGGGTGGCGCACGACTTCAACAACCTGCTGACGGCGATCACCGGCAGCCTGGCGCTGGCGCTGCGCGACGTCGGGCCCGACACGCGCGCCCACCGCTGGCTCACCGAGACCGACAAGGCGGCCTGGCGCGCGGCCGCCCTCACGCACCAGCTGCTCGCCTTCAGCCGGCAGCAGGTGATCGCACCGCAGGTGCTGGACCTGCGCTCGGTCGTCGCGGGGGCCGGCTCGATGCTGGCGCGCATGATCGGCGAGGACATCGCGCTGCGCACCGAGCTCGCGGACGAGCCGTGCCTGGTCGAGGTCGACCAGGGACAGCTCGAGCAGGTGCTGCTGAACCTGGCGGCGAACGCGCGCGACGCTATGCCCGACGGGGGCGTGCTGAACATCGAGGTGAGCCGGGCGGCCACGGGTCCCGAGGCCGGGGGCCGGCTGCGCCCGGGCCCGGTGGTGGTGATGGCGGTGAGCGACACGGGCCAGGGCATGAGCGAGGACGTGCGCGCCCGCATCTTCGAGCCGTTCTTCACCACGAAGTCGGTGGGCAGCGGCACCGGGCTCGGGCTCGCCATGGTCTACGGGGCGGTGGAGCAGAACGCAGGTGCGATCGAGGTCGCCTCCGCTCCGGGCCGCGGCGCCAGCTTCCGCATCCTGCTGCCGGAGGCCCGTGGCGAGAAAGCCGCGGCGCCGCCGGCGCAGGGCGATGTGCCGCGCGGGTCGGAGACGGTGCTGCTGGTGGAGGACGAGGCGGCCGTGCGGGAGGTGACGCGTGCCCAGCTCGAGTCGCTCGGGTACCGCGTGCTGTCGTGCGCGAACGCGGCGGAGGCGCTGGTCGTCGCGGCGGGTCACGTCGAGCCGCTGCAGCTGCTGCTCACCGACGTGGTGATGCCCGGCATGAACGGGCGCGAGCTCGCCGCGCGGCTCGCGGAACGCCGCGCCAGCCTGCGCGTGCTGTTCACCTCGGGCTACGGCGAGGAGGTGATCGCCCGCCACGGTGTGCTCGAGCCCGGGGTACTGCTGCTGCAGAAGCCCTACGGGCTGGCGCGGCTCGCGGGCCGCGTCCGGGAAGCCCTCCAGGCTCAGCCGCTGCGCTGATCCTCCGGGCTTCGCTCGCGTGCCCACCGCTTCGCGTCGATGAAGTCCGGGTGCGGCACGTGCAGCAGGCCCGCGATCCGCCGCACCAGGTGCTCTTCGTGGGCGTCCTTGCGGCCGTCCGCGAACGCCACCAGCCAGAGCAGCTCGACGATGCGCTTCTTCTGGGCGGGGTCGAGCCTGGCGTCCACGAGCGACGTGAACTCGTAGAGCGAGGCCGCGCCCTTCGACTGCGCTTCGGCCAGCCGCACCAGCTCGTCGGTCTCCTCGGCCGGGAGATCGAAGGTGCTCTGGAGCGCGGCCTTCATCACGGTGCGCTCCGCCTCCTCGACGCTCGCGTCGGCTCGCACGATCTCGAACATCAGGGCGGCGGCGGCGAGCCGCAGCGCGTGCTCGCGATCGGGCTGCGGCGCGTCGGGCGGTAGCGCGACCCGGCCCTGGAACAGCTGGCGCAGCGCGTCCAACATGGCGTCAGGCTACTACGATGGCGGCCCTTCGTCCTCCTCGGCCGGCTTTCTTGCTAGTCTGCCGGGTGGGGAGGACCGCCATGTGCCGGAACATACGAACGCTCTTCAACTTCGAGCCCCCGGCGACGGACGCGGAGGTGCAGGCGGCGGCACTGCAGTTCGTGCGGAAGCTCTCCGGCTACAACACCCCGTCCCAGGCCAACGCGGAAGCCTTCGATCGCGCGGTGCGCGACGTCACGCTCATCGCCCGCAGGCTGGTAGATGCGCTCGTGACGAGCGCCCCCGCTCGCGACCGTGAGCTGGTGGCGGCGCAGGCCCGCGCCCGCGCCGCCAAGCGCTACGGCTCGAGC
>DATEUE010000274.1:0-18777 GCA_035283305.1 Vicinamibacteria bacterium | reverse complement strand
GAAGCCCCGAGACGTCGATCGGCTCCGCCCGCTTCTCCGCCGCCCGGTAGTGGAAGGGGTGGGGTAAGCCCGAGTTGGCGAGGCGCAGCGACTGCTCCTGGAAGTCGAAAAGGGCGTACGCCAGCGTGCAGAAGAAGCCTTCGATGCCGCGCCGGCGCAGGGTGCGGTTGACCCGCTGCATGAGGTTCGCGGGCGCGCGCCGCTCGTAGGCTCGCGCGCGGATGGCACCCGAGGCGTAGGCCGCGTAGAGGGCGGCCGGAACGCCCTTGCCGGCCACGTCGCCGGTGGCCACCCCGAGCAGGCCCTCCCCCATGTCGTAGAAGTCGTAGAGATCGCCCCCCAGCTCGCGCGCCGGCCGGAAGTGGGCCGAGGCCTCCCAGCCGGCCCCCCGGGGCGAGCCCTCGGGGAAGAGCGCAACCTGGATGTCGCGCGCGATCCTGAGCTCGCGCGAGAGCCGGGCGTCGTTCCGGACGATCTCGTCGTAGAGCCGCGCGTTCAGTCGACCACGCGCCTCACGATCTCGGCGAGGCGCTGCAGCAGCACGTCCAGGTCGAGGATCGAGGAGGTCTCCTTGCCAATCTCGTGCAGCGTGGCGAGCAGTCCCGCGTACCAGCGCGCCTCGCGGTAGAGCGTCGCGTTCTCGATCGCGACGGCCAGGTGAGAGGCGAGCACCTGGAGCGCGGTACGAGCCGCTCGCGTGAAGGGCGCGGCCGAGGGCGCCTCGATGTTCAGCACTCCGCCGCGGCCCCCACGATGCCTTCGCCGGACTTCAGGCGGAAGCGTCCCCGCTCCGCCTTCTCGTAGCCCTCGACGTGCGCCGGCACCAGGAGGCCTTCCTCGTCCGGCACGAAGATGTCGAGGACCCGGTAGTCGACGATGCGCCGCAGCTTCTGCGCGATTGCGGCGAAGAGCTCCTCGGGATCGAGGACCGCGTTGATCTCTCCGACGAGCGCCAGGAGGTCGGCGAGCAGCTCTCCCGGCAGCGGAGGGCCGGTTTCGACGCCGGGGGGACGAGGCACGGAGCATGTTAGCACGCACGCCCGGCGCGGCTCCTTTGGCCGATGTACACTTCGGCCCGCGATGAGTGACGCGCCGCTCAAGCTCCCGCTCGAGATCGAGGACATCAAGGCGATCCTGCCCCACCGCTCGCCGTTCCTGCTCGTCGACCGCATCCTCGAGCTGGAGCCGGACCGCCGCATCGTCGGTCTCAAGAACGTCACCTCGAATGAGCGCTACTTCATCGCCGGCCCCGGCGGCGTGCCCACGCTGCCCGCCTCGATCCTGACCGAGGCGATGGCGCAGGCGGGGGCGGTGCTGATCCTGTCCAAGCCCGAAAACCGCGGCCGGCTCGTGTATTTCATGGGGATCGACAAGGTCCGCTACCGGCGGCCGGTCGTGGCCGGCGACCAGGTGCGGCTCGAGGGCGAGGTGCTGCGGATGCGCAGCAAGATGGGCAGCCTGCGCGGCCGCGCCCTCGTCGACGGGAAGCTCGCGTGCGAAGGCGAGATGACGTTCGCCCTCGGCGACCGGCCGGGCCCGGCCTGAGGCCCGAGCGCGCGGTCTCGCTCGCCCGGGCGCTCTCGAAGTTCGGCGTCTGCTCGCGGCGCGAGGCGGAGCGCTTGATCGCGGACGGGCGCGTGCGGGTCGGAGGCTCGACCGAGCGCTCGCCGCGCCGCCGGATCGACCCGAGCCGCGACCGCGTCACGCTCGACGGCCGGCGCGTCGGCGACGACGTGAAGCGCGTCGTGATCGCGTTCCACAAGCCGGTGGGCCTCGTCACGACCCGCGTCGACCCGGGCGGTCGGCCCACCGTGTACGACGCGCTCTCGAGCATCCCACGCTGGGTGTTTCCGGTCGGCCGGCTCGACCGCGACAGCTCCGGGCTCCTGATCCTGACGAACGACCATCGGCTCGGCGAGCGGCTCACGTCGCCCGACGCCCACGTCCCCAAGACCTACCACGCACGCGTGCGCGGGGTTCCTGACGCGGAGGCGCTCCGGGCGCTGCGGGAAGGCTTGCCCCTCGACGACGGGACGCTCACTCGGCCGGCCCGCGTGCACGCGCTCGGCACGGCCCGCGGTCGTCCCGCCGGCTCGTCCTCGCTGGCGGGCCCCGGCTCGAGCTGGCTCGAGATCGTGCTGACGGAGGGCAAGAACCGCCAGGTGCGTCGCATGGGCGCGGCGCTGGGCCACGAGGTGCTCGAGCTCGTGCGGGTGCGGATCGGTCGCCTCGGACTCGGCACGCTGGCGCCGGGCGAGTGGCGCGAGCTCACGGCCGCGGAAGTGGCCGAGCTCGCCGGGCCCGAGCGCCGGCACGGCCGCGGCTCGAGCCTCGGGAGCCGGACCACGACCGCGTATGATAGCCGTCCGTCTCGTCACGGAGGCCGCCGATGATCCTCGCATCCGCGCTCGTCCTGCTCGCCGCCGCCGCGCCCGCCACCCCCGACGCCGCGATCCGCGCCGCAGCCGAGCGCCTGGCCCCGGCCGTGGTCGCGCTGCGCCGGGACCTCCACGCCCACCCCGAGCTCAGCAACCGCGAGGAGCGCACCGGCCACCTGGTGTCCGAGCGCCTGCGGGACCTCGGTCTCGAGGTGCGCTACCCGGTCGCGAAGACGGGTGTGGTGGGCGTCCTGCGCGGGGGCCTCCCCGGCGGTGTGGTGGCCCTGCGCGCCGACCTCGACGCCCTGCCGATAGAGGAAACGAACGAGCTGCCGTTCAAGAGCCAGGTGAAGGGCGTGATGCACGCGTGCGGCCACGACGCCCACACGGCGATCCTGCTGGGCGCCGCGGAGGTGCTCGCCGGCCTCAAGGCGCGGCTGCCGGGCACGGTCGTATTCCTGTTCCAGCCCGCCGAGGAGGGCGCTCCCGCGGGGGAAGAGGGTGGCGCGTCGCTCATGGTGCGCGAGGGCGCGCTCGACGACCCCAAGGTCGAAGCCGTGTTCGGCCTCCACGTCGGCAGCTGGGTAGCCTCCGGCGAGGCCGGGTGGACCGACGGGCCGATCTTCGCCTCGTCCGACGCCTTCACGATCGAGGTCGAGGGCAGGACGGTCCACGGCGCGCAGCCCCACATGGGGCTCGACCCGATCCCGGTCGCGGCGGAGATGGTGATGGCGCTGCAGACGATCGTCTCGCGCCAGATCGACGGCCGCCAGCCCCGCGTGCTGACGATCGGGCGCATCCAGGGCGGCACGCGCTTCAACATCATCGCCGGCCGGGTGGTGCTGGACGGGACCATGCGCGCCCACGACGCGGGTGTCCGCTCGGAGATGAAGGCGCGCCTCGCGCGCACCGTCAAGGGTGTCGCCGAGGCCCACGGCACCACGGCCACGCTGCGCTTCGCCGACGAGGGCAACCCGCCCACGCTGAACGACCAGGCCCTCGCGCGCGGCGTGGGGGGGCCCGCGCTCGAGCGCGTGTTCGGCAAGGGCGCCGTGCGCGTCGAGCCGCAGATGGTGGCCGAGGACTTCCCCTGCTTCGGGAGCAAGGCCCCCTACTTCTACTTCCTGCTCGGCACGCGCAACGACGCGAAGGGCATCGGCTCGGTGAACCACACCTCCGCCTTCGACGTGGACGAGGACGCGCTGCCCCTCGGTGTCCGTGCGATGGCGACGCTCGCCTGGGACTTCCTGGCCCGCACGCGCTAGCCGGAGGAGCCGGCCCCGGTCCCGGCAGTTTTCCCAAGCACGCAAGAACCGCCGCGGCAGAATTGGACCATACGCAAAAACGGCCGTATCACGGCCGCAGGGGTCAGGCCGTCGCCTGCGCGGCGCCTTGCGCGCCTGCGCCCAGCTCCTGGTCCTTGTACTGGAGCTCGTAGAGCTTGAAGTACATGCCGCGCCGGGCCAAGAGCTCCTGGTGCGTGCCGCGCTCGCGGATCCGGCCCTTGTGGAGCACGAGGATCAGGTCGACGTTCTGGACCGTCGAAAGCCGGTGCGCGATCACGATCGAGGTGCGGCCCCGCATCAGCACCCGCAGCCCCGCTTGGATCAGCTGCTCCGTCTCGGTGTCGACCGAGGAGGTGGCCTCGTCCAGGATCAGCACGCGCGGGTCGTGGGCCAGCGCGCGCGCGAAGGACAGCAGCTGCTTCTGGCCCACCGACAGCGTCGACCCGCGCTCGGTCACCTCGGTGTCGTAGCCCCTGGGCAGCCGCTCGATGAAGCGGTGGGCCGACACGGCCTCGGCCGCGGCGCGCACGCGCTCGATCGGGATCTCGGAGCCGAGCCGGATGTTCGAGGCGATCGTGCCGCTGAACAGGTGCACGTCCTGCAACACCAGCGCCATCGACGAGCGCAGCCGCTCGACGTCCCACTCGCGCACGTCTCGCCCGTCGACGCTCACGCGGCCGCGGCCCACGTCGTAGAAGCGCATCAGCAGGCTGATGATCGAGGTCTTGCCGGCCCCGGTCGCGCCCACGAGCGCGACACGCTGGCCGGGCTCGACCGTGAAGTCGATCTCGGACAAGACGGGCGGGCCCTCCCCATACGCGAACGACACCCCCTCGAAGGCGACGCGGCCCTCCACCTGGGCGGGTTTCAGGGCGGACGGCGGGCTCACCACCTGAGGCTTCGTGTCGAGCAGGCCGAAGATGCGCTCGGAGGCCGCCATCGCGGCCTGCAGCACGTTGAACTTCTCCGAGAGGTCCGAGATCGGCCGCCAGAAGCGCTCCGAGTACTGGATGAAGGCCACCAGCGCCCCGAGCGTGAGGCCCCCCGCCAGCACCTGCGCTCCGCCGTAGATCAGGATGAGGGCGGTGGCGATCGCCGCCAAGAGCTCGATCACCGGGTAGAAGACCGCGTAGTAGAAGATCGCCTGCATGTTGGCGTCCTTGTGCTTGCGGTTGATGCCCGCAAAGGCCTCGCGGTTCTTCGCCTCGCGCCTATAGAGCTGCACCACCGCCATGCCGGACAGGTTCTCCTGCAGGAAGGCGTTGATGCGCGCCACCCACTTGCGCGTCTCGCGGAAGGACTGCCGCGCGCCGCGCCTGAACCAGTCGGTGAGCAGGAAGAAGAGAGGGATCACGGCGAAGGTGACGAGCGCCAGGCGCCAGTCGAGCGCCAGCATCACGGCCATGATGCCCAGCAGAGTGAACAGGTCGCCGAACACGGTCACGACGCCGGAGGTGAACAGCTCGTTCACCGCGTCGACGTCGGTCGTGACCCGGGTCATCAGCCGGCCCACCGGGTTCTTGTCGAAGTACGCGACGTGCAGCCGCTGCAGGTGCCGGAAGATCTCCCGGCGCATGTCCTGCATGATGCGCTGGCCGGTCAGCTGCATGATGTAGGTCTGCAGGAATCGCACGACAAACGCCGCGATCAGCGTGAGCAGGAACAGCAGCGCCACGCGCGTGAGGCCGGCGGCGTCGCCCCTCGCGATGTGGCGGTCGATCGCGACCTTGGTGAGGTAGGGCCCCACCAGGTCGATGCCCGCCTGGGCCACGATCAGCAGGAACGAGACGAAGACGGCCGCCGCGTGCGGGCGCAGGTAGCCGAGCAGGCGCGTGAGCAGCCCGAAGTCGTGCGTCGCGGGCGTGAACGGATCGTCGTCCGGAGCGCTCACGCGGCGTCCTCGCCCGTCTCGATCTCCTGCTCGAGCAGCTGCCGGCGGTGGAGGTCGGCGTAGAAGCCGCCCTGCGCCACGAGCTCGTCGTGGCGGCCGCGCTCCACGATGCGTCCCTCGCGCATCACCACGATCAGGTCGGCCTGCTTCACGGTCGAGACGCGGTGCGAGACGAGGAACGTGGTCCGCTCGCGCATCACCTCGCGCAGGCCCAGGAGAATGTCCTCCTCGGTCTCGGTGTCGACCGCGGACAGCGAGTCGTCGAGGACCAGGATGCGCGGGTCGGTCGCGAGCGCGCGCGCGAGCGCCGTGCGCTGCCGCTGCCCGCCCGAGAGCGTGATGCCGCGCTCGCCCACCCGGGTCTCGAGTCCCTCGGGGAAGTCCCGTACGTCCTTCTCGAGCTGGGCGATTCCCGCGGCCCACGCCACGCGAGCCTCGGGCACTTCGGCGAGCGCCACGTTCTGCCGCAGCGTCGCCGAGAACAGGAAGCTCTCCTGCGGCACGAAGCCGATCGCGGCGCGCAGCGTGGCGAGCGCAAGCCGGCGCACGTCGTGGCCGTCGACGAAGACGCTGCCGGGCGGCGGATCGACGAGCCGCGGCAGCAGCGACACCAGCGTGCTCTTGCCGCAGCCGGTCGGCCCGACGATCGCCACCGTGGTGCCGGCCGGGACCCTGAGCTCGATGTCGCGCAGCACCGGCTCGCCGTCGTGGGCGAAGCTCAAGCCGCGGAACTCGACCTCGCCGCGGATGGCGCTCACGGCGAGCGGTGCCTCGTCGCGGATCTCGGGCTGCTGGTCGAGGATCGCGTGGATCCGCCCCATCGACGCCTCGCCGCGCTCGACCAGGTTCACCACCCAGCCGAGCGCGATCATCGGCCAGTTGAGCATCGCCAGGTAGGCGCCGAAGGCGACGAACTCGCCGAGCGTCACCTCCCCCGCGACCACCATGCGCCCGCCCAGCCACAGCACCGTGAGCGAGCCCAGGCCCATCAGGAACCCGATCCCGGGGTGCAGGATGCCGGTGATGCGGATCAGGCGCTTGTTGCGCGCGACGTACTCCCGGTTCGCGAGGGCGAAGCGCTGCTCCTCCGCCGTCTCCTGCGCGTAGGCGCGCACCACGCGCGCGCCGGACAGGTTCTCCTGCACCAGCGCGTTCATCTCAGCGAGCTGCGCCTGCACCTCCTCGTAGCGATCGTGCACCTTGCGGCCGAAGTGGCGCACCAGCCACGAGACCAGCAGCAGCGGAACGAGGGCCAGCAGCGTCAGCCGGGGAGAAATCAGCAGCATCACCGCCACGGCGCCCACGAAGGTGGCGACGGTGCTGGCCGTGTACATGATCCCGGGGCCGAGCACCATGCGCACGGCCGACATGTCGTTGGTCGCCCGGCTCATCAGCTCGCCGATGCGGTTCTTCTGGTAGTAGCGCGCGTCGAGCCGCGTCAGGTGCTCGAAGACCTGGTTCCTGAGGTCGTACTCCATGTCGCGACTGAGTCCGATCAGGACCATCCGCATCTGGTAGCGGAAGACGCCCTCGACCGCGACGAGCGTCAGGATCAGCCCCGCGTACAGCCACAGCTTCTGCCGCGTGACGGCGAGCGTCATGTCGTCGATCGCGTGCCGCAGCACCCACGGGCCCGCGACGGAAAGCGCCGTGGTGAGTGCGAGCGCCAGCAGACCGAGCAGCAGCTCGCGGCGATGGCGCGCGAGGCCCGGCAGCAGCCGCCGGAGCTGCGGCAGCGCCATCGCGCCCCGGCCTAGCGCGATGCGGCGCGCGCGGCCGCCCGAGCCGCGCGGCGTTCGCGGTCGAGTGCCCGGCTCGCGCGCAGCAGGTCGGGGAGGTTCTGCTTCTCCCAGGCGAGGGCTTCCCGGTGCTGCGGGAAGCGCGCTTCGGCCTCGCGGAAAGCACGCGTGTGGTAGACGGTGCGCCCGGCCCGGTCGGAGACCCCGCCCATCTGGTGGTGCAGCATCTCGTGGTGCACGACGCTCTCGAGGAAGTAGCGCGGCACGGCCGGCCGGTCGAGCACGGGGTGGATGCGGATGAGAGCCAGCACCGGGTCGTAGCTGCCGAAGGTGAGCCCGCCGCGCCGCGCGCGGCCGACCCCGCGGCCCCAGGTGATCGGCACGAGCACGCTCCCGCCGAAGAAGCGTTCGTTGATGTCGGCGTACACCGTGTCGAGGTCGTAGACGCGGCCGCGCGTCACGAGCGGCGGCATCTCCCGCGGCGTGCGCCGCACGCGGTGCAGGTTCTGGTTCATGAAGCGGCGCACCTCGCCGCAGGCGGCGGGGCCGCGGCGGCGGATGTTGCGCGCGAGCGCCGCGATCACCAGGGCCGGCGCGTGCAGGAACATGTGGTGCAGCCGCACCAGCGGACCGCCCGTCGTGCGCCTCACCGAGAGCAGCACCGAGCGGTTGTCGGTGAGCACGACCTGCACCTCGCGGCCCGCCTCACGCGCGAGCGCCGACTCCAGCGCGGGCGCGTCCCAGCGCGGTTGATCCTCGAATGCGAGCTCGAGCTGCCGTGCGTGGCTCATGGGCTAAGCGACGGACTTGAGGATGGCGCAGCACCGCGTCCCCGTCAAGCGCCGCTCAGGCTCGCGCGCGCGGCACGTAGTACTGCGTGCCCTTGCCCATCGCGCGGATCTGCTTCAAGAGGTCGAGAACGTCGTCCTCGCTGCGCGCGAAGTCGACGCTCTCGGTGTTCACCACCAGCAGCGGCGTCGCCTGGTAGTGGAAGAAGTAGTGGTTGTACGCGCGGTTGACCTCGGCCAGGTACTCCTCGGAGAGCTGGCTCTGCTCGGGACGTCCGCGCGCACCAACCCGGCGCATCAGCACCTCGGTCGGCGCCTGCAGGTAGACGATCAGGTCCGGGCGCGGCACGCTCTCGGACAGCAGCGAGTAGAGCTTGTCGAAGATCAGCAGCTCGCTGTCGTCCAGGTTGAGGTAGGCGAAGATCCGGCTCCGCTCGAACACGTAGTCGACGAGCGTCGACTGGGTGAACAGCTGCCGCTGCACCAGCTCCCGCTGCTGCCTGTAGCGCGAGAGCAGGAAGAACAGCTCCGCCTGGAACGCGGCGCCCGGCCGGCTGTCGTAGAAGGGGCGCAGGAACGGGTTGGTGGACCAGTCCTCGATCGCCGTCTTCGCGTCGAGGAGCGAAGCGAGGCGGTCGACCACGGTCGTCTTGCCGACGCCGATCGGCCCCTCGACCGCGATGTGGTGCAGCGCGCTCACGCGCGCGCCCCGGCGAAGCGCGTGACGCTCGAGGCGTCGGCGCAGCTTCGCAGCAGCTCGGCGACGCTCTTGCCGAGGCCCGGGTGCACCAGGTCGGGGAGAATCTCGGCGAGCGGCTCGAGCACGAAGCGCCGCAGCTGCAGGCGCGGGTGCGGGATCACGGGGGCCGGCGCGTCCCGCCGCAGCGTCCCCATGAACAGGATGTCGACGTCGATCGTGCGCGGTCCGTTGGGCTCGGTGCGCACACGGCCGAGCTCGCGCTCGACGGCGAGACAGGAAGCGAGCAGCGCCTCGGGCGAGAGCTGCGTCTCTCCAGCGGCGACCGCGTTCAGGAAGTAGCCCTGCGGCGGTCCGCCCACCGGCTCGGTCAGGTAGAGCGAGCTCAGCAGCGACCTGCGGAAGCCGCGCGCCTCGAGCCGGGCGAGCGCGCTCGCGATCGCGGTCTCGCGATCGCCGAGATTGGATCCGAGACCGAGCACGGCGCCCGCCCGCACGTCCTCATTATCCATGGCGCTCGGTCCCCGGGCGAGGCGGAGTATCATTCAACGGCTCCATGGCGACCCGAACGCTCTCGGATCTCTTCTACCGGTCCGTCGACGAGTTCCGCAAGCCCGAGCACCTGCGCCACAAGCGCGACGGAGCCTGGCGGGCGACGAGCTCCGACGAGTTCCGGGCGGCCGTCGAGGAAACCGCGCTGGGGCTTCTGGGGCTCGGGATCGGCAAGGGCGATCAGGTCGCGATCCTGTCGGAGAACCGGCCGGAGTGGGCCTTCGCCGACTTCGCGACGCTCGCCGCGGGCGCCAGCGACGTGCCGATCTACCCTTCGCTCACCCCCGCCCAGATCCGCTACGTCCTGAGCGACTCGCGCGCCAAGGCGATCTTCGTCGGCTCCCGGGCGCTGCTGGCGAAGCTCGCCGAGGTGAAGGGCGAGCTTCCCGGGCTCGCCCACGTGATCAGCTTCGACGAGTTGCCGGGCGCGCTGTCGCTCGCCGGGCTGCGCGTGCAAGGACGCGCGGCGCTCGCGCGCGAGCCCGACGCCGTCCGGAAGCTGGCCGCGCGCGTCGCCCCCGACGACCTCGCCACGATCATCTACACCTCCGGCACCACCGGCGACCCCAAGGGGGTCATGCTCTCGCACGCCAACATGCTGTCGAACGTGCTGAGCGCTGCGAAGGTGTTTCCCCAGGTCGGCCCCGGCTGGACGGCGCTCAGCTTCCTGCCGCTGTGCCACAGCTTCGAGCGCACGGCCGGCCACTACTTCATGCTCCACGCCGGCGTCACGATCGCTTACGCCGAGAGCGTCGAGCGCGTGCCCGACAACATGCTCGAGGTGCGGCCGCACATCATGTGCTCGGTGCCGCGGCTCTACGAGAAGATGTTCGCGCGGGTGAACGAGAAGGTGGCGCGCGACACGGCGGCGCGGCAGGCGCTCTTCCGCTGGGCGTTCGCGGTCGGGCGCGACGGCTTCGAGGCCAGGCTCGCGCGCCGCGAGCCGGGCCTCGTGTTGCGCGCGAAGCTCGCGCTCGCCGACCGGCTCGTGTTCTCGAAGATCCGTGCGCGCGCCGGCGGCCGCCTGCAGCTGTTCATCTCGGGCGGCGCCCCGCTCGCCGGCGAGATCGCGCGATTCTTCGGCGCCGCGGGCATGCTGGTCTGCGAGGGATACGGGCTCACCGAGACGAGCCCCGTGATCACCTGCAACCGCCCCGACCGGCTGAAGCCCGGCACGGTCGGCATGCCGCTCGACGGCGTCGAGGTCAGGATCGCCGAGGACGGCGAGATCCTGTCGCGCGGGCCGCACATCATGCTGGGCTACTTCGGCAGGCCCGAGGCGACTCGCGAGGCGATCGACGCGGACGGCTTCTTCCACACCGGCGACCTCGGCCACGTCGACCCGGATGGCTTCCTGGTGATCACCGACCGCAAGAAGGACATCATCGTGACCTCGGGCGGCAAGAACATCGCTCCCCAGCCGATCGAGAACAAGCTGAAGACGAACCGCTTCTTCTCGGAGGTGGTGATGATCGGCGACCGCCGCAAGTTCGCCGTGGCGCTGGTGGTGCCGAACTACGAGGCGCTGGCGGCGTGGGCCGCCGAGCGCGACATCACCGGAACCCGCGAGGAGCTCGTGCGGCGCCCGGAGGTCGTGGACCACTACCTCGGCCTCGTGTCCTCGATGACGGGCGAGCTCGCGCAGTTCGAGAAGATCAAGAAGCTGGCGCTGCTGCCGAAGGAGCTCTCGCAGGAAGCAGGCGAGCTCACGCCCACGCTCAAGGTGAAGCGGCGCGTCGTGGAGGAGCGCTATCGCTCGCTGATCGACGACATGTACCAGGGAGCCGCGTAGCCCGGTGAGCGACCGCGTCACCCGCGTGCTGTACCTCGCGACGCTCGGGCTCATTCCGTGGGCGGCGCTCGTGCCGTTCCCCTGGCTCCACGAGAACGCCCGCTGGAGCGACGTGGTGTTCGCGCTCGCGTTCCTGGCGTGGCTCCTGGGCCTCGCGCTCGAGCGCCGGCTGCCGCGCCTGCGGCCGGTCCACGCCGGCCTCGCGCTCTATCTGGCCTGGGCGGCGCTGTCGTTCCTCGCCACCGCACCGCGCGCCCCGAGCGGCCCCGCCAAGTTCCTCGGCCTCGGCATGCTGCTCGCGCTCTTCGTGGTGACGTCCGACTTGGCCGACCGGCCCGGGATGCCGGCCGGAATCGCCCGCACCATCGCCGCGACCTCGCTGCTGACGGCGCTCGCGGCGCTCGCCGGGGTCGTGCTCTCGGGCTTCGGCACGATCACTCCGCTCGTCGGCACCTGCGGCGACCTTCTGCCCGGCCCGCTCTCGCGTGCCCAGGCGGGGTTCGCGCACCCGAACCTGCTCGCGAGCTACTGCGTGTTCGCGTACGGCGTCGTGGCGCGCGAGGACGCCGGCCTCACGCGCGGCTGGCGGCGCATCCTGATCGCCGCTCTGGCCGTGACGGTGCTGCTCACGACGTCGCGCGCGATCCTGGCGTTCGGCCTGACCGCGGCGATCCGCCACGCCACGACGCCGGCTCGGCGCCGCTTCGCCTGGGGGCTGGGGGCGGCGCTCGTGGCGGCGATGGTCGGGCTCACGCTCGTGAACGTGACCTTCCAGCCGCTGCGCCCGTGGGAGCTGTCGCTGCGCGAGGGCCCTTCGGTGCGCCTGCAATCGGCCAGCACGTCGCTCGAGACGCTCGCGGCGCATCCGCTCTTCGGCTCCGGCCTCGGCAGCTCGCCCGGCCGCCGAGGCAGCCTCGCCTTCGACGCGCACCTCACCCCGCTGAACGTCGCCGCGACGCTCGGCTTGCCCGCGCTCGCCGGCCTCGCGTTCGCGATCTTCTGCGTGTGGCGCGCGCGCTCGCGACCGACCGACCTGGCACTCTGGGGCATGCTGGCGGGGCTCGCGCTCGACGGCCTCGGCCAGGACGTCGAGGACTTCCGGCACGTGTGGCTGGCGCTCGGGCTCGCGGACGCGGGCCGCGCCGAGGCGAAGGAGGCGGCGTGATGCGACGGGCGTTGCTTCTCCTGCCGGTGCTCGCGCTCGCGGCGTGCGGCGAGCGCGCGTGCGGCGGCCTCGGCGGCCTGCCCCCGGCGGGCATGCCCAGCGTCCGCCGCGGCGACGGCAAGGACTACCGCCTGCTCGACCGCGGGGCCTGGAAGGGCTTCTACGACGCCGCCGGCCGGATCGCGGTGGTCGAGTACGACAGCAACGGGGACGGCCGCGCCGACCACATCGCGCACTACGACGAGCGCCGGCAGATCCGGCTGATCGAGGTGGACGAGGACCTCGACTCCTGGGTCGACCGCTTCGAGCACTACGACGCCGCGGGTGTGCTCGAGAAGGTGGGGCGCTGGCGGAAGCTTCGCGGCCGCGCCGACGAGTGGACCTACCGCGCGCCCGACGGCCGGCCGGCGCGGATCGAGTACGACGACGACGGCGACGGCAAGCCGGAGCGGGCGGAGGTGATGAAGGACGGGATGCTCGTCCGGATCGAGACGGACTCCGACCGCGACGGGCGCGTCGACCGCTGGCAGTCGTGGGAGAAGGGCCGCCTGGCGAGCGAGGAGATCGACACGAACGGGGACGAAAAGCCCGATCGCCGCCTGGTGTTCGGAGCGCGGGCGCGGCTGCTGCGGGTCGAGCGCCTGCCGAAGTGATGGCGCCCGAGCACGGCTCGGCTTTCGTCCGCGTCCTCGTGCTCGTGCTGCTGGCGGCAGCGCCGCTTCTCGCCGGCGCGGTCCACGAGCCCGTCTTCATCCCGCTCCTGGTGGGCTCGGCCCTCGCCGGCCTCGTCACGCTCTTTCGTCACCGGCGCGCACCCGGCCCACCGCTGCCGGGCCTGCGACTGCTGCTCGGGCTCCATGCGCTGGTGCTGCTCCAGCTCATCCCGCTGCCGCCCGCGCTGCTCGCCGCCGTGAGCCCCGGCTCGTTCGCGTTCTACAGCAACCAGCTGCTGCTGCCGCCGCTCGTCTCGTGGAAGCCCGTGAGCGTCAGCCCGCCCGACACGCTGCGCGGGCTCGCGTTCCTCGCGGCCTTCTCGCTGCTGGCGATCGCAGTCTTCCGTGAGCTCGGCGAGGGCCGCTGGCGCAGGCGCCTGCTGCGCACGGTCGTGTTCACGGGCCTGGCGCTCACCGTGATCGCGCTGCTGCAGGCGGTCTCACCCGAGCCGCGCCGCATCTACGGCGTGTGGCAGCCGCGCTGGGACTGGGCGGTGTTCGGCCCTTACGTGAACCGCAGCCACTTCGCCGGCTACCTGGTGATGGCGGCGGCGCTCGCCGTCGGCTTCGCACTCGAGGCGCTCGCGCGGCTGCGCGCGGCCTGGTCCACCCGCCGCCACGGCTTTCTGCTCCTCGGCGAGGCCGAAGGCCTGGCGTTCGCGCGCGCGGCGACCGCGGTGATGGTGATCGTGGCCGGCCTCGTCGCGTCGCAGTCGCGCGGCGGCGTCTCGGCCTTCGCGCTCGCCATGCTGCTCGTTCCGCTCGCAGCTCCGCGGCGCCGGGGAACGGCGCTCGCCGTCGTGCTGCTCGTCGCGCTCGGCGTGTCTTGGATCGGCCTCGGCGGCGTGCTGCAGGCGTTCGAGGCGCGCGGCATCCGGGGCAGCCGGCTCGACCTGTGGCGCGACATGCTGCCGATGGTCCGGCACTTCCCGCTCCTCGGCGTGGGCTGGAACGCGTTCGCGACCGCCTATCCCTGGTACCAGACGATCTGGAAGACCGAGTGGATCGGCGAGGCGCACAACGACTACCTGCAGGCTCTGCTCGACGGCGGCGCCCTGGGCCTCGCGCTCGTGTGCGGCCTCGCGGCGATCGTCTTCCGCTCGGCGCTCACGCGGGCCCGTCGTTCGCCGGTCGATCTCGGCCTGCTGGGCGCTCTCCTGGGCCTGGCGCTTCACGAGCTCGTCGACTTCAATGGCCAGATCCCCGCGAACGCCGCGACCGGCATCGCTCTCGCCGCCGCGGCACTTGCATCCCCCGCCCGTGAGCGGGGTCAGGGGCGGCCTTGATGGCAAGCGGGGCCGCCCATAGAATGGCCATCCGGGGCGTTTCTCGTCCTCCCTCCGGACGGCCCCGCTGGGAAACGTGATGGCCGACAACAAGACGGCGTCCTTGACCGTGCTCGGAGGGCCGCTCGCCGGCACGCTTTGTGAGCTGCCGGAGAGCGGGACGCTCACGATCGGCTCCTCTCCCGACTCGACGCTCTACCTCGACCTGCTCGCGGTGAGCCCGTTCCACGCGCGGGTCGTGGTCGACGCGGGCCGGGTCAGCGTGCACGACACCGGGTCCTCGCGCACGGTGCACGTCAACGACAACGCCATCGGCCCGGAGGGGACCGAGCTGCGCAACGGCGACATCCTCTGGCTCGGTGCCCCGGGCGACGACGAAGTCGTGATGCTGCAGTGCATCCTGCCGAAGCGCGCAGCCACGCCGACGCTCACGCCGCCCGGGGCTCTGTCCTCGGGCGCCACGCCCACGCCGGAGATCGAGACCGTCGCGCTCTGGGCCACCGAGACGGCGACGGAGACTCCGGCCGAGTCCGCGGACGAACCTGAGGCCGAGGCCGCGGACGAAAGCGGGGCTGAAGCCGAAGCCGGGTCTGAAGCAGAAGGCGCTGTCGATGATGCGATCGCGGCAGCGGTAGCGGAGGCGGCCGCGGCGGTCGACGACGACACCCTCGTGGGCCGCGATGAACCGCCCGCGGCGCCCGAGCCGGTGAGCTTCCGCGAGGAGGCTGCGGTCGAGGTCGAGGCGCCCGCCTCCGACGTGTACGTCGTCGAGGAAGGCGAAGAGCTGGCCGAAGTGGCGCCGACGCTGCTCATGAGCAGCCCGGAGGAGGTGGCCGACGCCGTCGAGCCGGGCTACCGCGAGACCGTGTCGCTCGAGGCGCCGCCGGAGTTCACGCCCGAGATGTTCGAGCCGCCCGCCGCGCCGGTCCTCGAGGCGTCGCCGGTCGAGGAGCCGACCACGGTCGAGGCCACACCCGAGGTCGAGCTGCCGCCGCCGGTCCCGGCCACGCCGGAGCCCACGCCCGCGCCCGCGCCCGCGCCCGCACCGCCCCCCGCCGCGAAGCCAAAGGAGGCGCCGGCCGCGAGCGAGCCGCGCCCCGCGGCGATGTCGCGCCCGGCGGCGTGGCAGACCTCCCGCCCGCAGTCGCCGTCGGCGTCCCAGCGCCTGGGCGGGCCGTCAGCGTCGCAGCGGCAGAGGGCGCGCCCGATTCCCGCGCGGGCCACCGAGCCCGCGCCCACCGAGGGGGCCGACGAGCTCCAGGAAGAGACCGGTTCACGCCGGCCGATGCTGCTGGCCGCGGGCGGCTTCGTGGCCGTCCTGGCCCTCGCCGGTGGCGGCTACTTCGCGTGGCGCAGCTTCGGCAGCCGCCCGGCCCAGCCCGCGGTCACGCCGGCCCCGGTTGCGCGCGCGAGCGAGCCCGCGCCCCCGCCGATCGCCGCGACACCCGAGCCGGAAGTGGCGGCGACACCGGAGCCGATCCAGGCCGTGGCGCCCTCGGCGACGCCCACGCCCGAGCCCGTGGACACGCAGCCCGAGCCCGCACCGACGCCCACGCCTCGGCCCACGCCGACACCGCGCGCCACGCCCACACCCGCGGCGCCGACGCCGCCCCCGGGGCCCGCGGGACCCTCGCCCGAGCAGCTCCGCGCGCAGCAGGCGGCCGCCCAGGCCCAGGCGCTCGTCGGGCAGGCGGAGGCCGCGATCGCCGCACGGCAATACGACGCGGCTTTGTCCCACCTCGACGCCGCGCTGCGGCTCGAGCCCGGGAACGCCCGGGCCACGAGCCTCCGAGCCGACGCCTCTCGACGTCGCGACCTCGCGCGCCGCCGCTTCGTCGCGGGCCGCACCGCCATCGACTCGGAGAAGACGCGCAAGGAGAAGGAGCGCGGCGGCCTCGTGGGCTTCGACACCGACGCCAGGGAGCCCGACTTCCTGGGCCGGATCGAGTTCGAGATGTCCCCGGCGTCGGGCCTTCAGGCGAACGACGCGTGGACGCTCCGCGTCTTCGTCGTGAACCAGGGCGCCAAGCCGATCCGCGTCACGGGCCTCACCGTCGCCACCACCGCCAACGGTGCCGGCGGAGGTGGCCCCGTCACTCCCGCCGCCCGCGAGATCGCCCCTCAGCAGCGCGTGCTGGTGGGCGAGTCCACGGGCACCTGGAGCGAGGGAACGACCGCGTGGGTCGCCGAGGCGACGCTCACAGCCCCCAAGAACGAGACGCTCAAGAACACGCTCACCTGGAGGTAGGGCGCGACCGCGCAAGGCCCCGAAGCGTGGGGCTCCTCAGCGGAACGTCGTGATCGGGGTCGGGACCGGGACCGGCGTAGGGCTCGGGAACGCAGTCGGGGCCGGGATCGGCGACGGATTGATGAGGATCGGCGGCGGGATCACGCCACCGCCGCCGCCCGGAGGCGCTACCACCACGCCGCCCACGACGCCGGCGGCCGCGGCCGCCGCGGCGATCACGGTGATGGCACCGACGGCGAGCCCGGACGCGGCCACCGCGGCGAAACCCGCAGGAGCGACGATCGACGCGCCCGTGGCGGCCGAGAAGACCGTCACCGCGCCCGCCGGCCCGATCGCCGCCACCTTGCGGTCGCCGCACTCGGCCTTGTCCTGCACCACGAGCGCCTCGATCTCCTGGGTCTGGCTCTCCTCGAACTCGGTCGTTGTGGACTGCACGTAGTAGGTGATCGGCGACGCTTCGACGCGCGGCCGCGGCAGCTTGCCGAAGTAACGACCCTGGTCGAGCGACATCTCCACGTAGTAGAACGAGTCGCCGACCGCACCCTTGAAGTACACCCGGGCTCGCGCGACCGAGGCGACCGGCTCGATACCGGTGTCGAGCAGCGGGAACTCGCCCGCTATGAAGCACGTCACCGGCTCGAACAGGATCTGCGCGCCCGTGCCGCTCGTGGTGGCCCAGGCTGAAGCGGCTGGAGCCTGGGAATCGGCGGGAACCTGGGGATCGCTCGCGGGTGCTGCCGGATCCTGCGGTGGCGGGACTGCGGCCGGGTCCTGCGTCACAGCGGAAGCCACGGCGACCAGCTCGACGTCGGCGCTCGCCACGCGCCCGTCGGCGACCGCCACCTTGACCGGGGCCTGGCCCACGGCGAGCCCGGCCTGGCTCTCGGTGGTCACCGCGTATTCGCCCGTGGGGGCGACCGTCGAGAACGCCCCGTCGCCGCTCGAGACCGCCCGCACGATCGAGCCCGACTGCAGCTCGATGAACGCCACCGTCACGCCGGAGAGCGGCCGGCCCTCGAGCCGCACCACCCCCTGGATCGTCCCGGTCGCGGGGGCCGAGCGAACCTCCCCGACGGGCAGCGCGAGCAGAAGCGCCAGGAACACGTGCGCGGCGCGGCGCAGGGGACGCATCCCCAATCGTAGCGTTCCAGAGCCCGAGCCTTCAACCCGCATGGTCTTCGTCACCCTCATACGCGTCGCGCCGGCCGCGCCGGTGGCCGGGACGACGCCGGCTTGCGTGTGGCCGGCGCCTCGCCGCCCGAGCGCTTCGCGGCATTCTCGGAGTAGTAGCTTCGGTAGTACTCCCCGTAGTACTGGCTGTAGTAGTAGGAGTTCCGCTCCAGGTTGACCTTGTTGAGGACGAGGCCGGCGACCTTGCCCCCGACGCCTTGTACCTGGTCGATGGCCCGCATCACCGCCGGCTTCGTGGCCGACTCCGCGGCGATCACCAGCACGACGCCGTCCACCAGCGGGCACAGCACCGGCGCGTCGGCCATCGCCAAGAGCGGCGGCGCGTCGATCAGCACCCACTCGTAGTGCGCCCGCAGCGCTTCGACGATCTGCTTCATCATCGGCGAGCCCAAGAGCTCCGCCGGGTTCGGGGTCAGGTAGCCGCAGGGCAGCATCTGCAGCCCCTCGATGCGCGTCGAGTGGATCGCCACCGAGGCCGCGGCTTTGCCGACGATCAGGTCCGTGAGCCCGGGGCTCTTCGGCACGCCGAAGTGCTGGTAGAGCGTCGGCCGCCGCAGGTCCGCATCGACCGCCAGCACCTTCGCGCCGTTCTGCGCCAGTGCCACGGCCAGGTTGGCGAGCGTCGTGGTCTTGCCCTCGGCGGGGTTGGCACTCGTCACCAGGACCACTCGCCCAGTCGTCTCGGCCGAGGAGAAGATCAGGTTCGTGCGCAGGACGCGATAGGCGTCGGCCACCGCCGAGTTCGGGCTCTTGACGAGATGCGGCCCGCGCCCTCCGGCGCCCGGCGCGGGCTTGAGCCCCACGTCCGGGACCATGCCCAGGAAGGGCAGCGGGATGTTCTCGCGCACGTCCTCGGGCGTCTTGAACGTGTTGTCCATGTGCTCGAAGCCGAGCGCCAGACCGATCCCCACGAGCAGGCCCAGGATCACAGCCACCTGGTAGCTGCGCATCTTGCGCGGGAGCACCGGGCCTCGCGGGGCCTCGGCCTTCTCGATCACGCGGATGTTCGTGGTCTTGAGCTCGGTCTCGAGCCCGGTCTGCTTGGTCTTGG
>DATEUE010000273.1:0-16390 GCA_035283305.1 Vicinamibacteria bacterium | reverse complement strand
CGACCGCCGCGCCCGTCTCGAACGAGTCGTCCCACAGCGCAAAGCCCTCGGCGATCCCGCTCGCACGGCGTAGCACGTGGGTGGAGACCGCGCCGCCGGTAGCGTAGCCCTTCTCCGAGAAGCGGCGGGCGAGCGTGCGGTGCTTCGCGTCGAGCGTGAAGCCGAGGTCGTCGCGCACGCCGTGCGCCGGCGGCAGCAGCCCCGTGAAGAGCGAGGCGTGCGCGGGCAGCGTCAGCGGGCAGTGGCTGAAGGCGTCCTCGAAGAGCACGCCCTCGCGGGCGAGCGCGTCGAGCACGGGCGTCTTCGCCTTCGCATAGCCGTAGCAGCCGACCCGGTCCGAACGCAGCGTGTCGATCGAGACGAGCACGACCGGCGCGTCCTCGAACGGCCCGGCGGCGCGCGTGCAGGCGAAGCTCGCGAGCAGGATCCAGAGGGCGAGGCCGGTTCGTGGCACGCGCGGCCGCCTCATTCCAGGAGCTTCCTGACCCGGGCGATGTCGCGGGCCTCCGTGGCCGGCGGGGCCGCTCGCAGGTAGGCCTCGAGGTACGGCCGCGCCTCGTCGCGGCGGCCGGATTGCCACAGCTGGGAGCCGAGGTTGAACAGCGTCTGGTAGTCCTCCGAGTTGAGCGCCACGGACCGCTTCCAGCGCTCGAGGGCTTCCGGCATCCGGCCCTCGCGCGCCGCGATCACGCCGAGGCTGTTGTGGGCCCGCGCCACCTCCGGGTCGATGTCGAGCGCGGCCTCGAAGGCCTGGCGCGCACGCACGAGGTCGCCGCTCATCAGGTGGACGGTGCCGACGTTGACGAGCACCTGGGTATTGGTCGGGTGGGCGCGCCGGGCACGCTCGAGCACGTCGAGCGCTTCGCGCGGGCGGCCCGCCGTGGCGAGGGCCATCCCGAGCGCGTTCAGGACGTCGAGGTCGTCGCTCTCGCGCGCGAGCCAGGGCCGGAGCAGCTCCGCGGCGTCTCGTGCCCGACCGGCCTCGGTCAGGTACGCAGCCAGGAGCGCCACCGACTCGGCATCGCCGGGCCGCAGCTCGACCACGCGCTGCGCCGAGCGGATCGCGGCCGGCATGTCGCCGCGCGCGCGCTCGAGGTAGGCGAGCTGCATGTGGGCGAGCTCCATGTCCGGCCGGCGCGCGATCACCGCGTGCCCCAAGGCGATCGCCGCTTCGATCCTGCCCTCGCGGAACAGGCTCAGCATCTCGTTCAGCTTCGCGTCGAGCTCGATCAGCCGCTTGGGGTCGTCGTCCGCGGTGTAGCGCTGCTTCGGGGGCGGAGCCGCCGCCGCGGCCACGTAGCCGAGCGCGCGCAGCCGCTCGAGCGTCTCGGGGCTCTCCGGCGCGGGCTTGACTCCCGGGTCCCGCGCCCGCAGCCGGGTCAGCCTCGCGTTCAGTCGTTCCAGGTCCTGCGGCCGGGAGGCGGCCAGGTTCTGCTTCTCGGAAGGATCCACGTCGAGGTCGTAGAGCTCGGGCAGCGGCAGGTCGATGTACTTGAGCGCGCCCTCGCGCAGGCCGTAGAGCGGCGCCCAGCGGCGATTGATCGAGGTGGAGATCGCCTCGAAGTAGCCGGGCGGCGCGGGGCCCGCGGCGCGGCCCGCGAGCATGGGAAGCAGGCTCCTGCCCGACAGGCCGGCCGGGATGTCCATCCCCAGCACGTCCAGAACCGTGGGGACGAGGTCCACGTGACGGACGGGCTCTTTGACGACCCGCGGCTGGAAGAGCGCGGGCGCGTACACCACGAGCGGCACGCGCAGGGTGGCCTCGTACGCGAAGACACCGTGGGTCGCCTCGCCGTGCTCGCCGAGCGACTCGCCGTGGTCCGACGTCAGGATCACGAGCGTCCTCGCTTTCGGTCCCTGCTCGAGCAGCGGGCCGACGAGCGGCTCGAGCGCCGCGTCGGCCGCCGCCACCTCGCCGCGGTAGGGGTGCTCTGCGGCGCGGGCGAACGCCGGCGGCGGCTCGTAGGGCGAGTGGGGCTCGTAGAGGTGGACGAACGCGAAGCTCGGTCCGCTCCCCTGCGCGAGCCAGCGCACCGCCTCGGCCACCGTCGCGGGTCCGGGGCGCTCCGGGATCACGAAGCCGCGGCTCCACTCGCCGCCCGCGACGCGGGCGTCCCAGCGGTCGAAGCCGCTCGCGAGCCCGAAGCGCTCGTCGAGCACGAAGGCGCTCACGAAGCCCGCGCTGCGGAAGCCGCGCGGCTTCAGCATAGAGGCGAGCGTTGTCGTGTCCTTCGGGACGCGGAAGCCACTGTTGTCGCGGACGCCGTGCTCGAAGGGGTAGAGGCCGGTGAGCATGTTCACATGCGACGGCAGCGTCACGACGTTGTGGGCGTGGGCCGCGTCGAACCGGACACCTGCTCGTGAGAGCCGGTCGATCCAGGGCGTGCGGGCACGCGGGTTCCCGTACGCCCCCAGGGCGTCGGCGCGCAAGGTGTCGATCGAGATGAGCAGGACCGAGAGCCCGGAATCGCGCGGCAGGGGCTGTTGCTTGAGCAGGCTCCAGCCGAAGCCGGCGAGGGCCACGGCCGCCGCAAGGGCGACAAAGGCCGGGAGCCTGCGGCGCGGGGTCGCGGTTTCTGCTTTTCGTGCGGGCGCGATGGGCGACGGACGTTCTGGAAGGGTCGGGGTTGAGCGGCGCTTCTTGGCCAGGTCGGGGCTCCGGAGGCTCCATTCTACCGGGGCTCGACTCGTCTAACTCGGCCATGGCCAGGAGCGAGGGCCCTCGGAGCCGCTCGAGCAGCCGTCAGTCGATCCGGACCCCGAGCTCCGAGTGTCCGGTCGCACCCGAAGCGGCGTCGCGGAAGGTGACGCGCAGGAGGTAGGGGCCTCGCGGGAAATCTCTCGGCGCGAGCGTGAGGACATACCGCTCGATGCCGTCGGCGTCCGGCACCACGCGAGGCGGACCCGCAATCGGCAGGTCGCGGGCGGCGCCAGCGGCGTCGAGCAGTTGTGCCCCGATCTCGAACGCGGACGCCCGGCCGCTGCGCGCGGCCCCACCCCAGGCCATCACGCAGACCTCCTGCCTTCTGCCGTTCGCGAGGGCCGGCAACGGCTCGGCCGTGAAGGGCGTCTCGGCGAGACGGAAGGGGATCTCGAGCGCCGGAAGGGCGCGCGAGGGAGCGGCCACCACCAGGCGGGCACGCGGATCGTCCATGACCAGGGGAGGCGAGAGGACGATCCGCTCGCCGGCGAAGGCCGGCATCTCGAGCTGCAGCCGCAGCGAGCCCGCACGGCGCGACGCCTTCTCGCGGACGACGAAGCGCAGGTCGACCGGGCCCGCGGGCACCGCCAGGGAGGTGATCAGCTGGAAGCCCTTCGCCTCCAAGACCGGGCGGACGGCGGCCAGGTCGACGAGCGGCGTGAGGGCAAAGGTGTCGAGGACGCGGCCTTCGGAGTCGAACGCGTAGCCGAACACCTCGAGCCCCAGCTGCTTGGCCTTGACGCCTTCAGTCAGGGCCCGACCGTCGATCTGGAGGATCACGGGCAGCGAAAGGCGGCCCTTGGCGTTCCGATACGGCACGGCGACGGCGCCGAGCGCGATCGCTCCTCCCGAGAGCCCCTTGGCGATCGCCTCCGCGGCTTGAAGCGCCGCGGACGCCGGGCTCAACTCGCGCCTCGGATCGGCGATCACGTATCCGCGGCGGTGTGAGACCGAGAGCCCGTCGCCTCGCACCCGGACCTTGAGCCTGCGAAGGCGGTCGGGCTTGCCCTTCGGGTCGAGCGGCTCGAAGGCGAGCACGTAGTAGTGGCGGCTCGCCTCGAGCAGGTCGACGAGGCCTGCCTTGAGGTCGTTGGAGTCTCCGACGAAGCGGCCGCCGGTGTTCAACGCGAGCTCGGCGAGCGTGTCGCGCCCGCGGCCGACCGGCTGCGGCAACGCCTCGGCGACGCCAGCACCTGCGCTCAGGCCGGTCGCGTCGACAGTGTGGATCACGCTGTCGGTGGCGGCGACAGACTTGAACAGCTTGTCGAGCGAGCTGCGGGCGGCGGCGTCGCCGAAGTAGCGATCGGTCTGGACCTCCCAGATGCGCCCGCTCACGACGGCTTCCGACGCGTCTTTGGTTTCCTGTCCGCTGGCACCGCCGACGACGGTCGAGTCGAAGCCGGCCGAAAGCAGAATCACCTGCTTGCGGCCGCGTACCGCGTCGAGCGTCTGGACGAGCTGCTCCAGGTTGGCCAGGAAGCCTTCGACGCGCTGGCGGTACTGAATCTGGTCGCCCCGGGACATCAGCCTGGCCATCTCGATGAGCTGCCCGCTCATTTCGTCGTTCGGCACCGGGCCGATCCCGGGACCATAGCGTGGCACGCCCAGGTCGTAGGCGATGCTCAGGGGGTCGCGCGAGGCTGCCTGCGTCTCCACGAGGCCGAGGGTCGTGATCGCGCGCTCGACCTGGCCGCGATCCGGCGTGAAGGTCACGAGGATTTGGACGCCGCGCTGGCTGAAGGTCGCCACGGCGGCAAGGTCGGAGGGCGCCAGGTTCTGGCGAACGAGGCGGATCGCCGCATCCCTCGCTCGCATGATGCCGGTCGGCGTGGAGAAGGTCAGGTCCAAGAGAAACAGGAACTGCCTTCGAGCCGACGCCTGCAGCAGCGTCCCCGCCTCGGCGCCGGGCGCTTTGCCGGTCGCGTCGACGGCCAGAAACGCCACCAGCGGAACCTTCTTGCCCTGGTCCTCGAGCTCGAAGTCGGCCGCCGTGAGCCCGGCGACCGCGCGGCCGGCCTTGTCGGTCACGAACACGGGCACGGCCACCACGCTGACCTCGCTGGTGAAGACGGGCGTTTCCTGTGACGCAAGCGGGCGCGCGGCAAGCGGGGCGACGAGACTGATCACGAGAACGGCGGAACAAAGACCCGAGGTGGATCTCGCGCGCATGCAGGTTCTCCTCTTGTGGCCGGCGCATCATGCCTCAGTCTGTCGTCCAAAGCGCCGAAAAAGATCGCGACGACGGCGATCCGCGCCTGGCCGTCCAGAGTGATGGGCCACGGTCCACACACATGGGACGAGAGCGAGAACCCTCGCGCCTTCTCAGAAGCGGTGGATATAGGAGGCCTTGAAGAAGAAGCCGCGCCGCGACGTGCGGTACGACATGGGCGGGCTTCTTGAAGCGGAAGCTCGTGAGCGGCAGGCGCAGCTCGACGTCGTAGCCTTCGGCCGTGCGTCGTCCCGCGCTCTGCCAGACGAAGTCGGGTGCGGAGTTCTCCCCCGCGCTCGCCCAAGGGGTTCGCGCCCATCGAGTTGGACGCGGCAGCCTGCCGCAGGCTGCGGCAGCCTTCCGGAGCCATCATGATAAACTATCAATATGAAACCCATACAGATGCTGATCGACGAGCCATTGCTGCGCCGGCTGGACGCCGACGAAGAGGTCCGGCAGGTGGGCCGCTCGGAGGTTCTGAGACGGGCCGCCGCGGCCTATCTGCGGCGGTCCCGGGCGCGACGCATCGCCGAGGCGTACCAGAAGGCGTACGGCGACGCACGCGGCCTCGGCGACGAGTGGGCTGGGTGGGAGAACGAGGGCACGTGGCCCGCGAGGTGAGGCGCGGCGAGATCTGGCGCTACCGCTCCAAGGCGCCCGACAAGCAACGACCGGTGGTGATCCTGAGTCGCCCGGAAGTGATCGGTCTCCTGCACACCGTGATCGTCGCGCCCGTGACGTCGACGATGCGGGGTGCGCCCGGCGAGGTCGCAGTCGGCATTGCGGAAGGCCTCAAGCATCCTTCCGCGCTCAGCCTCGACCACGTGCAGACCGTCGAGAAGGCGCGCCTCACGGGGTATGTCGGCAGCCTGGGGCCGGAGAAGATGCGGGACGTGTGCCGAGCCCTGGCAGTCGCCGTTGCGTGCGACAGCTACTGACGAACGGGGCGTCCAGGAGAAGCGGCTAAGCGGTCTGGATGACCCGCAGGACGCGCAGGTTCTGGATCGAGACCTGCGCGGCGACCTGGCTGGCCACGGCCTCGAACGCGAGCGCGGCGGGCGCATCCGGGACGGCCGCGACGATCGGCAGGCCCTCGTCGCCGCCCGAGCGCACGCGCGTGTCGATCGGCACCTCGCCGAGGAACGGGATCTGCAGCTCCTCCGCCATGCGGCGCCCGCCGCCGTTGCCGAAGATCTCGGTGCGCTCCTGGCAGTGGCCGCACACGAAGTAGCTCATGTTCTCGATCACGCCGAGCAGCGGGATGTTGAGCTGGCGGAACATGCCGACCGCCTTCCGCACGTCGGACACGGAGACGCCCTGCGGCGTCGTGACGACGACGGCCCCGGCCATCGGCACGCTCTGCGCCATCGAGAGCGCCACGTCGCCGGTGCCCGGCGGCAGGTCGACGATCAGGTAGTCGAGCTCGCCCCAGGCCACGTCGCGCATGAACTGCTGCACGGCGCCGTGCAGCATCGGGCCGCGCCAGATGATCGGCTGGTCGGCCGGCACCAGCATGCCCATCGAGATGATCTTGATGCCGTGCGCCTCGGGCGGGACGATGCGCTTGTCGGCGCCCACCGCGGGTGTCTCGCTCGTGCCCAGCATCTGCGGGATGTTCGGGCCGTAGACGTCGCCGTCGAGCAGCCCCACGCGCGCGCCCTTGCGGGCGAGTGCCACCGCGAGGTTCACGGCAGTCGTCGACTTGCCGACGCCGCCCTTGCCCGCGCCCACCGCGATGATGTTCCGGATGCCCGGCACCTGCTGGCGGCCGAAGCCGCCGCGCGTGCTGACGTTCGCCGTCATCTTGGCGCGGGCCGCCGTGACGCCCGGCAACGCGGCCACGAGCGCCTCGGCCTGGGCCTTCATCTGGTCCTTGACCGGGCAGGCGGGCGTCGTGAGCTCGACCGTGAAGTCGACCTCGCCGCCCTTGATCTCGACTTCCTTCACGAAGCCGAGGCTCACGATGTCCTTGTGGAGGTCGGGATCCTGCACGCCGCGCAGGGCAGAGAGCACCACGTCCTTGGTCACGCTCACGGGTCCGCCTCCTGTCTCGTGGGAAGCGTCAGGACGCGACGGCCTTGTCGACCACGTCCTGCAACACCTCGAACTTGGTCGGCGGGCTGCCGAGCATCTTGGTGCGGATCGTGCCCGAGCCGTCGATCACGAACGTCGTCGGATAGCCCTGCGTCACGCCGAAGGCGTCCCCGGTCTTCTCGTCGCCCAGCAGCTGGCGGTACGGGATCTGGTGCGCGCGCACGAACTCGTCGATCTCCTCCGGCGAGCCCGAGTCCATCACCACCCCGATCACCTCGATCCCGCGCGAGCGGTTCTTCCGGTAGAACTCGGCGTAGTCCGGGATCTCCTTGATGCAGGGCCCGCACCAGGTGGCCCAGAAATCGACGACGACCACCTTGCCCTTGAGCGAGTCGAGGCTCACGCGCCCGCCGTTCAGGTCGGGCAGGTCGAAGGGCGGGGCCGCCTTGGCTTCCTTGGCTTGCGGCGCGGGTCCGCAGGCCACCCCCGCGAGAACCACGGCCACGAGGACACAACGAACGCTACGACTCATCCGACTAGTATAGCGACACAGGCTGTTCTGGGGGGCCTGGGGGGGCCCTCAGCCCCCCCAGAACAAGGACGCAGGCGGATCGTCCCCCCACGAGGATCCCCCTTGAGGAGCTGAAGAGCCAAAGGGAAGCAGGAACAGCCAGGGCCAACAGAACTGTGGACCGGCTTTCGGGGGGTTTGAGCACCCCCGAGCCCCCCGCTGAAATACCCCCGAGCCCCCCGCTAGCCAATCGTTGCGAGGGCCGGGAACATCCTCGTGAACCACTGCGCGATCAGCGTCAGCCGGTCGGTCACGAGCAGCAGGCCCACGCCGATCAACAGCGCGCCGGAGACGACCTCGATCGCGCGCATCGACCTCCGCAGCCCACCCGAGGCCTTGAAGAACCAGTTGACGGCGAGCGCCGCGAGCAGGAACGGGATGCCGAGGCCCGCCGAGTAGGCCGAGAGCAGCACGACGCCCTGGCCGACCGTCTCCTGCTGCGACGCGTAGAGCAGGATCGCGCCGAGGATCGGGCCGATGCACGGCGTCCAGCCGAAAGCGAAGGCGAGGCCCACGACGTAGGCCCCGACGAGCCCGAGCGGACGCGACTCGACGCTCGCGCGCTTCTCGCCGAGCAGCCACTGGATCTTGAAGACGCCCATCGTGTGCAGCCCGAGCACGATGATGACGACACCGCCGATCATCCCGAGCGTCCGCTTGTGCTCCTGCAACAGCGAGCCGACGAGCGTCGCGGCGGCGCCGAGCGAGACGAACACGGTCGAGAAGCCGAGCACGAACGCGAGGCTCGCGAAGACGACCCGCCGGACCAGGTCGCCCGGCGCGCCGCCCTCCTTGAACTGCGCGACGTTCACCCCGCTGATGAACGAGAGGTAGCCCGGCACGATCGGCAACACGCACGGAGAGATGAACGAGATGAGACCCGCCGCAAACGCGGCCGCCAGGGACACCGTCGATGCCATTTCGTCATTGTAGGCAATCTACGGGGGGGCCTGGGGGGGGTGCTTCGCACCCCCCCAGAACAGGAAAGTCAGAGACAGGCTGTCAGCTTCTTTGGTCGCCAGTCCCAGTGATGTTGGATTACGAAGCCACGCCCCCTGTGGTCTACTTGGATCCGTTCGACAACGCAATGACCCTGCTGCCCTTTTCCCGCCGACCCCTGGCGGCGGCCGTGCTCGGCGCCTGCCTGCTGGCGCCGCTCGCTCCGGGCCAGGAAGCGCCTCCGACGACACCCCCGGAGGTCGCCGCGTTCCTGGATCGGATCGAAGCCGCGTGGCAGACGCGCGACCTCGCGGCGTGGCTGGCGCTGCGGGAGTTCTCGGGGCCCGAGGAGCGCGCGGTGGAGGAGGCCACGCTGCGGGCGGCGTTCGCTGCCGACGAGGCCGTCTTCACCTTTCTGCGACGTCCCACCCCGCGGCCGAGCGAGTCGCAGTTCGTGGCCGAGGTCCAGGTGTTCACGGCCAAGGAACCCAAGGCGCGCGTGCAGTTCTGGAGCCTGCTCGCCGAGCGGCGCCCCGCGGGATGGGTGGTCGTGTCGCGGCAGGAGGGGAGCCAGATGGACGGCCTCGTCCACCTCGCGCTCGGGCCGCGGGCGTTTCGTGTGCGGGGCTTCGCGCTGCGCTTCAAGGACTTCGAGCTGGACCTCGAGGACGGCACGCTGTTCTCGACGCCTGACGAGATCGGGCCCACTCTGCTGATCTTCGTGGGCCGCGCCCGCGTGCGCTTCACGCCCACGCCCGCCGCCGAGCGCGAGCAGCTGCGTCAGTTCGGTGGCACGACCTCGCTCGATCGCAGGGTCGACTGGGCCTTCGTCCGCATGCACCCCGTGGACTTCCTGCGCCTCAAGGGCGAGCGCGTGTTCGAGCCCGAGCCGATCCCGGTCGCGCGCCGCGCGCGGGCGGACAAGATCTTCGCCGCCCGTGCCGCGCGCAGCTTCATCGTCGATGCGCCGCTCCCGCGCTCGCCGTGGTGGCTGATGCCGGGCGTGGGCGACGCCGTCGTCGACTTCCCCCTTGGCCGCAAGCGCGTGCTGACGTTCGCCCTGACCTCCGGCGAGGTGGAGGACGTGAACCTCTTCGACCGCGACCGGCGCCTGCAGATCTGCACCTACCCGTCGAGCGGCGAGGTGCCCCGCTACAGCGAGGACGACGGTCGCATCCTCGACGTGCTGGAGCACGACATCCAGGCCCGCTTCGAGCCGGAGCGCTTCGAGCTCAGCGCCACCCACCGGATGTGGGTCCGGCTCGCCGCTCCCGCCGCGACCCTGCGGCTGCGGCTCGCCGACGACTTCAGCGTGAGCTCGGTTCAGTCAGGCGACGGCGGTAACCTGCTCTTCTTCCGGGTGCGCGACCAGGGCACGCTCGTGGTCTCGCTCGGGCCGCTCGCGGGTCGCGAGGAGCCGTTCACCCTGGTGACGCGTTACTCGGGCCGCCACGACCCCGCGCCGGTGGACGAGGAGCTGGTCCAGGTCGGCCGTCCGGCGAGCGTCGATGGGATCGAGGACGTGTTCGTGGACCGTCCCCCGATCGTCTACTCGAACCGCACGGCCTGGTACCCGCGCCCGCCGAACGAGGACTTCGCGACCGCGCGAATCGGATTCGACACGCCCGAGGGCTGGCTGGCGGTGACCGGCGGCGAGCTCGTCGGGACCCACGGCGCCACGGGCCGGACTCACACCGAGTATCGGCTGGCCGAGCCGGGGAAGTTCCTGACCGCGATCGTGGGGCGGCTCACGGACGTGGGGATGCGCCAGGAAGGCCCGCAAGCCGTGCGCGGCTTCGCGGCGCCCCGCACGCGGCGGGAGACGCTCGACGAGATGCGCGAGGTGCAGCAGATGCTGGCCTTCTACGCCCAGAAGTTCGGTCCGTCTCCGTACCCGACGCTGGGCCTCGTGGTCGCCGAGGGCGAGACGCCGGCGGGGCACAGCCCGCCCGGCCTGCTGTATCTGCAGAAGCGGCCCCCGATCCTGCGCGGGCGTGCGCTACCGCAGGATCCGGCGAACTTCAGCGACCTCCCCGGCTTCTTCCTGGCGCACGAGGCGGCGCACCAATGGTGGGGCCAGGGCACCGCACCCGCCAACTACCGCGAGCGCTGGCTGTCCGAGGCCTGGGCCCAGTACGCGGCGGCGCTGTGGCTGCGTGAGCGGCTCGGCGAACGCGCCTTCCACTCGATGATGGACCGCATGGCCGGCTGGGCGTTTCGTCACGACGACGCCGGCCCGATCCACCTCGGCCAGCGCCTCGGCCATCTGAAGCAGGAGCCGCGCTTCTTCCGGGCGGTCGTCTACGACAAGGGCGCGTGGGTGCTGCACATGCTGCGCGGCTTGATCGGCGACCAGGCGTTCTTCACGGGGGCGCGCACGTTCCTCGAGCGGCACCGCTACGCGAAGGCCGGCACCGAGGACTTGCGCAGGGCGCTCGAGGCCGCGAGCGGGCAGGACCTCGAGCCCTATTTCGACCGCTGGGTCTACGAGACGGGCCTGCCGGCCGTGACGTGGTCTTCGAGCAGCGCCGGCATCGCCGGCGGTTTCCGCACGACCGTCGCGCTGCGGCCGCGGCGCTTCCCCGGCCCGCTGCCGCTGCAGGTCAGCGTGGTGACGAACGCCGGTACCGAGCTACGCGCGATTCGGCTCGCGCCCGAGGGGGGCTCGGTCACGATCGACACGCGCGAGGCGCCACGGCGGATCGCGCTCAACGAGGACCGGGGCTTGCTCGCGCAGATCGCGCGCGGCCGGGGCCAGGTTCAGCGATAGCCGCTGCGGCGGCCCTCTTCCTCGAGCGCGCTGATGCGCCCCTGGACCTCGGCGAGCTTCTGCTTGTTCTCGTCCTGGAAGGCGATCTTCGAGGCCCGACCCGGGTTGTAGAAGCCGCCGGTCGTGTCGTTGAGCTCGAGCTGCAGCTTGTCGATGACGTCCTTGTAGACGCCCTCTTCCTTTCGCGCCTGATCGAGGCGCTTGCGCCAGTCGGCCTCCGCCTTGACCCGCGCCTCCTCGGCGGCCTTCTCGGCGTCGGTCGGGGCTCCCTCGGCCGCAGCCCCTTCACCGCCTTCGGGCTTCGCGGCGGCCGCGGCATCGGCCGTGGCCGGCAACTCCTGGGCCGACACGGGCGCCATCGATGTGCCGATGTCGCTTTCGGTGTAGACCTTCGCCGGCTTGGCCGGCGCGGCCTTTCTCTTCTCCTTCTCCCGGGCCGCGGCGGCGCCGAGGCCCTGGGCGGATGCCGCCGAGGCCAGCAACAACGCGGCGACGCTGAGCGCCGCGGCGTGGACCAAGCGCATCTTTCCCTCCTTGGGAATCACTGCCCCCGATTATACGGCGAAGCTCACCCGAGCACGCGCAGGATTTTCTGGAGCTCCAGGGCGCGGCGATTGCCGGGGTCGAGCGCCAGGGCCTGCTCCACGACTTCCCGTGCCCGGACGTGGTCGTCCTTGATGAAATGCCGCAGCGCGGAGGCGCTCAGCGCCACGGCTTCCGCCACGCGCGGGTCCTGGACCAAGGGCGTCGTCGGCACCGGGTGGTCGGCTGGTGCCGGCTCCGCGGCGTCCGTGGTGGGCGGACCCACCGCCGGGCCTGGCGTGGCGGTGGTCTCCATCGGAGCAGGCGACTCCGGAGCGGGGACTACCGTTGCCAGCACAGCGGCGGGTGGCGGTTCCGCTGCCGGCACAGCGGGTGGCGCCGGAGTGGGAGCTTCAGCCTCGGGTCCCTCGCCGAGCTTCTGGATCATGCGCGACGCCGGCGCGTGCCCGGGCATGACGGCGATCGCCTCGCGCGCCTTCGCACGTGCTTCGTCCACCCGGTCCGCCTCGAGATGCTCGCGGGCGCCCGCGACGAGCGCGTCGGCCTTGTGGCGCGCCAGCTCCTCGTCCAGGTAGACCTGCAGCTGCAGGTAGCGCGGGCTCCAGGGCGCGAGGCGCTCGACCTTCTCGGCGATGCCGGTCGCGAGCTCGAGCTGCCCGTCCGCCGCGTAGGCCAGCGCCATTCCCACGAGCGTGTCGACCTCGCGCTCGAGCAGCACCGACTCGACCTCGGACATCGCGCGGCGGGCCGCCTCGTCCTCGGAGTCCCTGTCGAGGAGCCGGCGGCACCCGTCGAGCGCGTCCTCCAGGCGATCCTCCGCGCGCGCCCGAGTGACGCTCGCCAGCAGCTCCTCGCGCTCGGGGGGGCTCGTCTCGCTCGCCTCGGGGGACTGGCTGCGCAACCGCGGCGCCGTCTCGCGCACGAGCTGGACGAGGTCCGCGTGCACCTCCTCGAACGAAGGGTGGCGCGCGTCGGGCGAGCGCGCCAGGCTCGTCGCGAGCACGCGCTCGAAACCCGGGGTGAAGGGGCTGCGCGGCAGACAGGCGAGGTCGGGCTCGCAGCGCGTCAGCCCGCGCACGACGTCGGTGGTGCTGTCGCCCGGAAAGGCCTTCCGGTACGCCACCAGCTCGTAGACGATCGCGGCGACCGAGAAGATGTCGGCGCGCTGGTCGGGCCGCCGGCCGCTCAGCAGCTCGGGCGCGCGGTAGTGGAGGCCCGCGTCGACCTTGCGCAGCCCGCCCTGCTCGAGCGCCTTCAGGTGCCACGAGCCGAAGTCGACGAGCCGCACCTCGCCGCTCGGTGCGAGCCGCACGTCGGCCGGCTTCAGGTCGAGGTGCAGCACGCCCTCGCGGTGCGCGTGGGCGAGACCCTCGCACATCTGCCGCCACAGGTCGAGCACGCGCTCGATCGGCAGCAGCGCCCGGCCCCGCAGCACCTGCGCGAGGCTCACGCCGGGCACGAACTCGGTCGCGACCCAGGGCCAGCCGTCGTGGTCCCCGACGCCCAGGACCGCCGCGAGGTTGGGGTGCCCGAGGGCACCCGCCGCCTGGGCGTCGCGCTTCAGCCGCGAGATCGCGGCGGTCGCGTCCTTCGGGGCGGAGCTGAACAGCTTCACGGCGACGGTGCGGTCCTGCTCGCGGTGCCAGGCCATGTACACGACGCCGCCCGCGCCGCGGCCCAGCTCGCCGCGAACCTCGAAGGGACCGAACGCCTTCGGCGACTCCAAATGGCCTCCCGGAGAGCCGATTCTATCCGCTTCGCGACAGGCCCACGTCGCCTCGGCGTGCTATCGTGGCGGCTCGGGTCCGAGGGCAGCAGGACCCCCTTCACATGGTGATCGGCATCGGCCTCGACCTCGTGGAGATCGGGCGCGTGGAGCGAGCGCTCGCGCGCTTCGGCTCCCGCTTCGTCGGCAAGCTGATGGATCCGGAGGAAGCCGCGGCCCTGCCGGAGACAAAGCCGGAGCGCACCCGGGCGATGGCGTTCGCCGTGGCCGGCAAAGAGGCCGCGAGCAAGGCGCTCGGCACCGGCTGGAGCCAGGGCGTGCGCTGGCGCGACGTCGTCGTCACGGCCGGGCCGCAGCCGAGCGTCAGGCTGCGCGGCCGGGCCGCGGCCGTGGCGCGCGCGCTCGGCTCGAGCGGTCGCAGCCGCGTGCGGCTCTCGGTCCAGGGCGAGCTCACGGTCGGCGAGTTCTGGCTGCTCACCTGACCCGGCCCTTGACACAGGCTTCGAAGGCGGCGCGGCGCAACCTGCTGGTGACGGTGGCGATGGTGTTCGCCGTGTTCACGGGGTTCGCCTTCGTCCTGCCGTTCCTGCCCCTCTTCGTCGTCCGCGAGCTCGGTGTCGCCGAGCCCGAACGTGCCGCGCTGTGGGCCGGGGTGCTGATCGGCGTGGCGCCGCTGCTCGCGGGCCTGCTGGCCCCGGCCTGGGGGCGCCTCGCCGACCGCTACGGGCAGAAGGGCATCGCCGCGAAGGCGCTCGTCGCCTACGTGGTGCTGCTCGCGCTGTCGGCCGCGGTCACGAGCGTCGGACAGCTGCTCGCGCTGCGGATCGGCGTCGGGCTCTTCGGAGGCATCGGCCCGCTCGGGCTCGCGATGGCGACGTCCCAGGCGTCGCGCGAGGAGACCGGCCGCGCCGTGGGCCTCGTCCAGGCTGCCCAGATCCTCTCCGCGGCCATCGGCCCGCTCGCGGGCGGGATCCTGGCCGACGCGATCGGGATGAGGCGCACGTTCCTGGTGACCGCGGCACTGTGCGCGCTGGCGCTGCTGCTGCTGCTCGCGTTCTACGAGGAGCGGCCCCTGGCCGAGAAAAAGCGGGCCGCGGCCGGCGGAGGATTCCGCAGCATCGTCGCCCTGCCCGGCGTGACGGCCCTGCTCGTGGTGCTGTTCCTCGTGAACTTCATCGGCCGCTCGTTCACGCCCATCCTGCCGCTGCACCTCGGGGTGCTGGGACTGCCCGACGCGAGGCTCGCCTCGGCCACCGGTGTCCTGATCTCGGGGTACTCGCTCGCCGCGGCGGGGTCGGCCTTTGGGCTCGGTCGCCTGAGCCGCACGCACTCGCCGCACGCGCTGCTCGTCGCCACGCTGGTGGGCGGCGCGTTGATCGTCGGGCCGATGGGGCTCGTTCCGAGCTTCGAGCTGGTGCTGACGCTGGCCGTGCTGCTCGGGCTCGTGGCGGGCGGCTCGCTCACGCTCTGCTACACGATCGGCGGACAGATGGTGCCGGAGGGCGTCCGCACGACCGCGTTCGGCTTCTTCTCGGGCGCCGCGCTCTTCGGGGGTGCCGTCGCCCCCAGCGTGGCGGGCCTCGTCGCGCATCTGGCACTGCGCGGCATCTACTTCGTGGACGCCGCTCTCTACCTGGCCCTGGGCGTCGCTCTGGTGCGGAGCACCACGCTGCGCGGTAGAGTCTCGCCATGAGGATCTGCCACCACTGCGGCCGCGAGCTTGCCGTCTTCTCGCCGAAAGTGGAGCGCACGGCCGGCTGTCGCTACTGTCACTCGGACCTGAAGTGCTGCCTCAACTGCCGGCTCCACGACCCCGGCGCCAATAACCAGTGCCGAGAGCCTCAGGCGGAGTGGCAGGCGGAGAAGGACAAGGCGAACTTCTGCGAGTTCTTCGAGTTCCGTGAGATCTCGGTGCTCTCGCACCCGGGCGCGAGCGGGGCGCAGTCGGGCGAGACCAAGGCTCGGGCGGCCTTCGACGCGCTCTTCGGCAAGAAGAAATAGCCGAAGGTGTCCGGCGACACCAGGAGGTGGCGGGTCGACGACGGTGAGGAGGCCCGGCTCACGCCCGGCGCCGCCGCGGACGCCGAGGTGTGGAGCCGGGGCTTCCTGCCGCTGCGCGCGCGCGCGCAAGGCTCCTACCGCCTGCGCCCCGCGTTTCCCGGCACGGCGGTGGTGCTCGGCGAAGAGACCTACGAGGTCACGTCCGAGACCGAGCTGCCCGAGGACAGCCTCGTCGCCTATCGGCTGCGGGCCTGGCCCGAGGGCGAGGTGGTGCGCGACCGCGTCGTCTACGGCTCAGCCTTCGTGCGCGCCGCGGAGTCCGAGCGGGAGCGGGCCCGCGGCCGCGAGCGGGCACGGCCGTTCCGCTTCCTGCTCTACCTGATCGTCGGCCTGTTGCCCGAAGAGCCACAGGTGCGCCTGTCCGACCGCTTCGGGCTGTACGCGGTCACCGCCACCCTCGTCTCCGGCCTCGTCGAGGGCCTGCTGGTCCTGCTCGTGCCGGTGTTGCTGGCGTGGGGCGGCCCCGCCCACGCCATCGGGGCCGTGACGACTTCGGCGGGCTTCACCCTGCTGGCCCTGCCGGCCTTCGGTCGCGCCTTCTCCGCTTTCTTCCTGCGCGAGACGGGTGGCTCCTGGCCCGTGGTCGTGGCGTACGAGGCGCTGCGGGCGCTCGGCTTCCGCTTCTCGCGACACGACCGCACGATCGTCCCGCTCACGCGCTCGGCGTTCTGGGAGCGGCTCGCGCGGCCCGACGATGTGACGAGCGAGCCGGACGGCTCGCTCGTCTACCGGGGCCTGCTGCCGCACCTGACGTGGGGCGGCTCGCGGAATCTCACCGCCGGCGGCGACTACTGGCAGGCGACAGCCGAACCGGCCCAGCTCGACCGCGGTCGGCT
>DATEUE010000272.1:0-12951 GCA_035283305.1 Vicinamibacteria bacterium | reverse complement strand
CTACCCGAGGCGGTGAAGCTGCCGATGGACCTGGCCTGCGTACCCCCACCGGCGGCACCGCCACGCACGCGTGCCTTGGTTTGGGCCTACGCCAGGCAGGAGCCCCGCAGCAGCGGCCGATGACGGTGCGACACCCGCTCTCGACGTGGACCGTGGCCACCGCGGCGGTGCTCCTGGTCCTCTACGCGGGGCTGTGCAAGGCGCTCCTGTTCCACGGCCTCGAGTACTACCACACCGACTTCTTCGGCTTCCTGGAGATGAGCCGGAGCCTCTTCCAGTCGGGAGAGCTGCTGCGCGACAACGTCTACGGTCACCACGCGGCCATCCACAACTACTACCTGATGCTCGCGTTCTCCCCGCTGACCCTCGGCTTCGGCGCCTACGGCCTGATCCTCGGCCTGGTGCTGCTGCACGTGGCGGCCGCGGTGCGCATCGCATTCGCCGAGACGATCGACCTCGTCGGTCGCGTGGCCCTGCTCGGCGGCGCCCTGGGCCCGATCGCGTATGCCATCTTCGACAACCCGGTGTTCGGCTTCCACCCCGAGCTGTGCTATCCCCCGCTCTGCGTCCTGCTGGCCCTCGACCTGCGCGAGCGGCGGTCACGCCGCGCCATCCTGGTCGCGGCGCTCGCCATGCTGGTGAAGGAGGACGGCGCGGTGCTGTGCGCCTGCGTGCTCGTCGCCTACTTCGCACAACGCCTCTTCGAGCTGCGCGCCGCATCGCCCGAGGAGCGGCGTCGCGTGCTGACGGCGGCGATCCGCAGCCTGCTGGCCACGGTCCTGGCCTTCGGGGCCGGGATGGCTCTGCTCTGGGTGATGGGCCGGGTGCTCCCGCAGCCGCAGGAGACGGCCTCGGCCCGAGTCCTCGACTCCTTGCGCAAGGTGGGCTACGCCGTCGCCGGACGCGGCCTGCTGCGCGAGAACCTGCTGGGGGGCCTCGCCGGGTACGTCGTCGTGTGCGTGCTCCTGCTCCTGCCCCTCGGTCGCCGGATCTTCCGGGGGCTCATGCTCCTGCTCGTGGCGTCGCCACCGCTCCTGGCCGTTCTCGTGGTGGGGGCCGGCCCCTATCGCTTCCGGTACATGCTCTGGCCCCACCGGCTCGCGGCCCTCCTGGGCCTCGCGGCGGCCTGCTTCGCCCTGAGCCATGCTGCTTCCTCTTCTTCCGGGAGGCGCGCCATGGCGCGGGTGTTGGCGCTCGTCGCCCTCAGCTGGGCGGCACAGCTATTCGTCCTGAGCCGCGGCGAGGGGTACTCGGCCGGGGCTCGGCTCGACGCGCCCGCGCTGCTGAAGGGGAAGGGCACCCGGGCCTCCGAGGTGCCACGCGAAGACTTGCGTTTCCTGCGCTGCCTCGGCGAACGGCTCCCGCCCGGCCTGGCCGTCTCGGCCGTCGACGACCTGCACCCCGTCTTCCACCGGCAGTCGGTCGTCTTCCCGGCACGCGTGATGTACGCCCGCTCCGCGCCGAGGCTTCGCGTGGTCTCTGCCACGGCCGGGCAGACTCCTCTCGAAGAGGGCTTCTGCCGCGGCCCCCGGGTCGGGGGCCTCGCCGTGGACGCGGACTGTGGCTTGCTCTCGCTGGTCGAGAGCTGCCTTCAGGGGGTGCGCGAGCCCCCGATCTGAGCGGCGGCCCGGCGGAGCACCTCGATCAGGCCAAAGCAGCCGAGCGCGACCATCACGCCCTCGACCTCGACCCGGAAGCGGTTGTTCTCTTCCACGTCGACGAGGTTCCCCACGCCGAAATTCCACGCGACCGCCAGCACGGGGAAGCTGACCAGGAGCAGCAGCCTCCGCCTCTCGGCGGCCGGACGCCACAGCAGCGCGGCGAGGAAGAGCGCCGCGGCCGGCAGCAGCACGAGCGTGGGCCCGGCTCGCCGCCGATCGAGCGCCGACCAGAGCAGGAGCCGGCTGTGCAGGCGATCCCACTCGCGCACCGCCTCCCGCTGCGGCACCACGTAGAGGTAGTCGCTCGGCGGGCGCAGCCAGGTGCGAAACGCGCGGCGCACCCGGTCGAAGTACACGTCGGGCCGGCCGCGCACCACCTCGAGCGCCGCGCGCTGGTAGGCGCGTCCGATGCGCACGTAGGCGGCGTGGTTGAGGTTGGGTGAGCCGTCCGCCTTGAGCGGCGTGACGAGCGCCTCATGCTCCGGGATGCCGGGTGGCGGAGCCCGAAGCTCCTCGGGATAGTCCGAGAGCGGCGCGAATGCGCGCACTCGCGCGACCGGGTCCAAGCGGCCCGACCCGATCCAGTCCTCTCGCGTCGCCTCGTCCAGTCGCTCCGTCGTCATGTGCGCGAGGTTCATGCCGAGCCAGGTGCTACTCGAGAAGGAGCCGACGAGGAGGTAGTTCTTCGCGGGCAGGGCGAGAGCCAGCGCGAGTGCTGTGACCGCGGCGAGCCAGGCGCTCGTCCGGACGCGGGGCGCGCCGGCGCGCACGGCGAAGAGCAACACCGAAAGCGCCGCCGCGACCCAGACCGGCTGATACGTCGCACGCGTCCAGGAGAGCGCCGCCAGCGCCGTCGCGAAACCGACGGCCGCCGCGGCGCTGCCCCGCGCGGCGCGGGCCAGCCACACGCAAGCCCACGTCATCAAGGCGGCGGTGGGCAGCGAGTAGAAGAGCCAGCTCTCGTAGACGAGCCAGGTCGTGGAGAGAGTCTGGACGAGCGCCGCCAGGAGCGCCGCGCGCCGCGGTGCCCCGAGCTCCACCAGCAGGGCGTAGATCCCGAGGATCCCCAGATACCCGACGGCCAGGAACGCGGCCTCGAAGACGAGGGGCGCCACGGCCGCGGGCACCCACTTCAGCACGATCCCGAGGAACAGGTTGTAGAGCGGCGGCTGGCTGTGGAGGTAGAGGATCGAGCGAGCGAGATCGCCCCGGAGCAGTGAAAAGTCGAGCACGTGCCAGTAGTGGGCGACGTCGGCGTCGAACCGCAGCCCGAAGCCGATCCGGGCGACGAGCCGCGTCAGGGCGAAGGCCGCGAGCAGCGTCAGCTCCGGCCCGTGGCGGCCGAGACGCGTCATCTCACGACCTGGCCGGGTGCCGGCGGGGCCTCGGCCGGCGGCAGCGACTCGCGGTAGGCAGCGCAGGCCGCGAGGCGGCGCTCGATCTCGTCCGCCTTCTGGCGGTAGAGGGCGCCCCCGACGCCGCCGTAGCGGGCCTGCAGCTCCGCGTCGTCGATGCCCTCCGGCAGGTCGGCCGCGGGCGGGAAGAAGTCGTCCACGCGAAAGCCGCCGGCCAGGCGCTGCTGCACCTGCAGGGCGGACGCGTCGTCGCGCGTGGCGGTGTCCGCGAAGGTGGTGCCGGCGCGATCGGCCAGCAGGTCCCCGAACGAGAAGCCGCTGCCGCCGTCGGCGTCGAGCTCTTCCTTGAGCAGGCCGGCGGCGTCGCTCGGGGACGCGGCCGACAGCACGGTGAGGGCGCCGCTGAGCGTGAAGTGCCGGGCCCAGTCGCCTCGGCCGCGCAGCGTGGTCCCGGCGACCAGGTCGAGCGCCGCACCCGAGCGCTCGTCGTCCAGGCGCTCGCCCACCGAGCGCGCCAGGCGCGGGTGGCCGAGAACGATGCCGAGCGCCAGGATCGCCGCGCGGTTCTCCGCGGCGGCGGCACCCGAGGCGGCGCTGCGCTCGCTCGCCGTGGCAAAAGCCGTCTCGAGTGCGCGCGCGAAGCGAGCGTCCCCTTCCGGCGTCGCTTCGAGCGCCTTCAGCAGGCGGTCGACGTGCGCGTACACGACCTCTCGCGTCGCCTCCCCCGCTCCTTCGCCCCACACCAGCCGCGCGACGAGGCCCGGCGGCATGTCGACGCGCGTGTAGCTGAGCGTCGCCGCTTCGGGCGAGAACGAAAGCGACTCGACCGCGGGCAGCACGCTGCGCAAGTCCCGGTCGCCCTGCAGGCCCGCGACCAGGAAAGGCGAGGCGACCTCGAGCAGCAGCGCGGGAAGGCGAAACTGGCCGACGCGCAGCTCGGTGCCGGTGGCCGCGAGCCGGCCCTTCTCGATTCCCACGCGGGCCGCGGCCCGCACGTTCCACCAGCGCGCGGTTCGGGGCACGCGCAAAGACGCCGCGCCGGCGAGCCCGGAGGCCTCCAGCCGCACGCTCGTGCGCACGCCCCGGCCGGTCGAGAGCGCGGCCCAGCTCGCGAGCCGGTCGAGCTCCGCGCCCGTGAGCCGGAGCGTCCGCGTCTCGCCAGGCGGGACCTTGCGCGGGTTCTTGCCCTGGAAGAGCTCGACGATGTGCCGCTTCTCCGCCGAGGTGAGCGGCTTCGGCTCCGCGAGGGCCGGTTCGGCGTCGAGCGAGAGGACCGCGAGGCCGAGGGCGAGCAAGAGCAGCACGACGGCGTTGGCTACGAGGGTCGGCAGGAACATCAGCCGGGCGCGCCAGCCCCGGCGCCAGGCGAGCCCTGCCCACGCCCCGACCAGGATGCCCACGCCGGGGACCAGGATCTCGAACGGTCCCGGAGCCGAGCCCGCACGGGCGGCGAGCGCGAGCCAGGCGACGACGGTCGCGAGGACGAGCGCCGGCAGCGCGACCAGGCCGGCGCGGAGCAGCCGACCGGCCTGATCGGGCAGCACGAAGACGGCAAAGAGCCCGAGCGGCGCGAAGCGGAGGGCCGCGAGCGACGTGCGCAGCAGCAGGCGAGAGGCGACGAGGGCCGCTCCCGTGAGCGAGCGGAGGTCGAGGAGCGAGCCGCCAGCGAGCGCGCGCGGGGCCGGCTCGAGGGCGGGAGTCCCCAGGAGAGCCGCCCAGCCGAGCAGGCATCCGAGTGCGACGAGGCGTGCGATGAGCAACGTCTCATGCTATCGCAGGCGGCTTGCGATTAGACTCGCCTCACGGGAGGCAGAAGCCCTTGTCCGACGAAGAAGCCCCGAAATCCGCGTACGAGCTGATCCTCGAACGGCTGAAGCAGAAGGACCGCGCGGACGGTGTCACGCAGCGCGTCTTGAGCGACGAGCAGAAGCAGAGGATCGCGGAGCTGCGCCGGGTGTACGAGGCGAAGCTCGCCGAGCGGGAGATCCTGCACCAGTCGGATCGGCAGAAGGCAGGCGACCTGGACGCGCTCGACCGGCTCGAGCAGGACTACAGGCGCGACCGCGAGCGGATCGCGAGCGAGCGCGACCGAAAAATCGACGCGGTCCGCGAGAGCTAGATCACGGCGCCGTCGGGGATCACACCGCCCTTCGGCACGATCACGATCCCGTCGCGGATGTAGTAGCCGGGGCCGTCCTTCTCCGAGGCGCCCTCGGCGTGGACGATGCGGACGCCCCGGCCGACGCGGGCGTTCTTGTCGATGATCGCGCGCTCGATCACCGCGTCCTGGCCGATCCCGACGGGCGGCAGCCCCTTGGCCTGGGCGCGGTCGATCTCCTCCAGGCTCTCGTAGTAGTCGGCGCCCAGGATCAGGCTGTGGCGGATGCGCGTGCCCTGCCCGATGCGACTGCGGATCCCGATCACCGAGCGCTCGATCTCCGCCCCCATCAGGATGCCGCCCTCCGAGACGAGAGCGCTCTTGAGCGCGCAGCCCTCGATCTTGGTCGCGGGCAGGAAACGTGGGTTGGTGTAGACGGGACGGCCCGCGTCGTAGAAGTCGAAGGGCGGCATCGGGTCGCACAGCTGCAGGTTGGCTTCGTAGTAGGAGCCGATCGTCCCGACGTCCTCCCAGTAGCCGCGGAAGAAGTGCGCCTGCACGCGCTGCTCGCCGATCGCCTTGGGGATCACGTGGCGCCCGAAGTCCACGAGCGCACGATCCGAGGCCGCCCGCTCGAGCGCCTCGCGCGAGAACATGTAGATGCCCATCGAGGCGAGAAAGCCCTTGCCGTGGCCGGGGATATCGGACTCGAGCTCCGGCAAGCGCTCGGGCTTCGGCTTCTCCTCGAAGTGGACGATGCGGCCCTGGCGGTTGACCTTCAGGATTCCGTAGCCCGCCGTCTGCTCCGCGGTCACCGGCAGCACCGCCACCGTCGCGTCGGCCACGTGGCGCCGGTGGGTGTCGAGCATCTTGCGGTAGTCCATCTGGTAGAGCTGGTCGCCCGACAGGATCAGCACCTCGCGGCTGCGGTGGCTGTCGAGGTGGCGCGTGCTCTGGCGCACGGCGTCGGCGGTGCCCTGGAACCACTCCGGGCTGTCCTCGGTCTGCTCGGCCGCGAGCACCGTCACGAACGCCGAGCTGAACACGTCGAACTTGTACGTCATCGACAGGTGTTTGTTGAGGCTCTCGGAGTTGTACTGCGTCACCACGAAGATGCGGCGCAGGTTCGAGTTGAGGCAGTTGCTGATCGGGATGTCGATCAGCCGGTACTTGCCTCCGATCGGCACGGCAGGCTTCGAGCGCTGGTGCGTCAAGGGAAACAGGCGCGTCCCGCGGCCGCCCCCGAGGATGACGGCGAGGCACTCGTTCATGCGCCGGCATTCTGCCACGCACGCGAGCGAGGCTGTCAAGGCGGCGGTGGCTCTGCTAGTCTGGCCGTTGCCATGGACCACGGGACGAGCGACCCGGCGGAGGCACGGCCCGGCCTGCTGCGACGCGCCGCGGCCGGGGCCTGGCACGTGCCCGCGGGCTTCGCGTTCCTGCTGCGCCACCCGCGGCTGTGGCCGCTCGCGGCGCTGCCCGCGATACTCGCGGGCGTGCTGGTCGCGATCTTCGCGCTCGGAGGGCTGCTGCTAGCGCCGCGCGTGCTGGCGGCGATGCTGCCCGAGCCGGGGCGCTATCCCGAGTGGATCGCGCTGCCGACGAGCGTGCTGTTGTGGATCGCGACGGTCGGAGCGGGGGCGTTCCTCGGGCTGGGGCTGGCACTCGCGCTGGCCTCGCCCCTGCTCGAGCAGCTCTCGCGCCGCGTCGAGGCGCGGGCGCGCGGCCTGGCCGAGGACGCCTCGCCAGGGCTGGTGTTCGAGGTGGGTCAGTCGCTGCGCGGGGCGCTCTACTTCCTGGCGGCCGCGCCGGTGCTGTTCCTGCTGGGCTTCATCCCGCTCGTGGGGCCGCTGCTCGCGCTGATGTGGGGCGCCCGGGCCGTCGCGCTGCAGATGACCGACCCGGCGCTCTCGCGCCGTGGCATGAGCTTCGCCGACAAGCGGCGCTGGCACCGTGAGTGGCGGGTCGAGACCCAGGGCTTCGGTCTCGCGGGGATGCTCGGCTTCATCGTCCCGCTCGCCAACCTGCTGCTCGGCCCGGCGCTCGTGACCGGAGGCACGCTGCTGGTGCTGGAGCTCGAAGACGCGAGCGGCCCCCGCGCCCGAGAGGCGGACGCGGGAGCCGGCGGAGCGAACCCGGCTACAGGCTGACGCCCCGCGCTTCGCGGTGCTTGCGACGCTGCTCGGGCTTGGCGAGCGTGACCTTGAGCTCGACCGGGTGGCCGTCGCGCTGCACGGTGATCGCGACCTCGCTGCCGCCCTCGGCCTCGGACAGGGCGTCGCGCAGGTCGTCGCCGTCGGCGATGCTGTCGCTGCCCAGCTTGACGATCGCGTCGCCGGCCTTGAGGCCGGCCTTGGCGGCGGGCCCGTCCGCGTCGACCGACGTCACGAGCACACCCGACTTGCCCGCCAGCTTGAAGTAGGAGGCGAGCTGCTCGCCGAGCTCCATGTACTCGATGCCCAGCTTGCGCGGGCCGCCGCTCAACATCTTGAAGGCGAAATCGCGGCCGTCGTCGCCCCTGAAGCTCCAGGCCATCGGCGCGCGGGGCGCCGAAGGCGGCAGGGGCGGGTGGGGAGCCGCCGGGGGATGCGGAACCATGGCCTCCCAGTCCGGCATGAGCACTCGCATCCCCTGGCCACCTTCGGCGAGCGTGGCGGTGAGCTTCTGGGTGGTTCCGCCGCGCGTCACCTCGATCGCGACCGCGCGGCCGGCGGGCGTTTCGGCGACGAGCCGCGAGAGATGGCTCGCGCTGCGCACCGGCTCGCCGTCGAAGCGAACGACGACGTCGCCTTGCTTGATGCCGGCCTTCTCGGCCGCGCTCTCCTCAGCGACCGAGCGGACAGCGGCTCCGCGGGCGTCTCCCGTCGTGTCGCCGATCGTCACGCCCAGGCGTCCGCCGCCCGCATGACGCACCACGACCCGCTTCTCGATCTTCTGGTCGTCGTCCCCGGCGAAGGTACGCGCGTCGCCCGGCCCGAGACTGAGTGATGCGACGAGAGCCGCAGCCGCGCCCGTGATGAGGGCGATCCTACCGTTCATGGAACCTCCTTATTGGCCCGTCCGACCCTTGAGACGCGGGTCCGAACGAGAAAGTCGGTTCCGGCCCAGCTCAGTGCTGGTGGCCGCCGCTGCCTTCGCCCTCGGCGGTCTGGAACGAGTGGCCGCAGCCGCAGGTGGACTTGGCGTTCGGATTCTTGATTGCGAACCCGCCGCCCATCAGGTCTTCCTTGTAGTCGACCTCGGCGCCCTCGAGGTGCCGAAGGCTCATCGGGTCCACGATGACCTTCACGCCTTCGGCTTCGATCACCTGGTCGTCTTCGGCGACCTCGTCGAGCACCATCCCGTACTGGAAGCCGGAGCAGCCGCCCCCCTGCACGTAAATCCGGAGCCCGCCCTGCGGAAGGCTCTCCTTCTCCTGCTCCAGGATCCCCTTCACCTTGGCAGCGGCCGTGGCGGTCAGCGTGATCATGCCCTTCGACTCCCTTGAATACCCCATCCTAGCCCATCTGAACTTTTTTGTGAAGTTACTCCCCAGGGGTTAGGGGGGGGCGGGATGCCCCCCCTCAAGCTCAGTCCAGCCCGTCTTGCCCTTGTTCGTTGCCGTTGTTCGTTGCCGTTCTCCGTTGTTCCTCAAGTCCGTTGTCCGTCACCCTCCAATCCCGGCCCTCGGAGGTGCGCGAAAAGGCCAGCTTTCTCCAAGCCGGGGGGCGCCGCCCCCCCCCGGACACCCGGGGCTGCCGTGGGCCCGGGGCATAATGCTCCCCGCCCTAGGGAGCCACCTTGATGCCGACACTGCTCGAGTCCACCCCGGAAGCGCTCGTCGAGCGCCTGGACCGATCCGGTCTGCGCGGGCGCGGAGGCGGTTGGTTCAATGCCGCGCGGAAGTGGAGAGCGGTGCGCGCGGAGGGCGGGCGGCCGCTCGTGATCGCCAACGGCGCCGAGGGCGAGCCCGGCTCGTTCAAGGACCGTTTCGTGATGCTGCGCCGGCCGGACGACGTGATCGAGGGGCTGCAACTCGCGGCGCGCGCGGTAGGCACGAGCGAGGCGGTAGTGTTCCTGAAGGCGTCCTTCGACGCACCCGCGAAGGCGCTCGAGGCGGCGCTCGCCAGGGCCTCGCTCGGCTCGCTCGAGGTGCGGATCCGGCGCGGGGACGACGGCTACATCACGGGTGAGGAGACGGCGCTCATCGAATCGCTCGAAGGCCGCAAGCCCTGGCCGCGGCCGAAGCCGCCGCTGCCTTTCGCCGTCGGCTACGAGGGCCGGCCAACGCTCGTCCAGAACGTCGAGACGCTCGCGCGGGTGCCCCGGGCGCTCGCCGAGCCCGAGGGCTCTCGCGGGTCGGAGACGACGCTCGTGACACTCTGGGGCGACGTGCGCCGACCGGGCGTGCGCGAGGTGAGGCTCGGCACCCCGCTCGGCGCCGTGATCGACGAGCACGCGGGCGGCGCGACCGAGGAGATCGGGCTCGTGTTTCCGGCCGGCCCGGGCGCCCCCCCGCTGCAGCCTGCCGACCTCGACACGCCGCTCGACCCCGACGCGCTGCGGCAGAAGGGCACGGCCCTTGGCACCGGCGCCGTGCTCGTCGTCGGCGCCTCGGCCTGTCCGATGGCCGTGGCGGTCTCGGTGGCCTCGTTCTACGAGCGGGAGAGCTGCGGACAGTGCCCGCCGTGCGCCGTGGGTGCCGCGAGCCTCGCCCGCATCCTGCGCGGTTTCGAGGCGGGGACTGCGCGCCCGCGCGACCTGCACGACCTCCACGACGTCGCGGGCTTCATGTCCGGCCACGGCTACTGCGCCCACTGCCGCGGCGCCGCGGCGCTCGCCACCGGGATGGTGAGCCGGCTCGCCGACGCGGTCGTGGCGCACGCGAAGGGATGTCCCTGGCCCGAGAAGCGCCACCCCGATCCCTTCGGGCCCGGCTCGAGCGAGCGCGGCTGTCTCGAGCGGGCCGTCCAGGAGCAGCTCCAGTGAGAAACGACCTCGCGATCATGCTTCTCGCCACGCTCGTCTCATACCCGATCGGCCTCGGGCTGTGTCAGCCGTGGCTGCTGCCGCTGCTGAACGCGCTGCCGGCCTACATCGTGCTCGTCCACCGGCTGCGCAAGGGAGAGCGCGGCGGTGCGGTGCGGGCCATGCTGTGGTGGGCCGCGGCGCTGGCCATCGTCGGCACGCTCGCGTTCGTGTGGTGGCCCGAGCCGCTCGGGCCGCTGGTCGTCAACGGACCCGAGTACAAGGAAGAGATGTTCCGTTGGATCCGGACGGGACTGGGCCGGGAGGGCAGCCCGCGCCTGTTCCTGCCGCAGCACTTGTTGCACCTCGCGGCGTTCGTCGCGATCGGCCTGCTGACCGTGAGCGCCGGGGCGATCCTGATGGGCGCCCTGCTGATGAACCAGATGTCGTTCTACGTCGCCGCGCTCGCGAAGGCGGGAACGCCCGCCTGGGGCGTGGCTCTGCTGGGCTGGTCGCCGTGGGCGATTGCGCGCGTCGCGGCCTTCGCCACGCTGGGCGTGCTCCTCGCGGAGCCGTTCTTCGCGCGGGTCTTCCCCGCGGCACGCGGCCGCCTGAAAGCCAGAGGCCGTGGCGCCTACGTCATGGCGGTGCTCAGCGGGATCCTGGCCGACTGGTTCCTGAAAGCCCTGCTCGTGCCCATCTGGGGCCGCTGGCTGCGCGCGCTCTTGCCCTGATCCCGGGGCCGCGCTTGCGTCGCGGGCGGACGTGCGGCAGATTGCGCCGATGCAGGGGAGCCCGGAACCCGCGAGAGGCGACGCACACGCCGAGCCGCAGCTCGTCCGCGCCATCGGCGTCCGCCAGCTCACCGCCAGCATCGTGAACGTGACGGTCGGCGCGGGCATCTTCGTGCTGCCCGCGGCGGTCGCGGCCAACCTGGGCGCCGCGGCGCCCGCGGCGTACCTGATCTGCGCGGTGGCCATGGCGCTCGTCGTGACGTCGTTCGCCCTCGCGGGCAGCCGCGTCTCGCTCACGGGCGGGATCTACGCCTACGTCGAGGTCGCGTTCGGCCCCTTCGTCGGCGTCATGGCGGGCGTGGTGCAGTGGCTGGTGCTGTGGCTCACGGCCGCGGGCCTGATGAGCGCCTTCGCCGACCAGGTGGGCCTGCTGCTCCCGGTGGTGGCGGCGGGGGCTCCACGTCTCGCCGTCATCCTCGCCACGCTGGCGCTGCTCGCGTTCGTGAACCTGCGCGGAGTCAAGCCGGGCGCGCGGCTCGTGGAAGGAATCACGATCGCCAAGCTGCTGCCGCTCGCGCTGCTGATCGGCGTGGGCGTCTTCTCCATCGACCTGCGCCACCTCGCGTGGCCCGGCTGGCCCGCCGGCGAGGCGCTCGGCAGCACGGTGCTGTTGCTCATCTTCGCCTTCGCGGGCATCGAGGTGGCGCTCGTGCCGAGCGGAGAGGTGCGCGAGCCGGAGCGCACGGTGCCGCGCGCCATCGGGCTGGCCCTGGGGATGACGACGCTGCTCTACCTCGCGATCCAGGCGGTGGCCCAGGGCGTCCTCGGCGGCGAGCTGCAGCAGGAGGCGAGCGCCCCGCTCGCGGCCGCGGCCGGGAAGGTGCTCGGCGACGGGGGTCGGCTGCTGGTGCTGCTCGGCGGCATGGTCTCGATGTTCGGCTACCTGAGCGGCGACATGCTGGCCTCGCCGCGCTCGATCTTCGCCTTTGGCCGCGACGCGCTGCTGCCACGGCTGTTCGCCTCCGTGCACCCGCGCTTCCACACCCCGCACGTGGCGATCGTGACTCATGCAGTGCTGGTGTCCGTGGTCGCGGCCACGAACACCTTCACGCACCTGGCGCTGCTCTCGAACGTCGGGGTGCTGTCCCTCTACTTCCTCGGCTGCGCGGCGGCGCTGCGCTTCGTCTCGCGCCCGGCGGCCGCCTCCGCGGCCGGGCTGCGGCTGCCGGGCGAGCGGATCATCCCGATCGCCGCCATGGCCGTGATCCTGTGGATCCTGGCCCACGCGACGGGCCGGGAGCTCGCCGTGCTGGGGGCGACGCTCGCCGCCGCCACGCTGCTCTACGCCGTGCGCCGCTCCCGGATGTGAAGGTCCACCTCGTCGACGGCACCTACGAGCTGTTCCGGGCGTTCTACGGCGTCCCCCCGGCGCACGACGCCCAGGGCCGGCCCGTGGGGGCGCTGCGCGGCATCCTCTCGACGCTCATCGCGCTCCTCCGCGAGCCGGGCGTCACCCACGTCGCGTGCGGCTTCGACCACGTGATCGAGTCGTTCCGAAACCAGCTCTTTGCCGGCTACAAGACCGGCGACGGCATCGAACGAGACCTGCTGGCGCAGTTCCACCCGGCCGAGCGCGCCGTGGCCGCACTCGGCGTCGTCGTGTGGCCGATGGTCGAGTTCGAGGCGGACGATGCCCTCGCGACCGGGGCCGCGCGCTTTCGCGACGCTCCCGGCGTCGAGCAGGTGGTGATCTGCTCGCCCGACAAGGACTTCTCGCAGTGCGTGACCGGCCAAAAGGTCATCTGCCGCGACCGCAGGCGCGGCACCGACCGCGACGAGGCGGGAGTCGTTGCGCGCTTCGGCGTGCCGCCCGGGTCGATCCCGGACTGGCTCGCCCTCGTCGGCGACAGTGCCGACGGCATCCCCGGCATCCCGGGCTTCGGGGAGAAAGCCGCGGCCGCCGTGCTCGCGCGTCACCTCCACATCGAAGCGATTCCCGACGACCCCGCGAGCTGGTCGGTCGAGGTCCGCGGCAAGCAGCGCCTGGCCATGTCGCTGCGCGGGCGTCGCGAGGACGCGATGCTATACCGTCAGCTCGCGACGCTGCGGACCGACGTGCCGCTCGCCGAGCGGCTCGCCGACCTCGAATGGCGCGG
>DATEUE010000271.1:0-2847 GCA_035283305.1 Vicinamibacteria bacterium | reverse complement strand
GGACAACGCCGAGTTCGGCCTCGGGATGCGGCTCGCAGTCGACCAGCACATGGAGCAGGCCGTGGGCCTGCTGAACGGCCTCGGCTCCCGCCTCGCCTCTAACCTGGTCAAGGAGATCCTCGAGGCCGACCAGGCGAACGAGGCGGGCATCTCGGCCCAGCGCAAGCGCGTGGTGGCGCTGAAGCAGGCGCTCGCGGGGATCCCCGGCGCCGAGGCGCAGCGCCTGCTGCACCTCGCCGACTACCTGGTCAAGAAGAACGTCTGGATCGTGGGCGGCGACGGCTGGGCCTACGACATCGGCTACGGCGGCCTCGACCACGTGCTCTCGATGCACCGCGACGTCAACGTGCTGGTGCTCGACACCGAGGTCTACTCGAACACGGGCGGCCAGCAGTCGAAGGCCACCCCGACGGGCGCGGCCGCCAAGTTCGCCTCGGCCGGCAAGGAGTCCCCGAAGAAGGACATCGGCATGATGGCGATGGCCTACGGCCACGTCTACGTGGCGCGCGTCGCGTTCGGCGCCAAGGACGTGCAGACGCTCAAGGCGTTCCAGGAAGCCGAGAGCTACCCGGGACCTTCGCTGATCGTCGCCTACAGCCACTGCATCGCCCACGGCTACGACATGGCCTACGGGGCCGAGCAGCAGAAGCTCGCGGTCGACTCCGGCGTCTGGCCGCTCTACCGCTTCGACCCGCGCCGCGCGGCGCTCGGCCAGCCGCCGCTCGCGCTCGACTCGGGCGAGCCGAAGATCTCGGCCCAGCAGTACATGCGCAACGAGACGCGCTTCCGCATGGTCGAGAAGCTCGACCCCGTCCGCTACAAGAAGCTGCTCGCCTCCGCCGAAAGGCAGGCCCGGCAGCGCGTGGCCGTCTACAAGCAGCTCTCGGCGCTGACCGTGCCGCAGATCACGGACGAAGAGCTGCAGCCGAAGGCACAGTCCGAGGCGCCGCCCAAGCCGCAGCCTGAGCCCGTCGCGACGAAGCACTGAACCGGAGGGAGACATGGACCTCAGCACCAGCTATCTCGGCCTGAAGCTGCCCCACCCGCTGATGCCGGGCGCCTCGCCCCTGGTCGACGACCTCGACACGGTGCGCAAGCTCGAGGACGCCGGCGCCGCGGCCATCGTGATGCACTCGATCTTCGAGGAGCAGATCACCCGCGAGCAGGTGGCGACCTTCGTCCACACCGAGTCGCACGGCCAGTCCTTCGCCGAGGCGCTCAGCTTCTTCCCGAACCCCGAGGCCTTCCACCTCGGCCCCGACGAGTACCTCGAGCACCTGCGCCGCGTGAAGCAGGCCGTCGACGTCCCGGTGATCGGCTCGCTGAACGGCTCCGCGCTCGGCGGCTGGCTCGAGTACGCCAAGCTCATCGAGCAGGCGGGCGCCGACGCGCTCGAGCTCAACGTCTTCTCGCTCGGCAGCAACCCGAACGAGTCGGGCGCCCAGATCGAGCTGCGCACCGTCGAGGTGGTCCAGGCGGTGCGCAAGGCGGTGCGCATCCCCGTGGCCGTGAAGCTCTCGCCCTACTACACCTCGCTCGCCCACTTCGCATCCAAGCTCGACGAGGCGGGCGCGGATGGGCTCGTGCTGTTCAACCGCTTCTACCAGCCCGACATCGACGTCGACGAGCTGGAGGTGCGCCGCCACGTGCACCTGTCGAGCTCGGCCGAGCTGCCGCTGCGGATCACCTGGCTCGCGATCCTGTCGCCCAAGCTCAAGGCCTCGCTCGCCGTGACGGGCGGCGTGCACACCGTGAACGACGCCGTACAGTCGATCATGGCCGGCGCGCACGCCATCCAGCTGGTCTCGGCGCTGCTGAAGCGCGGCCCGCAGTACCTCGCCACGCTCCGGCAGGAGCTCGCGCAGTGGCTCGAGGAGCACGAGTACCACTCGCTGCGCCAGGCCCAGGGCAGCATGAATCTCGACGCCTGCCCCGACCCCCAGGTGTACGCCCGCGCCAACTACATGCTGGTCCTCCAGAGCTGGAGAGACATGGTGTCCTGAGGTATCTAGTCGTCGAGTGGCTCCAGGATGATCTCTGGAGCGTCGTCGCTCGACCTCTCCTCGTCGTCGAGTCGCTCGAGCTGGAGGATCGGGAGGCCGTCGTCGGTCGACCTCCGCGGGCGATAAACACCGAGCCACTCCCTGCCCTTCTCCGCCCGGGCTCGTACTCCCAGCGGAACCTCGACCGAGGGCCGCGGCTCCGGCGACGCGCTCCGCTCCGAGTCGACGGCGCGCCACGGCGCGGGCTCCCCGGGCGAGAACGACGGCAGCGGACGGTCCCCGCGCGCCAGGCTCTTCCACAGGGAAAGAAGGGCCCTGTACGCGGAGCCCGCCTGGGACATCAGCCAGAGTAGTGCTCCTTGGAGGAGGCTCGGTCGTGCGCTGACGGAGGATGGTTCCAGGGGATCGCGCCACGAGACGGCGGGGAGCGCGGGCGGCTCATCCTCGAGCGGCTTGGGAAGCGTCATCCACCCGACGTCCTCGTCCGACGGCAGCAAGGGTAGGACTGACTCCGTGCCGACTGCTGGCTCGGCGGGAGGCTCCACCGGTGCACGGGGCACGGGGTGCGCGGGGCGACGCGGCACTGTGTCCCGGTCGTCGCGCAGCTTCGCCGATGGGGCGGGCGGCGGCGCGATGATAGGCGGCGGTGGAATGAGGGGCGGCGACGAGACTCCAGGAAGCCCGCTGTCGGCCGTTGGCTTCGTCTCCCCGCGGCGCGGTCCCGCGGGCTGCTTCGCCAAGACCGGCGCGGGCGGTGTTCTGGGGAGGGAGGGGCGGACCAGCGTGGCGGGCGAAGCGGGGACGCGGCGGCGGCGGCGCGACCTGTCCGGGTCGTCTCGTGGTT
>DATEUE010000270.1:0-18430 GCA_035283305.1 Vicinamibacteria bacterium | reverse complement strand
CACCACGCGCCGGACGAGCGGGAACGAGGCGCTTCGCTCGGGCCGGACCGTGACCCTGAGCGTCTCGCGGAACGGGTAGTCGGTGTCGACGACTACTGTCACCGGGACACCTCGCGACGCGAAGCTCACTCGACACGGCGCGTACGCGGCGGCGACGAGACCGTCCTCCTCCGTCTTCATCCACAGGTGCGCGGCGAGCTTCGGCCAACCCTGGTGCATGTTCGCGGTGCAGCATCCGAAGTTGGGCTCGAGGCCGAAGATGTTCGACTCGGGGCCGTTGGTGGTGAAGAGGTGCTCCGGGTTGACCGTGCACTGCACCTGGTTCACCTGCTGGTCGTACTGGTGGGACCACATGTCGGGCGCGAAGGTCGCGGGCAGGGCGTTATAGGCCACGCGCTCGAGCCGATCGGCGAACCAGGGATCGCCGAAGACCGAGAACAGCGTCTCCAGCGAGTGCATGAACTCGACCACCGCGCACAGCTCCGTGCCCTGGAGCGGGTTCTTCCCGGCGAGGCATTCGTCGCCCGAGAACATGCCGGTCGCCTGGCCGTGGTGCCGGTCGAGGATCTCGATCATCCGGCGGGCGAAGGCGCGGTCGCCGGGGCGCTGGTCGAGCCGCCAGGAAAGGGCGGAGGCCTTGGTGGCCATGGCCGTGTTGACGACGTGCTTCGTCCACTTCCAGAGTCCCCGGCGAGGCGTCGGCAGCGTCACGTCCTCGGTGCGGTAGAGCGCCTCGAAGCCGACGCCCTGCGCGCGCAGCGTGCGCGCCAACTCCAGAAGCCATGCTTCGCCCGTCCGCTCGTAGACGTAGAGGGCCGGGACCAGCCCCTCGTACCAGCGGAAGCGGCCCCAGTCGAAAAGCGGAGTGTGCGAGAGGCCCTCGAGCAGGGCCCGCAGGCTCTTGCGCACGGCTTCGAGCACGCGCGCGTCGCCCGTGGCCTCGTGGTACTGGACGAGGGCTTTGTTGGCGAGCAGGATCGCCCAGAGATCGTACGGCTTCGCGCCCGCGTCCTCGGGGTAGGGGGCGTACCAGCCGTCAGGCCGCTGGTGCGTGACGATGTGCCCGACCCGGCTTGCGAGCCGCGCCTTGAGATCCGCGTCGTCGAGGAGGAAGGCGAGCGGGATTGCGCCGTCCAGCCAGTAAGGCGCCCGCTCCCAGCCCTCGGCCGCGCCGCCGAACCACTGGCTCTCGGCCACGTCGGGCCAGAACTCGTCGAGGTGGCCGGTGAGCCCATCGCGTTGCAGCCGAAGCTGCCGCAGCAGCCAGCCCTCCGGCCGGATCGAGCCGAGCGGCAGCGGGCGAAACGCGGGTGCCGCGAGCCCTGAAGGGTCGGCCCGACTCTTCTTCGCCGCGGCCACCGTCGACACCGTCGCCACCCCGGCGGCCACGCTCCCCAGGAACTCCCGACGGTCGAGATTGGACATGGGTCGACCCTCCGCTTCCGCGGAAGATACCGCATGCGGCGGCGGGGCCGCGTACGGCAGCATCGACGTCAGGGGCCAGGGAGAACGGCAGCCCCGTCTTGGGGGCGTTCTTACAGCCGGGCGCGCGGAAACTGGATCCCGTGCTTGGCAAGGCGGCGCGCTGCTGGGCTCCGCGGCGTGAACTGAAGGGGCGACCGCGGGGGGCGGATCCAGTGCCAACGTGCCACGCCCAGCGCGCAGTTGGTCCTCAGTCGTCGCTCGGCCCAGAGCTTCTTGCCGATGATCCCATCCACCTCGGACGCCTTTGCCGGGTGAACCTCCATGCCCCAGACCTCTGCTGGTAGCCCGAGGATGTAGTCCCACCTCGGTTCCTCGGGTTCCGCGGCCCGCCGTGCTTCGTCGAGATCCACGCTGCAGGAGAAGCGCTGTCCATCCGAGACCAGCGACCGATGTCGCGATGTCAAGCCCCGCAGGCCTGGCTTGACCACCTCGTGGATTGCTTCCCACGCACGCAGTCGCTCGCACGGATTGCCGGCGCGGCCCCGCGCCTTCACTTGGTCGTGCTGGTCTGCACGTCGGCAACCGCAGCGTTGACTCGACTGCTCAAGCTGAGCAGGTGCCCCCAGGTTCTCTCGCCGAGCTCCGCGGAATCCGGATCGAGCGCGCTGATGTCGTACGACCGAGCCGAATCGACCTTGTGATCGACGTAGTCCAGGTAGTAGACCCGGTACTCCTTCTTCAGTACGTTCCGGGCGAGCCGGTCGACGTCCCAACCTGCCCGCTCGAGGCCGAACAGATCTCGGAGCTTGCTGGGGTTCGCCCCGCCAGTCTTGAGCTGACGCAAGCCCCAAAGCACCTCGAGGATGGCCGGAGAGTGTGTCGAGACCGCTACGCGATAGCCACGGTCCATCAACTCGAGGATCAGTAGCATGACGGCCTGGATGGCGTTCGAGTGCAGCCCCATCTCGGGCTCCTCGATGACGATCCACTCGATCGAACCCGTCCGGGGTCGGACCCCCAGCGGGACCAGATGGTAGATGCCGAGCAACAACGGAATGAACTCCCGCTGCCCAGCGGTCCAAGCCATGTAGGCAATCTCGGCGTTCGGGTAGACGAGCTTGAACTGGCGTCGTGGGCCGTCGCTCAACAGCTTGAGCTGACCCCCGTGGAAGACCGCCTCGTCTACCAAGTCGCGGAAAGGTCGTTTCAGCCGACGCGGCTGCGGAAAAACCACGTTTCCTTCCGTTCCTTGCCTGGTGGTCAGCAGCTCAAGCAGTTGCTCGCTGAAGTCCCGAACGACGAACGGCGTGTCCGGCTTGTAGCTTCGGAAGCCCGCAGGCCAGCCTTCCGCGACGCTCAGGGTGCGGTGCGCCGGGATGTAGAAGAGCCTGGGAGCGTCGTCCGTTCGCTTCCTGGGCGGGATGTGAACGGGCCGTCCGGAGAACTCGACCGTCGTGGCGTCCGTCCACGCCCTTTCCATCCCTTCACCGAAATACACCCCGCAGAACTCCTCCATCCCTTCCCAAGCGAAGCCGCGCCTCCGCAACGTTCCTGCGACTCGCGTGGAGTCCACGGCGAGCTTCAACAGCTGAAGGACGAGGCTCTTGCCGGTCGCCTGCGGGCCTACCAAGACGGTGAGGTCGCCGAAGGCGACGTCCACCTGACGCAGCTGGGCGAACTTCTTGATTCGGAGGGTGGGCAGGGACATGGTCGTGTGCTCGAGCCACGACATTGTATCCGCGGCCGGACGCAACGGGTGCCCTGCGTGTCGGCGCCCCAGAAGCGACAGGCTGGGACGGTGGAGCCGTCAGACGTTTCAGCGTGGGCGCTGTCGAAACCGACCAGTCTAGTGCAACGCTTGGTGCCCGCGCCGCCGTACCGATTCTCGCGTCAGCTCGCCACCGCGGCCGGGACGTCCTTGCGGAACCGGAGCGTCTCGCCGTCGGGCTCGACCACGATCGTGTCGCCCTCGACGAAGCGGCCGGCCAGAACCTCGACTGCGAGCGGGTTCTCGATCATGCGCTGGATCGTGCGCTTGAGCGGGCGGGCGCCGAACACCGGGTCGTAGCCGCGGTCGGCCAGCATCGCCTTGGCTTCGGCCGTCACCTCGAGCTGGAGCTTGCGCTCGGCGAGGCGCTTCCTGAGGTCCTTGAGCTGGATCTCGACGATGCGCTCGAGCTCCGGCTTGCCGAGCGAGTGGAACACGACCGTCTCGTCGATGCGGTTCAGGAACTCGGGCTTGAAGGTGTGCCGCAGCACGTCCATCAGCTTGTCCTTGAGCCGCTCGTCGTCGTCCCCGCGCCGCGAGGCTTCCTGGATCAGCTCGGAGCCGACGTTCGACGTCATGATCACGACGGTGTTGCGGAAGTCGACTGTGCGGCCCTTTCCGTCCGTGAGCCGCCCGTCGTCGAGCACCTGCAGCAGCGCGCTCCAGACGTCGGGGTGCGCCTTCTCCACCTCGTCGAACAGGATCACCGCATAGGGGCGGCGGCGTACGGCCTCGGTGAGCTGGCCGCCCTCGTCGTAGCCGACGTAGCCGGGCGGCGCGCCGACGAGGCGGGCCACCGTGTGCTTCTCCATGTACTCCGACATGTCGAGCCGCACCAGCGCGTGCTCGTCGTTGAACAGGAACTCGGCGAGCGCGCGGGCCAGCTCGGTCTTGCCGACGCCGGTCGGGCCCATGAAGAGGAATGAGCCGATCGGCCGACGCGGGTCCCCGAGGCCCGCGCGCGAGCGGCGCACGGCGTTCGCGACCAGCAGCAGCGCCTCGTCCTGGCCCACCACGCGCTCGCGCAGGCGGTCCTCGACATGGAGCAGCTTCTGCATCTCGCCCTCGAGCAGGCGCGAGACGGGGATACCGGTCCACTTGGCCACCACCTCGGCCACGTCCTCGGCGTCCACCTCCTCCTTCAGCATCTTCTGCTTCGACTGGAGTTGGGCCAGCGTCTCGTTCTCCGCGGCGAGCTGCTTGTCGAGGTTGGGGAGCGTGCCGTACTGCAGCTCGGAGGCCCTCGCGAGGTCGCCGCGGCGCGTGCTGAGCTCGACCTCGGTGCGCGTCTTCTCGATCTGCTCCTTGACGGAGCGGATCTTCTGGATCGCGTCCTTCTCCTGCTGCCAGTGGGCCTTCATCCCCGCCGAGCGCTCCTTGAGCTCGGCGCTCTCGCGCTCCACCTTCGAGAGGCGTTCCTTCGAGGGCTTGTCCTTCTCCTTCTTGAGCGCCTGGCGCTCGATCTCGAGCTGGATCAGCTTGCGCTCCACCTCGTCGATCTCGGTCGGGAGCGAGTCGATCTCGATGCGCAGCCGCGAGGCGGCCTCGTCCACGAGGTCGATCGCCTTGTCGGGCAGGAAGCGGTCGGCGATGTAGCGGTTCGAGAGCGTCGCGGCGGCCACGAGTGCGGAGTCCTGGATCCGCACGCCGTGGTGGACCTCGTAGCGCTCCTTGAGCCCGCGCAGGATGCCGATCGTGTCCTCGACGCTCGGCTCGCCGACGTAGACGGGCTGGAAGCGCCGCTCGAGCGCCGCGTCCTTCTCGATGTGCTTCTGGTACTCGCTAAGCGTGGTGGCGCCCACGCAGCGCAGCTCGCCCCGCGCGAGCATCGGCTTCAGCATGTTCGAGGCGTCCATGGCACCCTCGGCGGCGCCCGCCCCGACCACGGTGTGCAGCTCGTCGATGAACAGCACCACCTCGCCCTGGGACTCCTGGACTTCCTTGAGCACCGCCTTCAAGCGGTCCTCGAACTCGCCCCGGTACTTGGCGCCTGCGATGAGCGCCCCCAGGTCGAGGGCGACGACGCGCTTGTTCTTGAGCGACTCCGGGATGTCGCCCTTCACGATGCGCTGGGCGAGACCCTCGACGATCGCGGTCTTGCCGACGCCCGGCTCGCCGATCAGCACCGGGTTGTTCTTGGTGCGGCGCGACAGCACCTGCACCACGCGGCGCACCTCGTCGTCGCGTCCGATCACGGGATCGAGCTTGCCCTTGCGGGCGAGCTCGGTGAGGTCGCGGCCGTACTTCTCTAGCGACTGGTAGCGGTCCTCGGCGTGCGGGTCGTCCACCGTCTGGTTGCCGCGGATCTCCTTCAGCACCTTGAGCAGCGCGTCACGGCTGGCGCCCGCGCGCTGGAGCGCCTCGGCGGACGGCGTCTTGCCGTCGAGGAGTGCCAGCAGCAGATGCTCGGTGGAGACGTACTGGTCCTTGAGCGCTTCGGCCTCGCGAAGCGCCTGCTTCAGGAGGCCGTCGAGCTTCGGCGAGACACGCGTGGCGGTGCCCTGCGTGCGGGGAAGGGAGGCGAGACTGGAGTCGACCTCGGCCGCCACGGCACCGGCGTTGGCGCCCAGCTTGCCGAGGGCCGAGGGAACCACCCCCCCCTCCTGCTCGAGGAGCGCCTTCAAGAGGTGCTCCGTCGTCACCTCGGGGTGGTCGGCTTTCTCAGCCCCCGTCTGTGCAGACGTCAAGGCCTCCTGTGCCTTTACCGTGAACTGATCGAGACGCATAGCGAGCTCAACTCCTCCGCCTCAACAAGATAGGAAATTAGCCACTCGCTGTCAAGCTATATGAGTCACATAAGCTCAATGTACTCTCGATAACCCCAGGGTTTGGGGGGGGCGGCGCCCCCCCCATTTCAAGGAAAGCTGGGAAATAGCCGGAGGCCCAAGGCTTCTTTCCCTCCCCAGGTCCTCTCCCTCTCGCCTTTCCCTTCCCTCGGGTTGTTTCTGGTGCACGGCCCGCGGCCCTCCTGCGATTGGCTCTCGGCACTCAGGCGGCAGGGCCTCCGCCCCTCGACTCTCCAAGAGGGGCATTCGAAGGTCCGCGAAACGGCCGGCGTTCTTTCAGTCGGGGGGGGCGCCGCCCCCCCCGGACCCCTGGGGTTGTTCTTGGTCGGACGGCGTTGGGCTTTGGTTCTCGCCCCTGTGGTTTGCCCCTACCGGAAGAACACCAGCGTGACGATCACGAAGATCGGCAGCAGCACGGCGGCGCTGTAGAGCATGTAGCCGCCGAAGCTCGGCATCGCAACACCGCGCTCCTCGGCGATTGCGCGCACCATGAAGTTCGGGCCGTTGCCGATGTAGGTGTTGGCGCCCATGAAGACCGCCCCGAGGCTGATCCCCACCAGGACCTCGTGCGGCACGCCCACGACCTCGGGGGCGAGGCCGAGGCCCTTCGCCAGGGCGAGGAAAGTCAAGTAGGTGGGTGCGTTGTCGAGGAACGAGGACAGGGCGCCCGTGGCCCAGAAGAACTGCCACGGCTCGCGCACCCCGAGCGCCGCGCCGTGCGCCCTGAGGATGTCGAGCGCCGGCAGCATCGTCACGAAGATGCCGGCGAAGAGCGCCGCCACCTCGAGGATCGGGTGGAAGGTGAAGCGGTTGGCCAGGCGCAGCTGCGGGTCCGTCCGGCGATACGCGAGCGCCGAGAGGCCCACGATCGCGAGCTCGCGCCAGGGCGCCCCGAGGAACGCCACGGCGGCCAGCACCCCCGCGAGCAGCACGAGGTTCTCCTTGCCCGCGATCCGCAACCGTCTCACCTCGTAGAAGTCACGTTTCAGGTCGGCGGGCTGCTCGCGCGCACGCTCGCGGCCGTCCCACACCGCGTAGACGGCGAGCACCAGCGCGACCGTGAACAACCAGGGCACGAAGAGCCGCAACGTCCACAGGAACGGCACGCCGATCAGGTAGCCCAGAAACAGCGGTGGGTCGCCGAGGGGCGTGAGGCAGCCGCCGATGTTCGAGACCAGAAAGATGAAGAAGACCACGGTGTGGGCCACGCGCTTGCGCTCGCGGTTCGTCTGCAGCAGTGGCCGGATCAGCAGCATCGAGGCTCCGGTCGTTCCGACGAACGACGCGAGCAGCGCCCCGGCCCCGAGCAGCAGGACGTTCGTGCGCGTCGTGGCCTCGAGGTCGCCTTCCAGCATGATCCCGCCCGAGATGACGAACAGGCCGCCGAGCAGCACGATGAACGAGACGTAGTCGACCGCCGCGTGGGCGAGCGCCTCGGGGCGGGCTCGCAGGTAGAGGACCAGCACCGGCAGGGCCAGGACGGCTGCGACCCCGAGCTTCCTGGCGTTCGACTCCCAGAAGCGGGGCGTCGCGAGCGGCAGGATCGCGATCGCGAGCAGCAGGCCCACGAACGGCAGCGCCCACGGCAGCGAGGGGACGAAGGCTCCGGCGTGCACTCCGCCCGGGAGTCTATCCCGGGCGGCGCTCGCCGACGGGAACGGGGAGCGGGGGCGTCAGGAGAACTGGGCTATTCAGGCTGCGCGGGCGAGCCAGGCTTCGAGGTCCTTGCGCTCGCTCACAGGCGCGTCCCACTCGAGGTCACACTCGACCTGCCCGGCGGCCGCGCGGACGAGCGCGACCCGCGCCGTCGTCGCGACCGTCGGCGCGCCGCGCTCGAAGGAGAGCCGCACGGCGACCTCATCTCCCTGGCCGAACGCCGGGGGATCCGAGAGCCGCACGTGAAGGCCCTGGCGCGTGACGGAGTCGGCCTCCCCACGCGCGATCCGCGCGGCTGCGTCCTCGATCCAGACCATCGCGCTCTTCGGCATAGTGCCCTCGCCACCCTCCTTCACTGCACCCCCTGTGCCAACGCGGGCGGGCGCCCCCATCCCATGGCAATTCCGCAGCTTGCGGCCCCGGGTCGCCGCCGCCCGTTTGCTGGCCCGGGAAGGACTTCGTTACTTCCCGTAACGGGCCGGTCACCGGAAGCATGTCGCACGGGATCCGGAAGGGGTCCCGCGTAGAATGGCCGTTCCGGCGAGGAGGTGACGTGGCGCACTACGACGTGGTCGTCCTGGGCTGCGGACCGGCAGGCGAGCGCGCGGCGATCCAGGCGACGCGCGCGGGCAAGAAGGTCGCGGTGATCGAGCGCGCGCACGTGGTGGGCGGCAACCGCGTCAACTGGGGCACGATCCCGTCGAAGTCGTTGCGCGAGAGCGCGGTCTTCTTCTATCAGCTGACGCGCAGCCGCCTCCACGGAATCCGCTACGAGGTGGGTCCGGAGCTGACCGTGGCCGACTTCATGCAGCGCGAGCGGGCCGTGGTGCAGCGCGAGCTGCAGCTGATCAACGAGTCGCTCGGGCGCTACGCGGTCGAGGTGGTCGAGGGCCACGCGCGCTTCGCCGGGCCGCACGCCGTCGCGGTACACCCTCCCGGGGGCGGCGAGGTGCGCAGCCTGACCGCCGACTTCTTCGTGATCGCGACCGGCTCGCGCCCGAACCGGCCGGACGACGTGCCCTTCGACGGCGAGACGGTGCTCGACTCGGAGACGATCCTGCAGCTGCCGCGCATGCCGAAGACGATGACCGTGCTCGGTGCGGGGGTCGTGGGGATCGAGTACGCGAGCATCTTCGCGGCGATCGGGATCGCGGTCACGCTCGTGGACACGCGCGACCGGCTGCTGCCGTACTTCGACCGCGAGATCGTGGCGACGCTGGTGCGCGAGCTCGGCGAGCTGGGCGTCAAGGTTCACCACGACGACCGTTACGCCCGGGTCACGCGACTGGGCGGGACGCCGCCGCGCGTCGCGTGCGAGACGGGGGCGGGCAGGCGCTACGAGTCCGACGTGCTGCTCTACTGCGTCGGGCGCGACGGCAACACCAACGACATCGGCCTCGGCACGCTCGGCATCGCGCCCGGCAAGTACGGCCTGCTCGAGGTCAACGACCACTACCAGACCGTCCACCCCCACATCTACGCGGTGGGCGACGTGATCGGCTACCCGGCGCTCGCCAGCACGGCGATGGAGCAAGGCCGCCAGGCGATGCGCCACGCGCTCGGCATCCCCGGGCCCAAGGGACGCACCGAGGCGCTGCCGTTCGCCGTCTACTCGATCCCCGAGGTCGCCTACGTCGGCGCCACCGAGGAGGCGCTCGTGGAGCGGAAGGTCGACTACGTGGCCGGCCGGGGCGATTACGCCAAGAACCCGCGCGCCCAGATCCTCGGCGACTCGGACGGGCTCGTGAAGCTGCTCTTCGAGTGGCCCTCGCTTCAGCTCGTCGGCGCGCACGTCGTGGGCACCTCCGCGAGCGAGCTGGTCCACATCGGCGAGGCGTTCCTGCACCAGGGCGCCACGGCCAACGAGATTGCCGAGACGATCTACAACTACCCGACGCTCTCGGACATGTACCGCCACGCCGCGGTGAAGGCACTCGCCGAGGACCGCAGGCGCAAGGAGCGGGCGCCGTAGGGCCGGACCCGGGCTTTACAGCACGTTGACATCTCCTCCATTGACGTGAGCATCCCCGGTGGATCAGTCTGGCTTGTCAAGCGGCAGGAGGGGGACATGCGCACGACGGCACTCGCTCTCGGACTCACGCTGGGGCTCGCCGGCCCCTCTCTCGCGCAGTCGAACCGCGGCGCCTTCGCGGTAGACGCGATGATTGCCCCGACGACCGGGCTCGGCTTCGCCTATTACGTGACCGACGGCTTGAGCCTGCGACCGTGGCTGGGGCTCGGCTACTCGGACTACCAGGGCTTCTTCGCGAACCTCGGGGCCCAGCTGCGCTACGAGTTCAGCTCGGGCTGGACCGTCTCGCCCTACCTCTCGGCCTCCGCGCAATACTCCCACAGCGAGGCGTCAGCCATCGCGACGCCCGGCCCGTACGGCTCGCAGGGCAACTCGCAGGTTGCGTTTAACGGAAGCGGAGGCCAGTTCGGCGCCGGCGCCGGACTGCGCTTCCGGGTCGCGAGCAGCCTGTCGCTCTTCGCGGAGGGGCGCGTGTTGCACGCCACGTACCCGATCGGAGAGCTGAGGCGGGGCTGGAGCACGTTCGACATCAACGACCGTACCCGCGGCGAGGTCGTGCTCGGCATGTCCTACCTGTTCCACTAGGGCGCCGCAGCCGCGGGCGGGGAGGGCTTCAGCAGCTCCGCCTGGATCTCCTCGAGCTCCGCGCCGGTCAGGCCGGGCGAGAAGCGCGTGAGGCGCGGCACCACCTCGGTCGTCCCGAAGTAGGCTCCGGTGCACGGCACGTGGACGAAGCCGGCCGGCGAGAAGCGTCCCTCCTCCCAGAACACGAGGGGGATGCGCCAAGCCCCCTTGTCGATCTTCTGGCGGCAGTGACGGCACTGCGCCCGGCCCGACGGGTCGCGCTCGGCGCCGCTGATCCGGGCGACGCGGGGGTGCTCGAGGCCGCCGCGGGCCAGGGCCGCGAGCCGCTCCGAGTCGGGGATCGGCTCGGCGTGCGCCCCGAGCCCCTCCAGGAACGGCTCGGGCCGCTTCATGGCCCCGCACTCGAGGTGGTACCAGTGATGCGTCTCGCCCTCGGCGAAGGGGTTGGGCAGGCTCTCCCCGAAGCGCAGGTCACCCGCGGCGATCTTCTCCCCGCAGCCACGGCACTTGGCGCGGGCGCTCGCGGCGGGCTCGATCACGTGAGGCATCGCTACTCCAGTCGTCGAAGCACGAAGCACTTCAGATAGTACGTCTCGGGCACCCCCAGCACGACCGGGTGGTCGCGCGCCTGGCGGCGCTTCTCGACGACGGTGACCGTCGCTCGCGCGTCGGTCGCGGCGTCGCCCAGGATCGCCTCGAAATCGTCCTCGTGGATGTGGTACGAGCAGGAGCAGGTCACGAGGCAGCCGCCCGGCTTCAGGATCCGCAGCGCCCGCAGGTTGATCTCCTTGTAGCCGCGCGCCGCCTTGGGGATCGCGTCGCGGCTCTTGGCGAAGGCGGGCGGGTCGAGGATCACCGTGTCGAAGCGCTCGCCGCGCTGGTCGAGCTCGTGCAGCAGGTCAAAGACGTTGGCGTCGCGCGTGGTCACGTTGGAGATCCCGCTCCGGGCCGCGTTGGCCTTGACGCGCGCGAGTGCCTCGGCCGACAGGTCGACGGCCGTCACTTCGGCCGCCTCGCGCGCCACCTGGAGTGCGAAACCGCCGTCGTAGCAGAAGGCGTCGAGCACGCGTCCCCGCGCGTAGCGTCGGGCGGCGTGGTGGTTCTCGCGCTGGTCGAGGAACAGCCCGGTCTTCTGCCCCTGGCGCAGGTCGACGCCCAGGCGCACGTCTCCCTCGCTCACCTCGACGACGGGCGGCACCTCGCCGTGCAGCACCGAGACGGTCTGCTCCAGCCCCTCGAGCGTCCGCACGCGCGGGTCGTTGCGCTCGACGATGCCGCGAGGCTTCAGGAGCTCCACGAGTGCCGCCACGATCTCGGGCTTGGCCCGCTCGGTTCCCTGCGACAGCGTCTGGACCGCGAGGTAGTCGCCGTAGCGATCGACCACGAGCGACGGCAGGCCGTCGCCCTCGCCGTGCACCACGCGGTACGCCTCGGCCCCGGCGGCCACCGTGTCGCGCCAGCGAAGGGCCCGCTCGATGCGGTCGCGCAGGAAGCCGGCGGCGAGCCCCTCGCCGCGCTCGAGCATGCGCAGCCGGATCTCCGAGCTCGCCGACCAGAACGCGAAGCCGAGCGGCTCGCCCCGCACGCCCGCGACGCGCACCACCGCCCCCGGCGTGGCCCCGCCGTCCTTGACGACGTCGCTGCGGAACACCCAGGGATGCCCACGCTCGATGCGTGCCTGGCCCTTGCGCGCGACGACGACCGGCCCCTCGATGTCCAAACGCCCTCCTGAAGCCGGGGCCCGCCGAGCGAGCGGGCGCGACCCCGGAGCCCGGAAGGATACCGCGGCGGCGCCGAGCGCTACTTTGCGCAGAAAAACCGGGAACAAGGCAGAACCTTGCGTGGGGTTCGGGCGTCCTAACCGCAAGGCCATACCGCTCCAGGGTCGAGTTGCGCGAGCGGAGGGAGTGTCGGTCCAGCGTGTCCTGCTTTCGTCGGATCACCCGCGGTTCAGCGAGTCCTGCCGTGAAGGTTCGCTTGCGGGACGGAACCGTGCCGAAAGCGAACACCCAGGAGGCCCAGCCGCGATGGGGTGAGGCGCTTCAAGTGTCTGGCAACAAGGCCCTTCCGCGATCGTTCGAATCTGGCACGGGCCTTGAGTAAGGCAGCCACGTGGACATCGCACGGCCGGACCTCCTCGAGAAGAAAAAGAAGCGGCGCCTGGTGTGGGCCGGCGTCGGCGCGACGGCGGTCGTATTGCTCACGCTCGGCGTCTCGCGCCTCAAGCCGGCGGCCCCGACCGTCGAGCGGGCGACAGTCGTGATCGACACGGTGAAGCGTGGCGAGATGGTGCGCGAGGTGCGGGGTCTCGGGACGCTCGTGCCCGAGGACATCCGTTGGATTCCGGCGCTCACCGAGGCGCGCGTCGAGCGGCGCGTCCTGCTCCCCGGGACGATCGTCAAGCCCGACTCGGTGATCCTCGAGCTCAGCAACCCCGAGGTCCTGACCCTGGCGCAGGACGCCGACTCGCAGGCGCGCGCCGCCGACGCACGCTACACCGAGCTCAAGGTACGGCTCCAGAGCCAGCTGCTCGACCAGAAGGCGGTGGCCGCGCGCGTGGCGGCCGAGTCGAGGCAGGCGCGGCTGCAGGCCGACGCCGACGCCGAGCTGGCGAGGAACGGGCTGATCGCCGGCCTGACGCTCAAGCTCTCGCAGAGCGCCGCGGAGGAGCTCGAGCACCGCGAGAGCATCGAGCAGCAGCGGCTCGCGATCGCCGGCGAGGCGATCGAGGCGCAGATGCGGGTCCAGCAGGCCGAGGTCGACCAGGCGCGCGCACAGGCGCGTCTGCGACGCTCGCAGGTGGAGGCGCTGCAGGTGCGCGCCGGCATCGACGGTGTGCTGCAGATCGTGCCGGTCGAGGTGGGGCAGCGCGTCAGCCCGGGGACGAACCTGGCCCGCGTGGCGCGGCCCGACAAGCTGAAGGCGGAGATCCGCATCCCCGAGACGCAGGCGCGCGACGTGGTGCCGGGGCAGAAGGCCACGGTCGACACGCGCAACGGCGTCGTGGCCGGCCGCGTGATCCGCGTCGACCCCGCGGTCCAGAACGGCACCGTGACCGTGGACATCGCACTCGTGGGCGAGCTGCCCAAGGGCGCGCGCCCCGACCTCACGGTCGACGGCACGATCGAGCTGGAGCGGCTGCTGGACGCGCTGCACGTCGGCCGTCCCGCGATGGGCCAGCCGCAGAGCACGGTCGGTCTCTTCCGCATCGTGAAGGGGACGAACGAGGCGCTGCGCGTGCGGGTGGTGCTGGGACAGGCGTCCGTTAGCACAATCGAGATCAAGGACGGGCTCGAGGTCGGGGACGAGGTGATCCTCTCTGACACGTCGGCGTGGGACTCGGCGGACCGGATCCGCCTGAACTGAAGCGAGGCAGAGCATGAACGCAGACAACGGGCTCCTCAAGCTCGAAGGGCTGGGCAAGGTCTTCTACACCGACGAGGTCGAGACGCACGCGCTCTCCGACATCCACCTGGAGATCAAGAAGGGCGAGTACATCGCGATCTCCGGGCCCTCGGGCTGCGGCAAGTCGACGTTGCTCTCGATCCTGGGCCTGCTCGACTCGCCGACCGGCGGCAGCTACACCCTGAACGGCACGGCGGTGCAGGAGCTGGGCGCCGCGCAGCGCGCCCGCATCCGCAACCGCGAGATCGGCTTCATCTTCCAGAGCTTCAACCTGATCGGCGACCTGAGCGTCTACGAGAACGTCGAGCTGCCGCTCACCTACCGCGGGATGCGCGCGGCCGAGCGCAAGGAGCGCGCGATGAAGGCGCTCGAGCGGGTCGGCATGGGCCACCGCGCCAAGCACCTGCCGAGCCAGCTCTCGGGCGGTCAGCAGCAGCGCGTGGCGGTGGCGCGGGCGCTCGTGGGCGAGCCGTCGATCCTGCTCGCGGACGAGCCCACCGGCAACCTCGACTCGCGAAACGGCGAGGCGGTGATGGAGCTGCTGCGCGACCTGCACCGCGCCGGCTCGACGATCTGCATGGTGACGCACGACAACCGCTTCTCGCGCCACGCCGAGCGCAGCGTGCACCTCTTCGACGGCCGCGTCGTGAGCGAGGAAGAGGCGGCGCAGGCGGCGGCCGAAGCGACGACGGGCAAGGCCTGATGAGCGCGCTGTGGCGCGATCTGCGCCAGGCGGCGCGGGCGCTGCGCTCGAACCCGGGCCTCGTCGCGCTCGCGACGCTGTCGCTCGCGCTCGGGATCGGGGCCAACGTGACCGTGTTCACCTGGGCTCGCGCGGTGCTGCTCGAGCCGTTCCCGGGAGTCCGAGACCAGGGCCGGCTGGTGAAGGCCCTGCAGACGGACCCCCAGCAGGAGTTCGTCTCGTTCTCGTATCCCGACTACCGCGACCTGCGCGAGCAGGCTCGGACGGTCTCCGGCCTCGTCGCCCTGCGCCAGACGGCCGCGACGCTCGGCGCCGACGGAACCAGCGAGCGCGCCTGGGTCCAGATGGTGTCGGGGAACTTCTTCGAGGTGCTCGGGGTAGACGCCGCGCTCGGGCGCACGCTCGCTCCGGCAGACGACCAGGTGCCGGAGGGACACCCGGTGGTCGTGATCGGCCACGCGCTCTGGCAGCGACGTTTCGGCGGTGACCCTGGCGTCGTGGGCCGCACGGTGCTGCTGAACACGCGGCCGTACACGATCGTCGGCGTGGCGCCCGCCAGCTTCCGCGGCGCGGGCACCGGTCTCGTGTTCGACGGCTGGGTCCCGATGATGATGCAGATGCAGTTCGAGCCGGGCGGGAGCCGGCTCGACCAGCGCGGCCACCGCTGGCTCGACGTCTACGCGCGGCTCGCGCCCGGGGTGAGCCTGGAGCGCGCCCAGGCCGAGCTCAACGTGCTCTCGGCGCGGATCGCCGCGGACAACCAGCGCGAGACGCTCGGGCGGGGAGTCGCCCTCTTCCCTCTCTGGCGGGCCCCGCGCACCGGGGCCGCGATTCTCGGTCCGATCATCATGGTGCTCGGCGGCATCTGCGCGCTGGTGCTGCTGCTGGCCTGCGCCAACCTCGCGAGCCTGCTGCTCGCGCGCGGTGTCAACCGGCGCCGGGAGATCGCGATCCGCCTCTCGCTCGGGGCGCGGCGCGGCGACGTCGCGCGCCAGCTGCTCGTCGAGAGCCTGCTACTCGCGCTCCTGGGCGGCGTGGCCGGGGTCTTCGTGGCCTCTTTCGGGGTCGGCCTGCTCGAGGCCTGGGCGCCGCCGACGCCCCTCCCGCTGTCGATCGGGGCCGAGATCGACGCCACGGCGATCGGCGTCGCGGCCGGCGTGGCGCTCTTGACCGCGCTGCTGTTCGGCCTCGTGCCGGCGCTCTCGGCCGCCCGCCCGGAAACGGCCGACGCGCTGCGCGACGAGGCCACCTCGGTCACGGGCGGCCGCACGCGCCTGCGTCATGGCCTCGTCGTGGCGCAGGTCGCGCTCTCGGTGCTGCTGCTCGTGGCGGCGGGCCTGTTCCTGCGCACGCTGCAGCGCCTGCAGTCGACCGACCTCGGATTCGAGCCCAGGGGCGTGCAGGTGGCGTCGCTGGAGCTCTTCACCAGCGGCTACGACCGCGAGCGTGGCTTCGCGTTCTACCGCGAGCTCGTCGAGCGCGCCGGTGCTCTGCCCGGCGTCGAGCAGGCGAGCCTCGTGCGTCGGGTGCCGCTCGGCTTCGGCGGCTCGAGCTCGACCGCGTTCGAGGTCGAAGGCTACGTCGCCGCCAAAGACGAGGAGAGCTGGGGCTACTTCAACAACGTAGGGCCCGGCTACTTCTCCTTGATGCGAAACGAGATCGTCCAGGGCCGCGAGATCACCGCGGACGACCGGGAAGACGCCCCTGGCGTCGCGGTCGTCAACGAGACGATGGCCGCGCGCTACTGGCCGGGTGGCGAGGCCGTGGGCGGACGCTTCCGACTCGGCGAGAAGTGGATCACGGTCGTGGGCGTTGCACGCAATGCCACCTACCGCGACCTCGGCGAGCCGGCCGCGCCGTGGTTCTTCCTGCCGCTCTACCAGGGCTACCGGCCGGACATGACGCTGCTGCTGCGGACCGCCGGCGATCCCGCCGCACTCGCGGGGCCGGCGAAGTCACTCGTGCGGCAGCTCGATCCCGGCATAGCTCCGTACTCGGTCACCACGCTTTCGGCCTTCATCGGCGCATCGGACTTCCGCCAGCGCGTCGGCAGCCAGCTGCTCGGCCTCTTCGGCGCCCTCGGCCTGCTGCTCGCGTCGATCGGGCTCTACGGCGTGCTGTCGTTCCAGGTGGCGCGCCGCACGCGCGAGATCGGGATCCGGATGGCCCTCGGCAGCTCGCGCGGCGAGGTCGTCGGCCTGGTGCTGCGGCAGGGCGCCGGGCTCGTCGGGCTCGGCCTGGCGATCGGAATCGTGGGTGCCGCCGGGCTGGCGCTGCTCTTGCGCAGCCTGCTGCTCGGCCTCCACCCGTGGGACCCGTTGGCCTTCGCCGGGGTGGTCGCGGCTCTGCTCCTGGCGTCCTTCTTCGCGTGCTTCGTGCCGGCCCGGCGCGCGACGCGGGTGGACCCGCTCGTCGCGCTGCGCCACGAATGAAGTCGTTAGGCAGGCCCTCGCCTCAGCGGGCGGTGGGCGGGGGGTGACGATGGAACCGGAGGTCTTTTGATGGCCACGCTCACGTTGTCCGACGAGCTCGGTGCGCTGGCGCCTGAGCTGCCGATCGATCTCAAGTCACGGCTGCTCGCCTACGAGCGCGAGCTGATCACCGCGGCGCTCGCCGAGACCCGCGGCAACCAGCGGCGCGCCGCGCACAGGCTCGGCATCCTGCCGACGACGCTGCACGAGAAGATGAAGCGGCTGGGGCTGCGGGCGGACCCCTTCCTGCCGGCCGGCGTCCGTGACGAGGCGGCTTCCGGCAGCGACCGGCAGCGCCCGGCGCCGGACGGCGAAGCGAACCTCTAGACCGAGCCCGCTGCCGGTGCCCCTCGCGCTCGGTCACGCCCTGCGCCACCTGCTGCGCGCCCCGGGCTTCACGGCGCTCGCCGCCGCCACGCTCGCGCTCGGGATCGCGGCCAGCACCTCGATCTTCAGCCTGGCCGACGCGGTGGTGCTCGCACCGCTGCCGTACGAGGACCCCGCCTCACGGGTGATGATCTGGAACCGCTGGCGCGGGTTCGACAAGACCTGGGTGAACCCGGCGGAGATGCGCGCGTACGGCGAGCGCTGCCCGAGCCTCGCGGCCGTCGCCAACTGGGCCGTCGACCGCGCCAACCTGACCGGCGACGGCGAGGCCGTGCGCGTGGGCGTCGCCCTCATCTCGGCGAACGGCTTCCCGGTGCTGGGAGCGCGGCCCATGCTCGGCCGCGGCTTCTCGCCCGAGGAAGACCGGGCGGAGGGCCCGCACGTGGCGGTGCTCGGCCACGCGCTGTGGCAGGGCCGCTTCGGCGGCGAGCCGCGCGTGATCGGTCGGCTCGTCGAGCTCGACGGCGTGCCCCACGAGGTGGTGGGCGTGATGCCGCCGAACTTCGCTCTGCCGACGGACTTCACCGAGGACGCGGCCGAGCCGACGCAGATCTACGTCCCACGCGCTCCCGACGAGGACGACCTCAGGCAGTTCGGCAACCACGGCGACTACGGGGCCGCCACGCTCGCTTCCGGCGCGACCCCGGCACGGGCGACCGTGGAGCTGCGAGCAGCCACGAATCAGCTCACCGCCGAAGGCAAGTACGACACGCGCGCCAATCACAGCGCCTTCGCGGTGTCGCTGCCGGACGAGATCCTGGGCCCGCACCGGCCCGCGGTCGCGGTCACCGCGGCGGCGGCGATCCTGCTGCTGCTGATCGCGTGCTCCAACGTCGCGAGCCTGCTGCTCGCACGCGGCGCGGGCCGCCAGCGGGAGCTCGCCCTGCGCGCGGCTGTCGGTGGCGGCCGTGCCCGGCTGATCGGCCAGCAGCTCGTCGAGGGGCTGTTGCTCGCGCTCGCCGGAGCCCTCGTGGGCCTGCCGCTCGCGGCCGCGACGCTACGCCTGCTCGGGGCCACCGTCACGGCCAACGTGCCGCGCGCCAGCGCCGCGTCGATCGACCCGCGAGCGGTGGCGTTCGCTCTCGGCCTGGCCGCGGCGACGACGCTCGTCTTCGCGCTCGTGCCGGCGCTGCAGGCGCTCAAGCTCGACCTCACGGGAGCCCTTCGCGAGGGCGGCCCGCGCTCGGCAGGGGGCGCGTCGCACCGGCGCTG
>DATEUE010000269.1:0-6367 GCA_035283305.1 Vicinamibacteria bacterium | reverse complement strand
TGCGCGTGGTGGTGCCGAAGCACCTCAATGCGGAGCAGCGCAAGCTCTTCGAGCAGCTCGCGAAGACGCTCCCGGTTCCCGACGTGAAGGACAAGGACAAGTCGCTTCTCGACCGGATGAAGGACCTCCTCTCCTGAGGCGGCCGCTTTCGAGATGCACGCGCTCAGCGTGATCGTCGAGGCGGCCCGCGAGGACGACGCCGCAGCCGCGCTCTGGGACCACGGCACCTGCGGCGTCGAGGTGAAAGCCGCCACCCACGGACGCGTCGAGCTCGTGGCGTACTTCGAGCACGAGCCTGATCGTCCGGCGCTTCAGGACGCGCTCCCGGGGGCCCAGCTCGCCCCGGTGCCCGTGCCCGAGGTCGACTGGGTCGCTCGCTTTCGCGAGGGCTTTCGCCCGTTCCAGGTCGGGCGCTTCCTCGTCGCGCCGTGCTGGGAAGCGCCTGCGCCGTCGCCCAGGGTCCTGGTCGTCGATCCCGGGCGTGCCTTCGGCACCGGCACGCACGAGACGACCCGGCTCTGCCTGGAGGCGCTCGAGGACCTGGCCAGCCGGCGGCCGCTCGGCCGCACCCTCGATCTCGGCTCCGGGACGGCGCTGCTGGCCGTCGCCGCGGAGCGTCTCGGCGCCGGGCCGCTCGTCGCCTCGGACATCGACCCCGAGGCCACCGCCTCCTCGTGGCTGCACGCGCAGCTCAACGGCGCGCGGGTCCACGTCGTGCGGGCGGACGGCGGTCGCGGCTTCCGCCCGGGCTCGTTCGACCTGGTGCTGGCCAACCTGATGGCGCTGCTCCTGATCGACCGGGCCCTCGAGGTCCGCGCGCTCGTGGCTCCCGGCGGAGCGCTCGTCCTCTCCGGCCTGCTGCTCGACGACGTGCCGCCCGTGCGGGCCGCCTACGCCGCCTGCGGCACGCCACGCGAGCGGACCCTCGGCGAGTGGGCCGCGCTCATCTTCGAGACGCCGGGCTCGACAGCCGCATCGCAGCCTGCGGCGGATGTCCCGCGATGAGCGTTCACCGCTTCCACGTCCCGCAGGCCGCCCCGGGTGCGCGCGTCACGCTCCCCGACCACACCGCCCACCACGCACGCGAGGTCCTGCGCTTGCGGGCCGGCGCCGCCGTGCGCGTCTTCGACGGACAGGGTTTGGAGTGGGACGGCGTCCTCGAGGAGGTCTCCCGGCGCAGCGTCACCGCGCGGCTCTTGCACGCGGCCCCTGCCCGGCCCGAGTCCCCGCTGCGCCTCACCCTCGCGATGGCGGCCCTCAAGGGGGACCGCATGGAGCTCGTGATCCAGAAGGCGACCGAGCTCGGCGTCGCGCAGATCTGGCCGGTGGTGAGCTTCCGCACCGACGCCGCCGCGCGCCCCGCGCTCAACGGCTCACGCGCCGAGCGCTGGGAGCGGGTCGCGTCGAGCGCCGCCGAGCAGTGCGGCCGCGCCGTCGTCCCCCATCTCGCTCCCACGACGACGCTCGAAGGACTGATCGAGCGCCCCTTCGACGGGGCGCGAGCCGTGCTGCTGGAGACGCCGGGGCACCAGGCGCTCTCGTCCCTGCCCGTCGATTCGACCTCCCCGCTCCTGCTCCTCGTCGGCCCAGCCGGCGGCTTCGAAGCCGCGGAGGCCACCGCCCTGCTCGCCGCTGCGTTTTCGGCCGCCTCGCTGGGACCGCGCATCCTCCGCGCCGAAACCGCAGCCGTCGCCGCAGTCACGATCGCCCAGGCCACCTGGGGCGACTTGCGACCCTGAGGCCTCTCTCGCATGGCTCTTCAAGTGCGACGGATAGAGGGGCCCGAACGGCAACGAGCTGCGGCTAGCTTTCTTCGAGACGAGGGGGCTCCGCCCCCTCGAGCTCCCCGGGTTGCTTACTGGCTTCCCTGCGCTTGCAGCGCCGTCACGACCGCCACGTCGGCGAAGTCCTGCACCGAGCACCCGCGCGAGACGTCGTTCACGGGCTTGTTGAGGCCCTGGAGGATCGGGCCGATCGCGCGCGCGCCGCCGAGGCGCTCCGTGATCTTGTAGGCGATGTTGCCCGAGTTGAGGTCGGGGAAGATGAAGACGTTGGCGCGGCCCTCGATCGGGCTGCCGGGACACTTCTTCGCGGCGACCTCGGGCAGGATCGCCGCGTCGAACTGCATCTCGCCGTCGACCAGCAGCCCGGGCTCGGCCTGCCTCAGCAGCGCGACGGCCTGCTTGAGGCGGTCGATCGAGGCGTCCTTGGCGCTGTCGCGGGTCGAGAACGAGAGAAACGCGACACGCGGCTCGTGTCCGAAGGCGCGGGCGCTCTGTGCCGTGGCGCGGCCGATCTCGGCGAGGGTCTCCGCGTCCGGGGCGATCACGGTCGAGCAGTCCGCGTAGAAGTAAACGCGCTCCGGCCAGGCCATCACGAACACGGACGAGGCGCGCTTGATCCCCGGCCGCATCCGTACGATCTCGAAGGCCGGAATGAACGGCTTCGTCTCGCTGTTGAGTCCGCACACCATGCCCTCGGCCTCCCCGGCGTCGACCGAGAGCGCCCCGAAGAAGTGCGGGAGCCGCGCTCGCTCGCTGGCCTGCTCCAGCGTCACGCCCTTGTGGCGGCGCAACTCCAGGTAGCGCGCGGCAAACGCCTCGCGGCCAGGATCGCGCGCCGGGTCGCGCAGGCGCACCCCGTCGAGCGTCACCCCAAACGCCTTGGCCTTGCCGCGGATGGTGTCCTCGTCGCCGACCAGGACCGGAACCACCAGCTTGCGCTCGACCAGCCAGGCCGCGGCGCGGATCGCCCGCTCCTCGACGCCCTCTGCGTAGACGACGCGCACGCCGCGTCCTTTGACTCGCTCGTACGCCTGCTCCATGAAGCCCATGTGTAACCCCTCGTGAACCCGGCTCGCGCGCGGCCGACGCTGCCTAGCTTCGTGCAGAATGCCCGCTGGCGCCAATGGAGCGTGCGCACCAGCCGACGCTGCTGAGGCCTGCTGCTATACTGCGCGCGCCCCATGTTCCTGCTCGGCGAGACGGTCGGGAAATACCAGATCCTCGCCAACCTCGGCTCCGGCGGCTTTGGCACCGTGTTCCTCGCGCGGGACACCTGGATCGACAAGAAGGTCGCGATCAAGGTCCCGCATCGCCAGACGGGCGACGCCGACGAGCTGCTTCAGGAGCCGCGCCTGCTCGCGGCGCTCGACCATCCCAACATCGTCGGGATCCTCACGGCCGAACGCACCGACGGCACCTTCTTCATCGTGATGGAGTACGTGAAGGGCGAGAGCCTCGAGGCCGTGCTCGACCGGGAGAAGTCGCTCGACGTGCCCCGCGCCCTCAACTACGCCGTGCAGATCCTGAAGGGCGTCGAGCACGCGCACGACGCCCAGATCCTCCACCGCGACCTGCGGCCCGCCAACGTCCTGATCTCGGAGAGTGGTGCCCTCAAGGTCGCCGACTTCGGCACCTCGCGCCTGCTCGAGCGCTCGCACGCCACCACGGTGATCGGCAGCCCTCCGTACATGGCCCCGGAGGCGTTCCAGGGGCGCGCCGTGCTCGCCTCGGACATCTATTCCGTGGGCGTGATGGTCTACCAGATGCTGACCGGCGTCCTCCCCTACTTCAGTCCGAACCCGGCGCAGATCGAGCGCCTGGTGGCGCAGGGCCGCTGCACGCCGCCGAAGCTGCGCAACAGCCAGATCCCGCGCGAGGTCTCCGACATCGTGATGAAGGCGCTGCAGCCGGAGGTGAGCGAGCGCTACCAGCGTGCGTCGGAGCTGCTCGACGACCTCGCAACTGCCGCCGAGATCGACCACAACGCTACCGCGATGGAGGACATCCGCCGCCGCCTGCGCGCCCGCGAGGTCCCCAAGCGCGGCTTCTGCTGGCACTGCAGGAAGCCGCTGCACGCTCGCAGCGAGACTTGCGCCTTCTGCGGGGAGAAGCAGTAGGGTCCGCTCGCGGACTCTGGCCTGCGGACCCCACCTTGACGGAAGCTGGCCGCCGATCTATATTCAAATAGTCGCTTGATTACTTTATGAGCCTAGAATCTGATCTTTATGAACAGTTTGCGAGAATCGGTCGCGCCGTGGCGAGTGGACCGCGTCTGGCCCTGCTCGACCTGCTGAGGCAGGGCCCACGCACAGTCGAGTCACTCGCGAAGGAGGCCGGGCTCACGCTGGCCAACGCCTCTCAGCACCTCAAGGTATTGCGCCAGGCTCGGCTCGTGGAGGCCGACAAGCGGGGCGTCTTCGTGACCTACCGCGTCGCCGACTCGTCGGTGGACAGCTTCTACTCTGCCCTGCGGGGGCTCGCCGAGACGCGACTCGCCGAAGTCCAGCAGATCGCACGGGCGTTCGTCGAGAAGCGAGGCAGCTTCGAGGCGGTAGACAAGCAACGGCTGCTCGAACGCGTCCGGGCCGGCGAGGTCACGCTGCTCGACGTTCGCCCGGCGCAAGAGTACCGGGCGGCGCACATCGAGGGCGCCATGTCGGTCCCGTTGAGTGAGCTCGAAAAGCACCTCGGCCGCTTGCCGAAGGCGCGCGAGGTCGTCGCCTACTGCAGAGGCCCCTACTGTGTCCTGGCCCCGCAGGCGGTGACGCTCCTGCAAGCGCGGGGCTATCGCGCCTTTGCCCTCGGCGACGGTGTCGCCGAGTGGCGCGCCCGCGGCCTGCCGGTGGTCGCCGAAAGCGCTCCGTGAACACCGTCGGGCTCGTCGGCGCGCTCGTGGTCGGGGCAATCTTCGGCTACGGCGCGCAGCGCGGAGCGTTCTGCATGAACTCCGGCTTTCGCGGCGCTGTTGAAGGCGACTGGACGAAAGTGAAGGCCCTCGCTCTCGCCGTGGCGGTGCAACTGCTCCTGCTGCCGGCGATATTCGCGACAGGGCTCGCGCACCCGGCGGAGCTGCCGCTCCTGCCGCTGGCCGCGGTCGTGGGCGGCCTGGTTTTCGGCTTTTCGATGCGCTGGGCCGGAGGCTGCGCGGCCGGCGTCTGGTACAAGCTGGGCGCGGGCGACGCCGGCGCACTGCTGGCGATTCTCGGGATGGCGCTGGGCGCTTTGGCATCCGACTCCGGACCGGTAGTCGGTGCGCGTCTTTCACTTCAGCAGGCAGTCCCCCACCCGATTTCGTGGAGACCGCCGCTTCTGCTTTCCGTCGCCGCAGGTCTCTTCCTGTCGCTCGTTGTGGCCCGCCTGGCCCCGGGGCGCGCCGGCGCCTGGACGTGGCAGAGAACCGGGCTGTGGATCGGAGCCACCGCTGCGCTCGCCTGGCCTTTGTCCACAGCAGCCGGACGCGACTTCGGACTCGCGGTCGTCCCCGGGACGACGGGCGCACTATCCGCCGTCGCAGGGCACCGGTTTCCTGCATGGGACGTTCTGCTGGTGCTGGGCATCCTGATCGGTGGCTGGCTGGCGGCACGGCAGAGCCGGCCGAACCCGAAGAGCGCTCCGAGCTCAGTTGCCTTGTTGAAGCGTTTCGCGGGAGGTCTCGGTCTCGGGATCGGTGCATCCGTAGCGACAGGTTGTACGGTGGGCCAGGGGCTCACAGGCCTCGCGCTCCTCGCCCCCAGCAGCTTCGTCGTGATGGCCGCCATCTTCGGTGGCAGCACCGCCGCGACGCTGCTCGCACGACGGCTGGAGTCCGTCTCCCACCCCATGGCCTCGTCCTCGACTTCACCCTGAGGAGATCCGTCATGAAGACGCTCATCATCCTGAACGACGCGCCCTATGGCAGCGAGCGGACCTACAACGGGCTCCGGCTCGCGGGGTCGCTCGCCCGCCAGGGAGCGGAGCTGCGCATGTTCCTGATCGGCGACGCCGTGGCCTGCGCCAAGGCCGGCCAGAAGGTCCCGTCGGGCTACTACAACACGCAGAACATGCTCGGCGCCGTGGTCCGTAACGGCGGCGCGGTGGGCGTCTGCGGCTCCTGCATCGACGCGCGCGGCATCGCGGAGGGCGAGCTGCTCGAGGGGACACGCCGGAGCACGCTCGACGAGCTCACGACCTGGACGCTCGAGGCCGACAAGGTCCTGACCTTCTGACGCGGGCACTTGGGCATGAGAACTGTGCTCGCTACGAGCGCTCTGACCCTCTGCACGATCGTCTCCACCTCTCAGGCTGCCCTCCTCGAGCGCCTGACGCTCCAGGCGCAAGTGGGGTTCTGAAACCCGCTCGTCGCGCCCGCCGGAGGAGGCGTGCTATCGTGACAAAGATGCAGCGTGCCGGGGTCGGGCGAACGCGTCGCGGCTACAGCATGGTCCTGCGCGCCGCGGCATGCCTGCTCCTGGCGGTGATCGCCGCCGACGTCGCGGCCGACACGACGTGCGACATGCCTGCCCCCGCCGCCACCTCCCCATCCGCGGCGGCTGTCCGGGGCGTGGCCCAGGACGGGCCGATCGGGCGCTGCGCCGATTTCTGCA
>DATEUE010000268.1:0-20458 GCA_035283305.1 Vicinamibacteria bacterium | reverse complement strand
AGATGGCGAAAGAAGGCGATCTGTCCGCACTCGCGGCGCGCATCCGCGAGGAGAAGACCCTTGACTTGCTCAAGTCCAATGCTAGTATCGAGCTAACATGAGTGGAGGCAACGCCTTCGCGGGCACGCTCGTCCCGATGGTGGTCGAGCAGACGGCCCGCGGCGAGCGGGCGTACGACATCTACTCCCGCCTCCTCAAGGACAACATCGTCTTCATCGGGACGGCCATCGACGACATGGTGGCCAACCTGATCATCGCCCAGCTGCTGTTCCTCGAAGCCGAGGACCCCGAGAAGGACATCCACATCTACATCAACAGCCCGGGCGGCTCGACGACGGCCGGGCTCGCGATCTACGACACGATGCAGCTGATCCGGCCCGACGTGCAGACGATCTGCGTCGGCCAGGCGGCCTCGATGGGCGCCGTGCTGCTCGCGGCGGGCACCCAGGGCAAGCGCTTCGGCCTGCCGAACTCGCGGATCCTGATCCACCAGCCCTGGGGCGGGACCCAGGGGCAGGCCTCCGACATCGCGATCCAGGCGAAGGAGATCCTGCGCATCAAGGACCGCCTCAACCAGATCCTCGCCCAGCACACGAAGCAGCCGCTCGAGAAGATCGTCTCCGACGCCGACCGCGACTTCATCATGGACGCCGAGCAGGCGAAGGCCTACGGCATCGTCGACCACGTCATCTCCCGGAGAGAGAGATGACAAGCAACGGGCTGCGAGCGAAGGTGGATTACGAAGCGCCCTCGTCGAGCCGAGGCCGCTTCGTTTCGCCTCGCTGGCGCTCGGGGTCCACTCCCGTTGCAGCATGTCGGGGGGTCTGGGGGTTGTGGCGCAACACCCCCCAGAACGAAGAAAGATGAGCACGACCAAGAAGGTCGGCGCGGAGGGCGAGGTCCTGCGCTGCTCGTTCTGCAACAAGGACCAGAACGACGTCCGCAAGCTGATCGCCGGGCCGACCGTCTTCATCTGCGACGAGTGCGTCGACGTCTGCAACGACATCATCGCGGACGACCGCCGCTCGGAGGGACGCCAGAGCCGCAGCGGGCTTCCCACGCCGCAGGAGGTCAAGAAGTTCCTGGACGAGTACGTGATCGGGCAGGAGCAGGCCAAGAAGAAGCTCGCGGTCGCGGTCTACAACCACTACAAGCGGATCGAGATCAGCAAGCAGCGCGGCAGGAACGAGGTCGAGCTCACCAAGTCGAACATCCTGCTGATCGGGCCGACCGGCTCCGGCAAGACGCTGCTGGCGCAGACGCTCGCGCGCCTGCTCTCGGTACCCTTCACGATCGTCGACGCCACGACGCTCACCGAGGCCGGCTACGTCGGCGAGGACGTCGAGAACATCATCCTGAAGCTGCTGCAGGCCGCCGGCGGCGACATCGAGAAGTGCCAGGAAGGCATCATCTACATCGACGAGATCGACAAGATCTCGCGCAAGGACGAGAACCCCTCGATCACCCGCGACGTCTCGGGCGAGGGGGTGCAACAAGCGCTACTCAAGATCCTCGAGGGCACCGTCGCCAACGTCCCGCCGCAGGGCGGCCGCAAGCACCCGCACCAGGAATTCTACCAGATCGACACCACGAACATCCTGTTCATCTGCGGCGGCGCCTTCGTCGGCCTCGACAAGGTGATCGAGAGGCGCGTCGGCAAGAAGACGCTCGGCTTCCGCACCGACACCAAGAAGGAGCCCAAGGCCGCCGTCGTCGACAAGGCCAGCCTGCTCGGGCAGGTGCAGCCGACCGACCTCATCAAGTACGGGCTGATCCCCGAGTTCGTGGGTCGCCTGCCGGTGGTGGCGACGCTGCACGACCTCGGCCAGGCCGCGCTCGTCGAGATCCTCACCCAGCCCAAGAACGCGATCACGCGCCAGTACCAGCGCCTGTTCGAGTACGAGAACGTCAAGCTGCGCTTTGCAGACGACGCGCTCGAAGCGATCGCGGAGCTCGCGATCCAGCGCAAGATCGGCGCGCGCGGGCTCAGAATGATCATCGAGGACCTGATGCTCGAGCTCATGTACAACCTGCCTTCGATGCGGAAGGTACGGGAGTGCGTGGTCACGCGCGAGATGGTGCTCGACCGGGATAAGGCCGCCGCCCTGATCGAGAAGGCGGGCTAGGCTCCCTCCCGTACCGCGTGCTACCGTTGGATTAGCGCCGCGCGGGGCGCACCCTGTCGTCCTGTGGGCGGAGCGAGGCCATGTTCGGGCGTGACAAGGCGGATCTGATCGAGAACCTGCCGATGGTGCCGATGCGGGACCTGGTGGTATTCCCGCACATGATGATCCCGTTCGTGATCGGCCGGAAGAGCTCGATCCGCGCGCTCGACCAGGCGCTCGCGCGCGGCAAGCGCATCTTCCTCTCGGCGCAGCACGACGCCACCCACGACAACCCCGGCCCCGAGGAGATCCACACCGTCGGCACCGTGTGCAGCATCGTGCAGAGCCTGAAGCTGCCCGACGGCAACGTGAAGGTCCTCGTCGAAGGCCTCGAGCGCGCCCGCGCCCTCGAGTACCGCGAGGAGAGTGGGGCGCTGCGCGTGGTGGTCAAGCTCGTGCCCGCTCAGGAGGAGCCGGCGACCGGCTTCGAGAGCCTGATCTCGAAGGTGATCGGGCTCTTCGAGCAGTACGTGAAGCTCTCCAACAACCTGCACTACGACGCGATGCTCGCGGCCGTGCGCGTCGAAGACCCCGGCCGCCTGGCCGACACGATCTCGTCGCACCTCGTGGTGCCGGTCGAGGAGAAGCAGAACCTGCTCGAGATCGTCTCGGCGCACGAGCGGCTCACCCGGATCGCATCGATCCTGGAGGCCGAGGTCGACAAGCTGAACGTCGACCGCCGCATCCAGGGCCGCGTCAAGAAGCAGATGGAGCGGGCGCAGAAGGAGTACTACCTCAACGAGAAGATGAAGGCGATCCAGAAGGAGCTCGGCAGGAAGGACGACCGCGCCAGCGAGACGGACGAGCTACGGCGCAAGGTCGAGCAGGCGCGCATGCCGAAGGACGCCGAGGAGAAGGCGCTCCAGGAGCTGAAGCGGCTGGAGTCGATGCCGCCGATGTCCGCCGAGGCGACCGTCTCGCGCAACTACCTCGACTGGCTGATCGCCGTGCCCTGGACCAAGAAGACCCGCGAGCGCAAGGACCTGTCGGCCGCCGAGAAGATCCTGAACGAGGACCACTACGGCCTCGAGAAGGTCAAGGAGCGCATCGTCGAGTTCCTGGCCGTGCGCCAGCTGGTGAACAACCCCAAGGGCCCGATCCTGTGCTTCGTCGGCCCGCCCGGGGTCGGCAAGACCTCGCTCGCGCGCTCGATCGCGCGCGCCACCAACCGCAAGTTCGTGCGCATATCACTCGGCGGCGTGCGCGACGAGGCCGAGATCCGCGGCCACCGCCGCACCTACATCGGCGCCTTCCCCGGCCAGATCATCCAGATGATGAAGAAGGCCGGCTCGCGCAACCCGGTGTTCCTGCTCGACGAGGTCGACAAGATGTCGATGGACTTCCGGGGCGACCCCTCCGCCGCCCTGCTCGAGGTGCTCGACCCGGAGCAGAACCACACCTTCGCCGACCACTACCTGGACGTCGAGTTCGACCTGTCGTCGGTCTTCTTCATCGCCACCGCCAACGTGATCCACACGATCCCCCAGGCGCTGCAGGACCGCCTGGAGGTGATTCGCCTCCCCGGCTACACCGAGCACGAGAAGATCGAGATCGCGCAGCGCCACCTGATCCCGAAGCAGATCAAGTCGCACGGCCTCACTCCCGGCAACGTCGCGTACGACGAGGAAGCGCTGCGGGAGCTGGTGCGCCGCTACACGCGCGAGGCGGGTGTCCGCAACATGGAGCGCGAGATGTCGTCGATCCTGCGCAAGGTGGCGCGCAAGGTCGTGCTCGAGGGCAGGGAGTACGCGGCCACGGTCACGCCCGTGAATCTGGCCGAATACCTCGGCGTCCCGCGCTACCGCACCACGCAGCAGGAGGAGACGAGCGAGATCGGGCTCGCCACCGGGCTCGCCTGGACCGAGGTCGGCGGCGAGATCCTGCCGATCGAGGTCACGCTGATGCCCGGCAAGGGCGCTCTGCGCCTCACCGGCAAGCTGGGCGACGTGATGCAGGAGTCCGCGCACGCGGCGATGTCGTTCGTGCGCTCGCGCGCCGAGCAGTTCGGGATCGCCCGCGACTTCAGCCGCAAGGTCGACGTCCACATCCACGTGCCCGAGGGCGCCATCCCCAAGGACGGGCCCTCGGCCGGGATCACGATGTGCACGGCGCTCGTCTCGGCGCTCACGCGCGTGCCGGTGCGCCGCGACGTGGCGATGACCGGCGAGATCACGCTGCGCGGCAAGGTGCTGCCGATCGGCGGCGTCAAGGAGAAGCTGCTGGCCGCGCACCGCATCGGCGTGACGACCGCGATCCTGCCGCGCGAGAACGAGAAAGACCTCGCCGACGTGCCCAAGAACGTGCTCGACGGCCTCGAGGTGCACCTCGTCGACCACGTCGACCAGGTGCTGAAGATCGCGCTCGTTGCGCCGGACGCCCCGCCCGCACAGGTGGCGGTCGAGGGGGCGGCGGACACGCTGGGCGCGGTGCCCGACGGCATGACTCACTGAGGCGCGCCTAGCCGCGCCTCGGCATTTGTTTCAAGAACCTGGTGTGAAGCACGACAGCCGAGCCCGTTCCCTGCGCAGCCGCCGGCAGGTCGCTTTCGCCGGCAGCGCCGCGGACCCCGCGCAGTTCCCGAAGGACCGCCTGCCGGAGGTGGCCTTCCTGGGCCGCTCCAACGTCGGCAAGAGCACGCTGCTCAACGCGCTCGCCGGCACGCGCGGGCTGGCGCGCGTGTCCTCGGCGCCGGGGCGCACCCGGCTCGTGAACTTCTTCAGGATGACGGGAGTCCCGAAGCCGGGCGGGCGAGGGCAGGGCGACCTCTACCTCGTGGACCTGCCCGGCTACGGCTACGCCAAGGCCTCGCGCGAGGTGCGCGAGACCTTCGAGAAGATCGCGGTCTCCTACCTGCTCGGGAGCACCGCGCTCCGGCTGTGCGTGTTCATTGTCGACGCGCGCCACGAGCCCGGCGAGCGGGACGAGGCGCTTCGGTCCTGGCTCGACCACCACGGGCTGCCGTGGGCGCTCGCCGTCAACAAGATCGACGCCCTTTCCAAGAACGAGGCGCGCGCCCGGGTAGCTGCGCTCGAGGCCGGGATCGGCCAGACGGCGTCGACGGTGCTGCCGGTGAGCGCGGAGCGCGGCACCGGGGTCGAGGAGCTTTGGAACGCGATCCGGGGGGCCGCATTCGAACCGCCCTCGCCGGAGGGCGGAGTGCTTGCCACACGAGGACCAGATGGACGCTGCTGACAAGCCGGAGCTGCCGGACGATTCCCAGACGGAGACGGAGATCGAGCCCGTGCCGTTGGCTCTCTCCGCCCTCAAGGAGATGGACATCCACGAGCTCACCGCCACCGCGATCGCGGCGGGACTCGAGAATGCGCCGGGCTCCAAGAAGCACGACCTGATCTTCCGCATGCTCCACGCGCAGGCGCAGAGGAACGGCCTGCTGTTCGCGGAGGGCGTGCTCGAGATCATGCCGGACGGCTACGGCTTCCTGCGCGCGCCCGAGTCGAGCTACCTCGCGGGGCCCGACGACATCTACGTCTCGCCTTCACAGATCCGGCGCTTCGACCTGCGCACCGGCGACACGGTGAGCGGCCAGGTGCGGCCGCCGCGCGAGGGCGAGCGCTACTTCGCCCTGATCAAGGTCGAGGGCGTCAACTTCGACCCGCCCGAGGTCGCCAAGGACAAGGTCCTGTTCGACAACCTGACGCCGCTCTACCCGCACGAGCGGCTGCGGCTCGAGACGACACACGAGAACATGACGGCGCGGGTGCTCGACATGATGACGCCGCTCGGCAAGGGCCAGCGCGGCCTGATCGTGGCGGCGCCCCGCACCGGCAAGACGCTGATCCTGCAGAGCATCGCCAACTCGATCGCGGTCAACCACCCCGAGGTGATCCTGATCGTGCTGCTGGTCGACGAGCGGCCCGAGGAAGTCACCGACATGCAGCGCACGGTGAAGGGCGAGGTGGTGTCCTCTACCTTCGACGAGCCGCCCACGCGCCACGTGCAGGTCGCCGAGATGGTGATCGAGAAGGCGAAGCGCCTGGTCGAGCACAAGAAGGACGTGGTGATCCTGCTCGACTCGATCACGCGCCTTGCGCGCGCCTACAACGCGACGTGTGCCTCTTCCGGCAAGGTGCTCTCGGGCGGCGTCGACGCCAACGCGCTGCAGCGGCCGAAGCGCTTCTTCGGCGCCGCGCGCAACATCGAGGACGGCGGCTCGCTCTCGATCATCGCCACGGCGCTCGTCGAGACCGGCTCGCGCATGGACGACGTGATCTTCGAGGAGTTCAAGGGCACCGGCAACTCCGAGATCGTGCTCGACCGCAAGATGGCCGACAGGCGCATCTACCCGGCGGTCGACATCAACAAGTCGGGCACGCGCAAGGAAGAGCTGCTGCTCAACCGCGACGAGCTGCAGCGCGTCTGGATCCTGCGCAAGGTGCTGTCCCCACTCTCCCAGGTCGAGGCCATGGAGCTGATCCTCGACAAGCTCGGAAAGACCAAGGCCAACAAGGACTTCTTGGACGGAATGGCCATCGGGTAGTCATTGCTGGTAATATTAGTGTTTGTGGCCATGGTGCTGGGCCGCCCTTAGGAGTCCCATGAAAGCTGGAATCCATCCCGAGTACGGTGTCGTGAACGTCCGTTGCGCCTGCGGCGCCACCTGGACCACCCGCTCGACCAAGAAGGAGCTGCACCTCGAGATCTGCTCGGCGTGCCACCCGTTCTTCACCGGCAAGCAGCGGCTGATGGACACGGCGGGGCGCATCGAGCGCTTCACCCGCAAGTACGGCGAGACCAAGCCGTCCGGCACGAAGAAGGCGTCGGCCAGGAAGGCCTCGGCCAAGGCCTGAGGCCGGGCCGGAACGGCCTCCCGCGCCACTGTATGGACGGGATCACCTTCCAGAAGCTTCGGGACATCGAGGCCCGCTTCGCCGAGGTCGAGACGCAGATGTCCGACCCCGCCGTGGCGCAGGACCCTCGCGCCTACCAGAAGCTCGCGCGCGAGGCGAAGGAGATCTCGCCGATCGTCGAGCGCTACCGGGCCTACAAGGACGCGCTCCAGGAGCTCGCCAAGGTCCAGGAGATGGCCAAGGCCGAGAGCGACCCCGAGCTGCGCGAGATGGCCCACGAAGAGGCCCGCGCGCTCGAGGCAAAGCGCGACGCACTCGACGGCGAGATCCCGCTGCTGCTCGTGCCCAAGGACCCGAACGACGAGAAGAACGTGCTGCTGGAGATTCGCGCCGGCACCGGCGGCGACGAGGCGGCGCTGTTCGCCGCCGAGATGTTCCGCATGTACCAGCGCTACGCCGAGCGGCAGGGCTGGAAGGTGGACGTGGTCTCGCAGAACCGCACCGGCCAGGGCGGCCTCAAGGAAGTGATCGCGATGGTCGAGGGCGAACGCGTGTTCTCGAAGCTGCGCTACGAGAGCGGCGTCCACCGCGTCCAGCGCGTGCCGGTCACCGAAGGCTCGGGCCGCATCCACACCTCCGCCATCACGGTCGCGGTGCTGCCCGAGGCGGAAGAGGTCGACGTCAAGATCGACCCCAAGGACCTGCGCATCGACACCTTCTGCTCGTCGGGCCCGGGCGGCCAGAGCGTCAACACCACCTACTCGGCCGTGCGCATCACCCACCTGCCCACGAACACGGTGGTCTCCTGCCAGGACGAGAAGAGCCAGATCAAGAACCGCGAGAAGGCGATGAAGGTGCTGCGCTCGCGGCTCTACGAGGTGGCGCTCGAGGAGCAGCAGAAGGCGATCGCGAGCGACCGCAAGAGCCAGGTGGGCAGCGGCGACCGTTCCGAGAAGATCCGCACCTACAACTTCCAGCAGGCCCGCGTGAGCGACCACCGCATCGGCCTCACGCTGCACCGCCTGCAGGAGGTGCTCGACGGCGACCTCGACGAGATCGTGGCCGGGCTGATCGCGAACCACCAGGCCGAGAAGCTCAAGGCGTGAGCGCCCAATGACCGTCGCCGAGCTCGTCGCCGAGGGCGCGCGCGAGCTTCGCCACGAGGGCGTGCCAGCTCCCGAATGGGACGCGGAGCTTCTGCTGCGCCACGTCCTCGGATGGGACCGGGCGAGCCTGCTCGCCTCGCCCGCTGCGGCCGTCGCTGCCGGACCCGAGCGCGAGTACCGCGACCTCGTGGCCCAGCGGGCAAAGCGGGTGCCGCTGCAGCACCTCACGGGCCTCCAGGCGTTCTGGAAGCACGAGTTCCGGGTGACGCGCGACGTCCTGATCCCGCGTCCGGAGACCGAGCTCTTGGTAGAAACGGCACTCGAGCTGGTGCGCCCGCTCGACCGGCCCCTCGTCGTCGACGTCGGCACGGGCAGCGGCTGCATCGCGCTCTCGCTCGCTTCCGAGAGAGCCGATGCGGAGGTGCACGCGACGGACATATCGGCGGCGGCGCTGCGGGTGGCTCGCGAGAACGCACGGCGGCTCGCACTCGAGGGGCGGGTGGCGTTCCACCTGGGCCAGATCCTCGAGCCCGTGACCGGGCTCGAGGGACGTGTCGACCTGGTGGTGAGCAACCCGCCGTACGTCGACCCGGCCGAGCGCGAGGCACTCGAGCCGGAGGTGCGCGAGCACGAGCCCGAGATGGCGCTCTTCCCGCCGGGCGACGCGCTCGAGCTCTACCGCAGTCTCGTGCCGCAGGCGCTGCAATGGCTGCGGGCCGGGGGCTTCCTGGCGGTCGAGATCGCGCCCGCGCTCGCCGACGCGGTCGCAAGCCTCTTCGCCGGCGCGGGCTTCGAAGACGTGCGGGTGGCGAACGACCTGGCAGGCCGGGCCCGGCTGGTGCGCGGTCGCCGGCCCCTCGCGAGCCCGCCTGTCGGGTAGACTGCCGCGGATGGCGCAGGCGCGGCGCTCACAGGGCGAGACCGGTCGAGCCGCGCTGCGCGCGGCTCTGCTCGCCTGGTACGACCGCCATCGCCGCGACCTGCCGTGGCGCAGGAGCTCCGACCCCTACCGCATCTGGGTCTCCGAGGTCATGCTGCAGCAGACCACGGTCAAGACCGTGCTCCCCTACTACGCCGCCTTCCTGAACCGCTTCCCCACGCTGCAGTCACTCGCCGAGGAACCCGAGGAGGAGGTGCTCGCGGCCTGGTCCGGGCTCGGCTACTACCATCGCGCCCGCAACCTGCACCGGGGGGCGCAACACGTGGCCGAGCGCCACGGCGGGCAGTTCCCCCGCTCGCTGGAAGCCGCGCTCGGCGTCCCGGGCGTAGGCCTCTACACGGCGAGCGCCGTGCTGTCGATCGCGCACGGCATGCCCCTGCCCGTGGTCGACGGCAACGTCAGGCGCGTGCTCGCCCGCCTGCTGGCCCTGCGGGGACCGCAGTTCCGGAAGGACGGTCCCTACTACAACCGCGCGGAGGAGCTCATCGACCCCGAGCGCCCCGGCGACTGGAACCAGGCGCTCATGGAGCTGGGCGCGACCGTGTGCCTGCCCAGGAAGCCGGCCTGTCCCGCGTGCCCGCTCCGCCAGCGCTGCGAGGCCCGCGCGCTCGGGATCGTCGAAGCGCTGCCCGAGGGCCGGCCGCGACGGGCGTCCGTGGACGTGACCGTGGCCGCCGCGCTCGTCGAGCGCGACGGGCGCGTGCTGCTCGTGCGCCGCCCGCAGGGCCGCCTGCTCGACCGCCTGTGGGAGGTGCCGCAGACCTCCCTCGACTCGCAGGGCCGGCCCGATCTCGCGCGCGAGCTGGAGGAGCGCCACGGCCTGCGGGTGGTACCGGGACCGCTCGCGGTCCGCGCGCGCCACGCCGTGACCCACCGCCGCATCACGCTCGAGGGCTATAGGACTCGGCTGCGGCCCCCGCTGCCCGAGGACCCCGAGCGCTTCCTGTGGGCACGGCCCGAGGAGGTGGCGCGGCTCGCCGTCGCATCCTCCACCCGCAAGCTGCTGAAGGGCCTGCGGGCTCCCCAGCTGCCGCTCGAGCTGTAGTGCCGATGCCGCGGGGGTCTGGGGCGCGCCCCGCGCCCGCCAGGGCAAAGACAGCTCGAAACAGGCCGTCTCAACCCCCCGAGGCGTGGGCGAGGTAAAATCGAGCCAGCTGATGGCCTGCATCTTCTGCGAGATCGTTTCCGGGCGGGTCCCCGCGCGCTCCGTCTCGTCCGACGATCGCCTGCTGGCCTTCCACGACGTCAACCCGCAGGCGCCCACCCACGTGCTGGTGGTCCCGCGGCGGCACATCACGAACCTGCTGGAGCTCGGCCCGGGAGACGACGATCTCGTGGGGGCGATGGTGCGAAAGGCGCGCGACGTCGCGAAGGAGCTGGGTCTCGCTGAGCGGGGCTTCAGGCTGGTTCTCAACTGCGGCGACGACGCCGGCTACAGCGTCGACCACATCCACTTGCACCTGCTGGGCGGGCGCCTGCTGGGCTGGCCGCCCGGATAGGAAGAGGAGCGACGTGAGCGCGTCCAATACCGCTGCCGCCCGCGACCCGAGCGAGATCGCCGGGCGCTATGTGATCGAGAAGAAGCTCGGGGCCGGCGCCTTCGGCACCGTCTTCAAGGCGAAGGACAAGGAGCTGGGGCGCATGGTCGCGATCAAGACCATCCGCCTGGAGGGCCTCGCTGCCTCGAGTGCGTCGCTCGAGGACCTGCTGAAGCGCTTCAAGCAGGAGGCGCGGGTCGCGGCGCAGCTGCAACACACCAACATCGTGACGCTCTACGACGTCGGCACCTGGGAGGGCTTGAGCTACATCTCGATGGAGTTCGTCGACGGCGTGGGGCTCGACGGGGTGATCAAGCGCTCCGGGAAGATGGCGACCGAGCGCGCCGCCGCGATCGGCGTCCAGGTGGCCGAGGCGCTCGACGCAGCGCACAAGCGCGGTATCGTGCACCGCGACATCAAGCCCGCCAACATCATGATCGAGCCGGGCGACCACGTGAAGGTGGCGGACTTCGGGATCGCCAAGTTCGCGGACTCGGCCGAGCACCTGACGGTCACCGGGAGCCTGCTCGGCACGCCTTCCTACATGAGCCCGGAGCAGGCGCGCGGCGGCGCGATCGACGGCCGCAGCGACCTCTTCTCCGTCGGCTGCGTCCTGTACGAGATGGTCGCCGGGCAGCGGGCGTTTCGCGGCGACTCGATCACGGCGCTCTTGTTCAAGATCATCACCGAGGAGCCGCCGTCGCTGCGCGAGCTCGACCCGACCGTCTCGGACGAGATGCTGCGGATCATCGCCAAGGCGCTGTCGAAGGCGCCCGAGACGCGCTACCAGAGCGGACGCGAGCTCGCCGACGACCTGCTGGCGATGACCCGGCCGGGCTACGTGCCGACGCTCCGCGCGCGGGAGATGCCAACCCTGCCGCCCGACGCGCCCCCGGGCGACGTGCCGACGATCTCCTCGCCGCCCACGGCGCAGGCCGTGCCGACGATCGCTTCGGCGGACACGGCCGCGAAGGCGCCCGCCTTGGCGCCCACGATCCTGACTCCAGCGACGGCCCGCACCACACCGCCGCCCTTGCCGCCGCCCCAGAAGGCTCCCAGCGTTCCGGCGCGCACCGCGCAACCCGTCGCAGCCGCGCCGCGCCGGAAAGGCGGCGGCACCGGGCTGGTCATGGGCCTGGGTGTCGCTGGCCTCCTGCTCGTGGCTCTCGTCGCGGGCGGCGCCTTCTTCCTGATGCGGGGCAAGGCGCCGGAGCCTGCCGCGCCGAGCGCAGCGAACGCGACGCCCCTGCCGGCGACTGAGCCGGCCCCGGCGAGTGACCCTGGTGCACAGCCCGCCGAGGCCGTGCCCGTCGCGGTCGCGACGCCCGCGCCCGCCCGGCCCCCCGTCGCGGGTCCGCCGCCCACGACGCGGTCCGCGGCCGCGGCTCCGCCGCCGCAGCCAGAGCCGGCCGAGGCCGAGTTCGCGCACCTCGACGAGCTACCGGGCGACGAGGGCGACGGCCGCGCCGCGGGCGCCGCCGCAGGGCGGAGCTACAGCCAGGGCGGGACGAGCGGCTTCGGGACCCAGAGGCGCTTCGCCACCCGTGGCAACGTGCCGCGCGGCGTCACGCTGCCGGAGCGGCCGGCAGTGGTGACGCTGCTCTACCTCAACTCGGTCCAGGGAGCCTTCCATCGCAGGAACGGCCGCTACGGAACGCTGCGCGAGCTGGCCGACGCGGGCCTGCTCGTGCTCGACGTGGCTTTCGACGCCAACGGCTTCAAGCGCAAGCAGTACGCTTTCCGCGTGACAGTGGAGTCCGACGGCTATCACGCCGAGGCCATTCCGCAGGCTCCCGTCGGCAGGGCCTTCTTCGTGGACGACTCAGGCAAGGTCCAGCTGCCCGACTAGAGCAGCGCTCAGTAGTCCGCGGGGCGGGCCTCGGCGAGGTAGGGCGCTATCCCGTCGAACAGCTCCTGCGCCTTCTTGAGGTCGGCCGGCGTGAAGTCGGGCCCGGCGTCGCGCACCGTCTCGCCCTTGCGACTGATCTCGGCGACCCCCACCGGGTGACCGTGAACCACGAGCGGTGTCGAGACCATCTTCTGGATCGGGCTCGGCTTGTCGCGCAGCTTGATGCTCTCGAAGAAGGTCACGTGCTTCACCATCGGCACGTTGTTGATGACCTCGCCCGAGCGCTTCGCCAGCACGCCCACGGCGATCGAATCGCGCTTCGTGGTCGGGATCGAGCCGAGCTCGGCGAAGCGGCGCGGCGCGATGAAGCGCAGGTGCTTGCCGTCGACCGAGAGCAGCAGGACCGCGACCTCCTCCTGCTTGCAGGCGAACTGCTGGCTGACGACCTTCACGACCCGCTCCCCCATGTCGAGCAGCAGCTCGCGGCGATCCTTGATCTTGTCCTTCTGGGCGGCCATCGCCTGAAGGATTTCCTGCAGCTCGCTCAGTACCTGTGCCATCTCAGGGCTCCGGATTATAGCGCGGCTCCGCCTCAGTCGCCGGGCGCGGGCCGGGTGCGTCCCGTCCGCACGAGCGCGGCGAGCTCGACCGCGACCCGCTCGAGGTCGAGCGCGAAGAAGCCGAGCCGCACGCGCAGCAGCGACAGCACGCGCAGCAGATGCTTGCCGAGGCGCCGCCCGGGCGGCCGCTGCGCCTCGGCGAAGTAGAACGCGACGCGCGCCAGCCGCCGCTCCGTCCCGGCGTCCCTCCAGGGCGTGCTGTCGAACGTCGCCCAGGCCTCGAGCGAACGGCCCGGCCCGGTCTCGGCCGCCGAAGGCCGTCGCTGCCGGATCGGTGTCAGGAAACGGCTATCCATCGCGCACAAGGCGCGCGCGGCCGACACCGCCGCCGCCAGCTCGCCGGGGCCGTCCGCTTCGCCTACCTCGAACACGAAGCGCCCGCCGAGCCCGGCGCCGCGCAGGCGCGCCGCCGTCTCGAGCAGCCGCTCGCGCGCGACACCCGCCACGAGGAGCTGCAGCCCGAGGCAGCCGCTATCCGCGAGCCGCCGCAGGCCCGCGGGTCCCGCCTCGAGCACGTCCCCGGGCCACCCCTCCGCGCGCCAGCCGAGCGGCGCGCCGGCGTCGATCAGCCCACCGGCTATGGCCTCGACGCGGCCCGGGTCGGCGAAGAAGTCCTCGTCCTGGAAGCAGAGCTCGCTCGCCCGGTAGCGCTCGCCGAGCTCCAGCACCTCGCCCACCACGCGCTCGGGGCGCAGGCCCAGCCAGTCGGGAGCGTCACGCCTGCCGCGGCTCGAGCAGTAGTCGAGGCGCCGCGCGCCGCGCTCCTCGAAGTAGCGCTCCACGTCGAGCAGCGAGTAGTCGGCGCGCGGCCACAACCGCGTCGGCGGCGCCGCGGGCGCCATGGCCTCGCCGCCACCCTCCACCCGCAGGCCCGGGGCCGACGCGAGCGGCCGCTCCGAGCGAAGCGCGGCGACGGCAGCCTGCAGCGGCTCCTCGCCAGCGCCGGGCACGCAGCCGTCCACGACTCCGCTGGCAAAGCACGATTCCGGGTCGACCAGCACGTGCGGGCCGCCCCAGACCACCGGCAGCCGCGGGCTCGCCGCGCGTGCGGCCTGGCTGACGCCCAGCGCCTCGCGCAGCGGCTCGCCGGTCCGCACACTCACCCCGAGGAGCAGCGCGCTCCTGGCCAGCTCCACGACGCGCGCCTCCGGCGCCAGCTCGAAGCGGCCGTCGACGATCACCACGTGACGGCCCTCCAGCCAGGACCCGAGCGCCAGTAGGCCGAGCGGCATCGCCGAGCCTCCGTCCCGAGGCTGATACAGGACGACGGGCTGGCGCCGTGCCGCGCCGCGGGCCGAAAGCGTGGATCACCTCCTGGGAGGCCTCAAGGATACCGGAGATCGCCCGCGCTCTTCCTCCCCGAGGCGATCTTTCGCGCGAGCGCAACGGCCCCGAGCTGCAGCGCCGCGCCGACGGGCAGCGCCAGCCACAGGTCGTCGCGCACGGGGAACACGGCGAGCGCCATCGGGAGCGTCGCCACGAGCGCCCACGCGAGCGGGCGGCCGAGCTCGACGGCGAACGCTGCGGCGCGGCAGGCGCGCGCGGCGAGCAGCAGCAGCAGCCACTCGGCCATCGTGATTCCGAGGGCGGCGCCCAGCCCGCCCGTCGCGCTCACGAGCGGCACCGCCATCGCGAACGCCGCCAGCACGCGGGCGGCGGTCAGCCGGGGCAGCCAGGCGGCGCGGCCCACCGCCACCAGCGCGCTCAGCAGCAGGCCGTTCATGAACAGCGCCGGCACTGCGAGCGACAGCAGCCGCAGCGGCGCCGCCGTGCCCGCGTAGGCTCCGGCGTCGTGCCCCTCGCCGAGCAGCAGCCGGGCCACCGCCGGGGCCACGAGGCCGAGCCCGACGGCGGCCGGCGCAGCCAGGAACGCGAGCGTCCAGGCGCTGCGCGAGCGCACCGGCCCGTGGCCGCGGACCGCCTCCCGCGTCAGGCCGGGCATCGCCCCGGCGGCCACCGCGGCCGGCACGACGTTCAGGAACTCGTACACGCGCAGCGCCGCCAGGAACAGGCCCGTCTCCCGATCGCCACGCAGCAGCGACAGCACCAGGAACTCGACCCGCGGGCTGAGCAGCACCAGGCCGCCGTGGATCGCGAGCGGCAGCGCTTCGCGCATCACCTGCCCGACGCCGGAGTCGGCGCCGGCCGCGCCGTCGCCAGCATTCGTCCGGCGCAGCAGGACGGCCCCGAGCAGCAGCGCCGGCGCCGTCGAGGCCGCGAGCGACCAGGCGAGCGCCTCGAGCCCGCCTGCCGCGGCGAGCACCAGTGCGGCCGCAACCAGCCCGAACGCGCGCAGGCACAGCAGCAGGATCGCCTCGGCGACCCGCCGCCCCCGGCAGCGCAGCGCCACGCCGAGGAACTCGCCCCAGCCCGAGAGCACGAACCAGAGCACGAGCGGCGACAGCACCGGCGCGAGCCCGACCGAGGCGATCGCCGCGCCCCCCACGCACGCGACGAGCACGAGCCGCGCCCGCACCAGCGCACCGAGCGAGAGCGCCCCCGCCACCAGGGCCCGCGAGGCGAGCGTCTGCAGCCCGAGTTCGCCGAGCTCCGCGAGCAGGAGCGCGAACAGCGACAGCTTTCCAAACGCGCCGAAGTCGGACGGCCCGAGCCCCCGGATCAGCAGCAGGGTCGTCGCGAGGCCGAGCAGGCGCGACAGCACCTCGGCGGCGAGCTTGACGGCGCTGCCGCGCGAGGCGTCTTCGGCTTCGCGGGCGAGCCCATCCCGCTCGTCGTTCACGCGGCCATGATACCCTTCACCCCCCGTGACCTCCCTCCTGCTCACGGTCGCTCTCGCGCTGGCGCTCGCGGTGCCCATGCACTGGTGGCCGCGCCTGCCGGCGACTCACAGACGACGGCTTTCGATCGCCACCAGCCTCGCCGGCCTCGGCTTCCTGGTGGCGGCTTTGCGCTCGGAGGGCTTGCGCGAGTCGGCGCTCACGTCGCTGGTCCTGGTGGGTCCTGCCACGCTCACGGCACGGGCCTCCGCCTCGGCGAGCCTCTACTACTACGTGCTCACGGGCTTCTGCCTGCTGCTCGGCTTCGCGGGCCTCATTCTCAGTGACCCGCTCGCGCGCTGGCTACAGCCCCGGCCGCTGCTGAGCTCGGTGGCGGTGGCCTGGCTGGTGACGGTCGTGCGCTTGCTGCTCGAGAAGAGCGCAGCGCCCTCGCTCCTCGTCGATGCGGTGGGCGTGACCTGGCTCGCACCGGTCGCGGGTGTCTACCTCGCGCTCGCGCTGCGGCCGGAGGGCGGCGGGCCGAACACGCTGCTGCAGGCGCTGCTGCGCTACGCCTTCCTGGTCCGCGGCTTCGTGGCGCTCGTGGGCGTCGTGGCCACCCGTCTCGCGGCCGGCACCCACTACGACGTCTCGCCGCTCACCGAAGTCGAGGTGGCCTTCAAGGCGGGGACGTGGGTGTTCGCGCCCGGGAGCTGGGAGCAGCTCTTCTGGCTGACGCTCCTGCCCCAGCTCGTGATCTGGCCGGCGTTCACCCTGCTCGCGGGGATCGCGGCCGGCGCCCTCGTATGGCTGCTGCTGCCCGCCTCCGACCCGGCGCCCGCGCCCGGACGCGGCGACGCCCCGGCCGACGCCCCGGGCGGCGACTAGGCGCTCAGCGGACCCGGCATTCCGTCCCCGTTCCGGTCCCGCAGCGCTGACTGCCGTCGGAGAAGCTGGAGCAGACAAGCCCGCCCGTGCAGTCGTTGTCGCTCGAGCAGCGATCGCACTCCTCGCCTTCGCTGCCGCAGGCGCTCATCGGCAGCGCCAGCGCCAGCAGCAGTCCCCACGTCCTCATCCGCTTTCGCATCGCATCCATGTGCTGGCCCCGCCGCAGCTTGCGAGGATTGTAACGCACATGCTACCTTGGCTCTTCATGCCTCGGGGCCCATGGCTGGAATGACCGAGTCCGACCTGCGGACTACCCTCAACCTCCCGAAGACCGACTTCCCGATGAAGGCGAACCTGCCGCAGGCGGAGCCGCGCCGGCTCGCGCGCTGGAAGGAAGTGGACCTCTACGGGCAGCTCCGCAAGGCCCGTGCCGGCCGGCCGAGCTTCGTGCTGCACGACGGGCCGCCCTATGCCAACGGGCACATCCACATCGGGACGACGCTCAACAAGGTGCTCAAGGACGTGGTCGTGCGCAGCCGCTCGATGGCGGGCCACGACGCGCCCTACCGCCCGGGCTGGGATTGCCACGGCCTGCCGATCGAGCTCAAGGTCGAGCGCGACCTGGGGCCGAAGAAGCGCGAGATGCCGCCGATCGCCTTCCGCCAGGCGTGCCGGGCCTATGCCGACAAGTTCATGCGCATCCAGCGCGAGGAGTTCGAGCGGCTCGGCGTCATGGGCGAGTGGGAAGACCCCTATCTCACGATGGCACCGGGCTACCAGGCCACGATCGTGCGGCAGCTCGCGATCTTCGCGGAGAAGGGGCTCGTCTACAAGGCCAAGAAGTCGGTGCACTGGTGCATCTCGTGCCGCACCGCGCTCGCCGAGGCTGAGGTCGAGTACGACGAGAACCACGAGAGCCCGCAGATCGACGTGCGCTTCCCGCTCGCGGCGGGCGAGGCCCAGCGCCTCGGCGCGCGGCACCCCGCCCTCGCCGGGCGTAATGTCTTCGCCGTTGCCTGGACCACGACACCCTGGACTTTGCCCGCCAACCTGGCTCTAGCCTTCCATCCCGAGGCCGACTACGCGTTCTTCCCGGTCGAGGGCCGCGACGAGGTGCTGCTCGTCGCGAAGGCGCTCGGCGAGGCCGCGGCAAAGCGCTTCGGCCTGACGCTCGGGGCGCCGCTCGCCGAAGTGAAGGGTGCTGCGCTCGAGCACGTCAAGTTCCGGCATCCCTGGATCGACCGGGACTCGCCCGGCGTGCTGGCCGACTACGTGACGCTCGACACCGGCACCGGCGTCGTCCACACGGCGCCCGGCCACGGCTGGGACGACTACCTCACGGGCGTCCGCTACGGGCTCGACATCTACTGCCCGGTCGACGAGGGCGGCCGCTTCCTGCCCGAGGTCGAGCGCTTCGCGGGCCAGCGCGTGTGGGACGCGAACCCGCTCGTCATCGAGCTGCTGCGCGAGAAGGGCGCCCTCGTCCAGGCGGGCAAGGACAAGCACTCCTACCCGGTGTGCTGGCGCTGCAAGCACCCGATCATCTTCCGCGCGACCGAGCAGTGGTTCATCGCCCTCGACGAGGGCCGCCCGACGCTGCGCGAGCAGGCGCTCGCCGCGATCGCCGCCACGCGCTGGCTGCCCGGCTGGGGCGAGGAGCGCATCCACAACATGATCGCGAGTCGCCCCGACTGGTGCATCTCGCGCCAGCGCCTGTGGGGCGTGCCGATCCCGGCCTTTTACTGCAAGGGTTGCGGCAAGGCGCTGCTGCGGCCCGACCTGCTCCGCCACGTGGCGGGTGTCTTCGAGCAGGAGAGCGCCGACGCCTGGTTCACGCGCGAGGCGAAGGATCTCCTGCCCGCGGGATTCGCCTGCCCCGACTGCTCCGCCACCGAGTTCGAGAAGGAGCGCGACATCCTCGACGTCTGGTTCGATTCCGGCTCCTCGGCGGCGGTGGTGCTGGGCACGCGCCCCGACCTGCCCTGGCCCTGCGACGTCTACCTCGAGGGCAGCGACCAGCACCGCGGCTGGTTCCATTCGTCGCTCCTGATCGGCGTGGCCACGCGCGGGCGCGCCCCCTACAACCAGGTCGTCACGCACGGCTTCGCGGTCGACGGCGAGGGGCGCAAGATCTCGAAGAGCCTCGGTAACGACGTCGACACGCACAAGATGATCGCGAACAACGGGGCCGAGATCCTGCGACTGTGGACGATCATGGTCGACTACCGCGAGGACATGCGGATCTCCGACGACATGATCCGGCGCGTGGCCGAGGCCTACCGCAAGGTCCGCAACACGATCCGCTATCTGCTGTCGAACCTCGGCGACTTCGACCCCGCGAAGGACTCGGTGGCGGAGGACGCGCTCGACGAGCTCGACCGCTACGCGCTCGAGCGCCACCGGCAGGTCGTGGCGCGCGTGCTCGAGGCCTACGAGAGCTTCGAGTTCCACGTCGTCTACCACCAGCTGGTCCAGTACGCGGCCGCCGACCTCTCGGCCTTCTACCTCGACGTGCTCAAGGACCGCCTCTACTGCGACGGCACCGTTTCACCGCGGCGCCGCTCGGCGCAGACCGTGCTGCATCGGCTGGCCCGTGACCTGTCGCTGCTGCTGGCGCCGGTGCTGCCCTTCACCAGCGACGAGGCCTGGGAGGCGCTTGCGGGCCACGCCGAGTCGTCCGTGCACCTCGCTCTCTTCCCGGGCCGCGAGACGGCCGACGCGGCGCGGCTCGAGCGCTGGAGCGTGCTGCTCGACGTGCGGGCCGAGGTGACGAAGGCGCTCGAGGCCGCGCGCGCCTCCAAGCAGATCGCGGCGAGCCTCGAGGCGGCGGTGGTGGTGCGCGCCCCCGAGGCGACGATCGCCGCGCTGCGCGCCCACGACGCGCGCTCGAGCGTCTTCCCGGGAAACCTCGCCAACCTGTTCATCGTGAGCGCGGTCGGACTCGAAGCCGGCGACGGCCCGCTCCAGGTGAGGGTCCAGCACGCCGCCGGCCGCAAGTGCGAGCGCTGCTGGACCTGGTCGGCGCGCGTCGGCTCGCTGGCAGCACACGCGGGCGTCTGCGAGCGCTGCGATGAGGTCCTGAGGCAACTGTGAAACGAGGCCTGCCCTACCTGCTGCTGATCGCGGCCGTCGTGGGCCTCGACCAGCTCACGAAGGCCCTGGTGGTCCGCTCCATCGGGCTCCACGACTACGTCCCGCTCGTCGACGGACTGGCGAGCCTGAGCCACGTGCGCAATCACGGCGCGGCGTTCGGGCTGCTGTCGGACTGGAACCTGCCGTACCAGTCGCTGCTGCTGTCCGTGCTGAGCCTCACGGCCCTCGCTGCGATCGCCACGTACTTCGTGCGCCTGCCGCCCACGGCGCGCCTGCCGCGACTCGCGCTGGCGCTGGTGCTGGGAGGCGCCATCGGCAACGTCATAGACCGCCTGAGGCTCGGCTACGTGGTGGATTTCGTCCACGTCTACTGGCGCGAATACCAGTGGCCGGACTTCAACGTCGCCGATTCGGCGATCACGGTCGGCGTCGCCCTGCTCGTGATCGAGATCCTGAGCTCGCCCGAGGCGGAGCCGCAGGGGTCCGCGGCCATCGACACGGCGACGCCCGCCGGGAGGACCGATTGACATGTTCCCACGCCTGCTGACGGTGCCCGCGTTCGAGGTGATGAGTCGATCGCTCGGCCCCTTCACCTTGCACACCTACGGCTTCCTGCTCGCGATCGCGTTCCTGGTGGGGCTCTGGGTCGCCTCGCGCCAGGCGCGCCGCGCCGGGCTCGACGCGTCCCGCGTCACCGACCTGGCGGTGTGGGTGCTGATCGCCGGTCTCATCGG
>DATEUE010000267.1:0-5058 GCA_035283305.1 Vicinamibacteria bacterium | reverse complement strand
AGTAGAGCAGCACCAGCACGACGCCGCCGAGGGCGATCTGCACCGCGTGCGTGCCGCGCAGGAAGCGCAGCAGCTCGTAGACCAGGAACGCCACGATCACGATGTCGACGAGGTCCCACCAGGCGAACTCGGTCCCGGTGAAGAAGGACGCGAGCCGCTCGAGGATCACGCGGCCCTCCCGGGCGGACAGCCCTGGATCGCGTCGCACACGCGCACCACCTCGACCATCTCGCGCACGTCGTGCACGCGCACCACGTGGGCCCCGAGCATCACGCACGAGGCGACCGCCGCCGCCGTGCCCATCAGCCGCTTCTCGACCGGCAGGTCGAGCACGCGTCCGATGAAGCTCTTGCGCGAGGGCCCGACCAGGATCGGGCGATCGAGTGCCACGAGCTCGGGGAGCCGCCGCAGCGTCTCGAGGCTGTGGGCGGCGTCCTTCGAGAAGCCGATGCCGGGGTCGACGAGCGTGTGCTCGCGCGGCACGCCCGCGCGCTCGGCGCGCGCGAGGGCCGCCTGGAGCTCGCTCGCGACCTCCGCCATCACGTCGCGATACGCCGGCGCGCGGTGGATCGCCGCGAAGCCGCCGCGCAGGTGCATCAGCACCGCCGGCACGCCGCGCGAAGCCACGAGCGCCGCCATCGCGGGATCGTACCCGAAGCCGCTCACGTCGTTCACGATGTCGGCGCCGGCGTCGAGGGCGGCCCGCGCCACCTCGGCCTTCGTCGTGTCCACCGAGATCGGGCCGGCGCCACGGCGCCGCAGCGCTTCGACCACCGGCACGACGCGGCGCAGCTCCTCCGCGGCGGTCACGGGCTCGGCACCCGGGCGCGTCGACTCCCCGCCCACGTCCACCCAGTCGGCCCCGTCCTCGAACAGGCGCAGGCCGTGAGCGACGGCGGCGTCCTCGCCCGTGGCGACGCCGCCGGCGAACGAGTCGGGCGTGACGTTGAGGATGCCCATGACGAGCGTGCGCTCGCCCAGCACCACGGGGACGCCCCGAAGCGGGATGCGGTAAAGGCGGCGCCCCGTGCTCAAGGTCGCACCCCTCCGCGGCGGCCCTAAGACGTGGGCCGCGGATCCGCCACGGGCGGTGGGAGGATCGCGGCCGGGCGGCTCTCCTCCGGTGCGCGCGGCTCGCGGGCCGGCGCCGGCGCCGGGGGCGTGGGCGCCTTCACCACGAGCGGCTCGCCGGCGATGAGCTGCTTGAGCTGCGGCGCGTCGAGCACCTCGTGCTCGAGCAGCGCCTCGGCGATGCGCACCAGCACCGGCCGCTGCTCGGTGAGCATCTTCGTCGCGCGCTCGTACTGCTCGGTCACGATGCGCTTGATCTCCGAGTCGATCCTGAGCGCGGTCGCCTCAGAGTAGTCCTGGTGCCGGTTGAACTCCTTGCCCAGGAAGATGGCCTCCTCCTTCTTGCCGTAGGTGAGCGGGCCGAGCGCCTCGCTCATGCCCCACTCGCAGACCATCTTGCGCGCCATCTCGGTCGCCTGCTCGATGTCGTTCTGCGCCCCGGTCGTGATCTGCTGGAAGGTGGCCTCTTCGGCGATGCGGCCGCCCATGCAGACGGCGATCCTCGCCTCGAGCTGCTCCTTCGACCAGTTGTGCTTCTCCTCGCTCGGCAGCTGCTGGGTGAGCCCGAGCGCCATGCCGCGCGGAATGATCGTCACCTTGTGCAGCGGGTCCGAGTGCGGCACGAGCGCCGCGAGCAGGGCGTGGCCCGCCTCGTGGTAAGCGGTGATCTTCTTCTCCTCGTCCGTGATGATCATGCTCTTGCGCTCGGCGCCCATCAGCACCTTGTCCTTCGAGGACTCGAAGTCCTTCATCGAGACGAACTTCTGGCTGTAGCGCGCGGCCATCAGCGCGGCCTCGTTCACCAGGTTGGCGAGGTCGGCGCCCGAGAAGCCCGGCGTCGCGCGCGCGAGCACCGAGAGGTCGACGTCCTCGGCGAGCGGGATCTTGCGGGTGTGGACCTGGAGGATGCCTTCGCGCCCGCGCACGTCGGGCCGCGAGACGACCACGCGCCGATCGAAGCGGCCGGGCCGCAGCAGCGCCGGGTCGAGCACGTCGGGCCGGTTGGTGGCCGCGATCAGGATGACGCCGTCGTTCGACTCGAAGCCGTCCATCTCGACGAGGAGGGCGTTGAGCGTCTGCTCGCGCTCGTCGTGCCCGCCGCCCAAGCCCGCGCCGCGGTGGCGGCCCACCGCGTCGATCTCGTCGATGAAGATGATGCAGGGGGCGTTCTTCTTGCCCTGCTCGAAGAGGTCGCGCACCCGCGAAGCGCCCACGCCCACGAACATCTCGACGAAGTCGGAGCCGGAGATCGAGAAGAACGGCACGTTCGCCTCGCCGGCGATCGCGCGCGCGAGCAGCGTCTTGCCCGATCCCGGGGGGCCCATCAGCAGCACGCCCTTGGGGATGCGACCGCCGAGCTTCTGGAACTTCTGCGGCTCGCGCAGGAACTCGATGATCTCCTGCAGCTCTTCCTTCGCCTCGTCGACGCCGGCTACGTCCTTGAAGGTCGCCTTCTTCTGCTGGCTCGCGAGCAGCTTCGCCTTCGACTTGCCGAAGGAGAGCGCCTTGTTGCCGCCGCTCTGCATCTGGCGCATGAAGAAGACCCAGAAGCCGATCAGCAGCAGGAACGGCGCCCACGAGATCAGCATGTTGGCCCACGTCGGCGTCGTGTCGGGCTGGTAGGTGACGACGACGCTCTTGGCCAGCAGGCGGTCCGTGAGCTTGTCGTAGCCGAGCGGGGCGAAGGTGCGGAACGCCTCGCGGCTCACGGTGTGACCCTTGATCTCGTTGCCGGTGATGGTGACGTCCTGCACCTGCCCGGCCTCGACCTGGGCCATGAACTCGCTGAACTTCATCGGCGTCTCGCGCTTCTGGAACTGGGCGAAATGCCAGGCCAGGAACACGACGACCAGCAGCGACATCCACAGCATCACGGTCTTGAACGTGGCGTTCACGAGATCTGCCTCCGGACGGTGCCCCGACCGCCCCACTCCCCCCGGCCGGGCCGGAGGGAATCTACAATCCTAGCTTACTCCTGCGGCTGCCCGGTGCGAGCGGGCCGGGGGATCGTGCCGATGTAGGGCAGGCCCCGGAAGCGCTCCATCCAGTCGAGCCCGTAGCCCACCATGAACTGGTCGGCGAGCGGCTCGTGCACGGGAAAAGCTGTCCAGTCGGGGTGAATGTCGATCTTGCGCGCCTCGGGCTTGTCGATGAGCGTGCAGACCTTGAGGCTGCGAGGACCGTGCTCGTGGATGTGCCCGAGCAGGTAGCTGAGGGTGATCCCGGTGTCCACGATGTCGTCCACCAGCAGGACGTCGCGGTCGGCGAGCGGCACCGCGGTCGAGTAGACGATCTCGGTATGGACGCTGCCTTTGGCCTGCTCGCGGTGGGACGTGACTCGGACCAGGTGGACGGTCAGGTCGAGGGGGATCTTGCGGATCAGGTCGGACATGAAGACCAGGCTGCCCTTCATCAGGCCGAGGACGCAGATCTCCCGTCCTTCGAAGGCCTTGGTAATCTCCGCGCCCAGCTCGGCCACGCGCTGGGCGATCCGCTCCTCCGTGTACAGCACGGAGATCTTGTCCCTCATCGGTCGATCCGGGACGATGATACGGCTTTCGGGGCCAAGGTGGCACGCTTTTCGAGCCGCAGCTGGCGGTGAGTGAAGCGGGCTTCTCGGCCGCCGGGAAACAGGAGCCGCCGGCCGGCGGGCGCCGTCGAGCCCGCGACCTGCAGCAACCGGTCGACGTGTCCACGGTCGATCCCGGCGAGCCCACCCGTCCGCTGGAAGGCGAGCCTGACCGCCGCGCGGGCCACGGCCGCTGGCGCCGCGGCCAACCGCCGGCGATCCAGGACGAGAGCGTCGCCGTCGCGGCTGCCGATGCTCGCGACGAGCCCGTCCGCTTGCGTCCCGAGGTAGGCGGCCTCGTCGGCGAGGAGCGCGGCGGTCCGGGCAAGGGCCTCGCGGACGCGCGGGTTGAAGCGCTGCTCGAGGTACGGAAGCAGCTCGTGGCGCACGCGGTTCCGCAGGTGGACCGGATCGGCGTTCGAGGGATCCTCGCGCCACGCGAGACCCCGGGAGTGCAAGTACTCGAGGACCCTGGCGCGCGAGACGTCGAGCAACGGCCGTAGGAGGTCGCCACTGCGCGGGCGCATCCCGGCGAGACCGCTCGCGCCGGCGCCCCGCAGCAGGCGCAGCAGCAGTGTCTCGGCCTGGTCGTCTCGCGTGTGCGCGACCGCGATCAGCGTGGCGCCTTCGTCGTCCTTCACCCGGCGCAGGAACGAGTACCGCTCGAGACGCGCGGCTTGCTCGAGCCCGCCTTTCTCGCGGCCCGCACGGGCGCGCACCGGCGCGCTGCCGCCCCGGAAGGGAATGCCGAGCGTCGCGCAGAAGGCGTGACAGAAGGCCGCGTCGTCGGCCGAGTCCGGGCGCAGGCCGTGATCGAGATGCGCGGCCACCAGCCGGAAGCCTCGGCGGCGCTGGAGCGAAGCGAGCACGTCCGCCAGCGCGACCGAGTCGGCGCCGCCCGAGAGTCCGAGCACCAGCGCCGCGCCAGGCGCGGGCGGACCGGTGTGATGCAGGGCCCGATCGACGGCCGCGACCAGGAACGGCATCCTCATGCGATCGGGCCTCCGCGAGGCGCAGGTTGGTGGCGGTGCAGGGATTCGAACCCCGGACGCCGCGGATATGAGCCGCGTGCTCTAACCAACTGAGCTACACCGCCACGGGTGGCCGGGAGGCAGGACCGCCTCCGGGACCCGGCAGCATACTACGAAACCGGCCCGGCCCAGGGCCGGATGCTATACTTTCGTCCGCATCCGTGCCTACGATCTGCGTCAACTGCCAGAAAAACGAGGAAGAGGCGTCGCTGCAGAAGTGCCCCATCTGCTTCAAGTGGGTCTGCCTGGACTGCGGGCGGCGCGAGTACGGTCGGACCTTCTGCAGCCAGCGCTGCGCGCACCTGTTCTTCTTCGGCGACGACGATGAGTAATGCCCCGGGGGCTCGGGGGGGCGGGATGATGCTCCGGGGGGCTCGGGGGGGCGGG
>DATEUE010000266.1:0-9262 GCA_035283305.1 Vicinamibacteria bacterium | reverse complement strand
GGACGAGCACAACCGACAGGCCCTCGACTGGCTGCACGAGGACTACGCGCACCTCGGCCGGCGGCTCCGGCGGGGCGGGGTGGACGTCGAGCGGCTCACCGAGCGGGCGATCACCTTCCGGGTGGCCGTGCCCTCCTGGGGAGTCGGCACCGGCGGCACGCGCTTCGCGCGCTTCGCGGGGCCGGGCGAGCCGCGCAGCGTCTTCGAGAAGCTCGACGACTGCGAGGCGATCCAGCGCCTGGTGCGCGTCACGCCCGGCATCTCGCTCCACATCCCGTGGGACGAGCCCGAGAGCCCCGCCGAGCTCAAGGCGTACGCGGCGGCGCGCGGGCTCTTCTTCGACGGGGTGAACTCCAACACGTTCCAGGACCAGCCCGGCCAGAAGCTGTCGTACAAGTTCGGCAGCCTGACCCACGCCGACCCCGCGGTCAGGCGCCAGGCGGTCGAGCACAACGTCCACTGCCTCGAGCTCGGAGTGAAGCTTGGGGCGCGCTCGCACACGGTCTGGATCGGCGACGGCGGGAACTTCCCGGGCCAGGTCCACTTCCGCCGCGCGCTCGAGCGCTACCTCGAGAGCCTGCGTGCGATCTACAGGGCGCTGCCCGACGGCTTCCGCATGTTCATCGAGCACAAGCTCTACGAGCCGGCCTTCTACTCGACCGTGCTCAACGACTGGGGCACCAGCTACTACTGCACGCGCGAGCTCGGGGAGAAGGCCTTCTCGCTCGTCGACCTCGGCCACCACGCGCCGAACGTCAACATCGAGATGATCGTCGCCAGGCTGATCCAGCTCGGCAAGCTGGCCGGCTTCCACTTCAACGACAGCAAGTACGGCGACGACGACCTCGACGCTGGCTCGATCAAGCCGTTCCAGCTGTTCCTGATCTTTGGCGAGCTCGTCGACGCCGAGCTCGAGAAGGTCCCGGGCTTCGACCCCGCCTACATGCTCGACCAGTCGCACAACGTGACCGACCCGGTCGAGTCGCTGATGACGAGCGCCGTCGAGCTGGTGCGGGCTTACCTGCAGGCGCACCTCGTGGATCGCGCGGCGCTCGCCGAGGCGCAGGAGAGAAACGACGCGATCACGGCGCTCCAGCTGCTGAAGCAGGCCTTCACCACCGACGTCGGACCGATCCTGGCGATGGCTCGCCACCGCGCCGGGGGCGCCGTCGACCCGGTGGCCGCCTACCGCGCGAGCGGCTACCGCGGGCACAAGGCGAGCGAGCGACCCGCGAGCGTGCGCCAGGGTGCCGGCATCGTCTGAAGGGGTCAGGTCTCGAATTGGGGCGTCCCTCACCTCATCACCTGGCATTTGACCTCGGCGCCGGCAGCGGCCGGGCGATGCTCGGAAGCGTTTCCGAGACAGGGCTCGAGCTGACCGAGGTCCACCGCTTCCACTACGCACCCGCGGCGAGCGACGGCCACTTGCGCTGGCCGTTCGCGCGCATCCTCGAGGGACTCGAGGCCGGCCTGACCGCGGCGAAGCGCGCGGCCCACGAGCCGATCGAGAGCCTCGGCGTCTGCTCGTGGGCGGTGGACTACGGGCTCGTCGACGACACGGGCCGAATGCTGGAGGACCCGATCTCCTACCGGGACCACCGCACGGACGGCGCCGTGGAGCGCCTGCTGCGCGAGGTGCCGAAGCACGAGATCTTCGAGCGGACGGGGATCCAGTTCCTTCAGTTCAACACGCTCTTCCAGCTTCACGCGCACGTCCGCGAGGGGCTGCCGCCGCGAGCGCACCGCCTGCTGATGATCCCCGACCTCGTCCACCACGCCCTGTGCGGCTCGACCGTGGGCGAGTACACGAACGCCTCGACCACGCAGCTCCTGGACGTGCGCACCCGCGTGTGGGCCGACGATCTCTTCGAGCGGCTCGGCCTGCCGCGGGAGCTGATGCCCGAGCTCGTGCCGCCCGGGACGCCGCTCGGCGAGCTCGACGAGCGCCTGCAGCGCGAGCTGGGGACAGGCCCGATCCGGGTCACGGCCCCGGCGACCCACGACACCGCGAGCGCCGTCGCGGGAACGCCGCTCGAGCCGGGCTGGGCCTACATCTCCTCGGGGACATGGTCGCTCGTGGGCGTCGAGCGCGACGCGCCGCTGCTGGGCGAGGCGGTGGGACGCGCGAACTTCACGAACGAGGGCGGCGCTTTCGGCACGATCCGTTTCCTCAAGAACGTGATGGGCCTGTGGATCCTCGAGTCGTGCCGGCGCGAGTGGGAGAGCGAGGGCCGGCCGAGCGACCTCGCCGAGTTGCTTCAGGCCGCCGCGGCGCGCGAGCACTCAGCGGGCGTCGTGTTTCCGGACGACCCGCGCTTCTTCAACCCGGAAAGCATGACCGCCGAGATCCACGAAGCACTCGCGGCGACGGGGCAGTCGGTCCCGGACGAGCCCGCGCCGCTCACCCGCGTGATCCTCGACTCGCTGGCCCTGCGCTACGCCTCGGTGGTCGGGACGATCGAGTCGCTCGCGGGCGAGCGAGTGCCCGGGATCCACGTCGTGGGCGGTGGCTGCCGAAACGACTACCTGAACCAGGCGACGGCCGACGCGTCGGGCCGCCCGGTGCTGGCGGGACCGGTCGAGGCCACGGCGACCGGGAACCTCCTGCTGCAGGCGATCGCCGCCTCGGAGCTTCGCTCGCTGGCCGAGGGACGCAGGCTCATCGCACCGGCGAGGCGCTTCGAGCCGCGCGCGAGCACGGGGCTCGAGGCCGTGAGCGGGCGCTACCGCGAGATCGAGGCGAGGGCGCTCGCGCGCGGCTAACGGGAGTCGCCGGCGATGCGCTCCCAAAGCTCCAGCCGCCCGCCCCGGTCGACAGCCGCGAGCGACGCCGCGAGCGCCTCGAACGCCGCGAGGTGAGACGCATCGAGCGCCTCGAAATCGGAGAGTCCGGCGGCGAACGCGGCCCACGGCCGCGGGCGCGCGGGCTCCCGAATCGCGCCGTCGACCGCCTGCCGCCCGCCGCGCAGCACGATCCGCACGCCGAGCCCCATCAGCACGAGCCAAAGCCGGAAGCGCTCCTGGGTGCCGACGAGAAAGCCGTGGAAGAACCCGCCGACCGCCGCCGCGGCCTTGAGCTGCGTGCCACGGAACGGGGCCGGGGACGGCGCGGGCAGCGGCCGGATCGCTCGCACCATCCGCGAGTACACGGCCATCGCGCGCAGCCGCGTAAGGCGGTCGGCCCCGGCTTCCTCGAGCAGCGAGAGCGCCACGCGCAGGACGGTGATGGCGTCGGCCGGCCGCCTCGCGTCGCGCGCCCGCTCGGCGGCGTCCAGAGCCTGGCGAGCGAGGGCCGTGTCGAGCTCGACGCGGCGCCGCAGCGACTCGAGCGCTCGCTCTTCCGGCGCGTTGAGCACGAACTGCCAGCGCTGCAGCGCGAGCGTGCGGTTGTAGCGCCCGAGCGTGTAGCACAGCGCCGCGCAGGCGACCGACGAGAGCACGAGCTCGAGCATCAGGCCGGGCTCCCCTCCCGTCCCTCGGCGAGTCGCGGAGCGTCCTTGCGCCAGGCGGCCCAGGCCCAGAACAGCACCACGCCGAGGTAGGCCAGCGCGTCCAGGAGACTCGCGCCGTCGCGCACGGCCCAGCCGTGGCGGCGCAGCATGCTCAGGGCAGTGACGAAGACGAGCAGGTAGGGGGCGAGCCCTAGCATGATCGCCCGCTGCCAGTTGCCGATCGGGACCTGGTAGAAGACCACGAGCAGCGCCGTGGCCGTGAGCAGCCACACCGTGGCCGTCACGGCGCCGGGCTGCCACTCCCAGAGCGTCTGGTACGAGCGCGGCGTGAGCCACGCGAGCGACAGCGAGCCGGTGGCCGCGATCGCCAGCAGCACGATCCGCGCCGTGCGCCAGGCCCCGGGGAACGCCGCGAAGGCGCGCCATGCCAGCTCGATCGCGACGGCCATCTTCAGCAGGTCGTAGACGCCTTGCTTCAGCACCCAGAAAGAGTGGTTGAAGAAGCGCTGCGGCGCCAGGGTCACGAGGCTGTTACCGACCAGGATCGCCAGCACGTAGAAGAAGAAGGCCCAGCACAGCCCGACGCGCCCACGCACCAGCATGCCCCCGAGCAAGGCCACGAGCCCCAGCTTCACCAGGTGGGCGAGCAGGAGCTGGAGGTCGCTCATCCCGTCACGGGCATCTTCTTGTAGAGCTTGGGCACGCGCCTGCGTTCGATCCCGAAGCTACGCAAGCGCATGTAGACCGTGCGTCGCGTCACACCCATGAGCCGTGACACCTCAGCGACGTTCCAGTCCGTGCGCTCGAGCAGCGTCAGCAGCTGCAGCCGACCTTGCTCGGCCGGACTTGGCTGGGGAGCGGGCCGGGGCTCCGCTGTCTCCGACGCGACCACGGCCTCGGCGATCGCGCTCGTGAAGATCGCTGCCTCCGGCAGCGACAAGCTCTCGGGCTGCGCGAGGTAGAGCGCCGCCACGAGCTGGCCGCCACGCAGGGCCGGGAAGAGCGCGAACCCCGACTCGACCACGGAGCGACCGGCCGCGAGGCCGTCAGCGTGATCGGCCCAGCGCACCGGCAGCTCGGCGGCGGCTGCGAGGTTGAGGCCGAGGCTCATCCAAATTTCTACTTGCCCCTGGCGCGGACGGAGGATCGCTCCTCCGCGTGCGAGGTGCATCTGAACCAGGCGGGTGAGGATGCGATCGGCTGACCGGCGCGGCTCGTCAGCCACGAGCAGACTGACCATCGAGTCCAGAGTGTTCACGGTGTGAACTATAGCCCGAAACCCCGCGAGAGTCGTCCGGGCGCACGAGCCTGCTCCCGGGCTCTCATCGAAGCCGTAGACAGAGGATATACGATAGATATACACTTCCGCCGTCGACCGATTCGCTGAGAGAGGGAAAGGAGTAAGGAGACATGCGGTTTTTCTGGACTGTTGTGCTGGCAGGCGGCCTGCTGCTCGTCGGGCTCGACGGGTACGAGTCGCGCCGGGAGGCGCGGTCTGACTCGAGGATTCGTCCGGGGTTCGCGCTGGCGGAGGACGGGACGCCCTTTCCGCCGCCGCCGCCCCCTCCGTGATGAGGGTGCGCTCCGATCAGGTGGCACGGCGCCCAGAACCGGAAGGGCGTCGTGCCACCCACCCGCACGCCTCGGACACCCGAGCGGCCACGATCCTGATCGCGGGTGTCGTCCATTTCGTCGACCGGCTGCAGCGCGTCGCCGGGATCGAGCGGGCGCGTCTGCACAGTGTCGTCTCGCATGCCGTGCGCGACGCCCCGGACGCCATCGTGGTCGGTACGGCTTCGCCGGCGGGAGGTGCGCTCGAGGTGATCGGCGAGCTCAAGCGACACCCGCGCGCCGGCTCGATTCCCGTGCTTCACCTCGTGCCGCCGGACACGTCGTGTGGCGCGTGCGGAGCGGAGCTGTGCCTCGCCGCCGGGGGCGAAGCGTCGACGCTCGTGAGCGCCGTGCGCCTGATGCTGCGGCTGGGGCGGGCCGAGCGCGAGCGGGATGCCCCGGCGGCAGACGAGCGCCTCTTGGTGCTCGGGCGACTCGCAGGCGGCATCGTGCACGACTTCAACAACCTGCTGCTGGTGATGACGGGCCACGTCGAGCTCGCTCGTCGCCTGCTGGGCGAGGGGCACCCCGGGGCGGTGCGCCTGGTGCCGGTGCTGCACGCGGCCGAGCGTGCCGCCGCGCTCACGCGCCAGCTGCTCGCGCTCGGCCGCGCTTCGCCCCCCGCGACAGCGTGCGCGGACGTGGGCGCCGTCCTGGCCCAGCTCGAGCCGATGCTGCGCCGGCTGCTCGGCGCCTACGTCCGGCTGGAGGTCCGCGCGGGCCGCGGCCTGGCGCCGGTGCGCGCGGATCCGTCGCAGGTGGAGCAGCTGCTGCTCAACCTCGCGCTCAACGCCCGCGACGCGATGCCGGCCGGCGGCCGCCTGACGGTCGAGACGCAGGACGTCGAGATCGCCGGCGGAACCGCGCCCCACGCGCCACCCGGCCGCTACGTCATGATCGCGGTGTCCGACGAGGGGGTCGGCATGGACCCCGAGACCCGCGCGCGCATCTTCGAGCCGTTCTTCACCACGAAGCCGGCGGGCGAGGGATCGGGCCTGGGCCTCGCCTGCGTCCAACAAATCGTCGAGCGGGCCGGCGGGACGGTGGTCGTGGACAGCGAGCCGGGTGAGGGCACGACGTTCCGTGCCTACCTTCCCTGCGCCGCGGAGCGCTCTGGCAGCGTGGCGCTCGCGCACGACGCTCCCGTCCCGCAGGGCCGCGAGACCGTGCTCGTGGCCGAGGGCTCGGAGCCAGTGCGCGAGATCACGCGTGAGCTGCTCGAGGAGCTCGGCTACCGCGTGTTGACCGCCGCGTGCGCCGAAGAAGCGCTGCGGCTCGCGCGTGAGTGGGCCGCACCGATCGACGTGGTGGTCGCCGACGCGGCGATGCCGGGAGAGCCGGGAGGTGGGCTCGTCGATCAGCTCCTGGCGCTGCGGCCGCGCACGCGCGTGCTGCTGGCGTCGGGCAGCGGCGAGGGTGCCTTGCCCAAGCCGTTCTCGCGCGGCCGGCTGGCGCGCGCCATCCGCGAGGTGCTCGACGCGCCGCACGGCTGAGCCCGCCGCCCCTGACGCGGCACCCGCCGCGGCGGCCGGGAGCGTCTTCCTGGTTTAGACTGCGTTCGCGCTGGGCGCCGCCGCGCGACCGCGCCCTCGACAGCGGGAGAGCAGGGAAGACAGACATGGCGAAGCGTGTGCGCGGCGGGACCGGGGCGGGACGCCGCGGGTTCCTGCGCCGTCTAGGCGCGTCGGTCGCGGCGACGCTCGCCGCGCCGGGTGCCGCGTCGGCGCAGGTGCGCAAGCCCGCGACGCGCCAGAAGCCCAAGGCAGGGGCGAAGCCCAGGGCGGCGGCGCCCAGCAAAGCGCCTCAGGCCCGTCCCGCTCCGGCGCCCCCGCCCGAGCCCGCGCCCGTCCCCGTCGTGCGGGGCGGCTGGCCGCAGCCCGCGCCGGGTGCGCGCATCGACCTCGCGCCCGCGCGCTGGATCTGGCTGCCCGGCGAGCGCACGCTCGCCAACACGTTCGTGCTCTTCCGCCGCGAGCTCGAGCTCGGCGCAGCGCCCGTGTCCGCACGCGGCTTCGTGAGCGCCGACAGCCGCTACCGCTTGTTCGTCAACGGCCGGCGCGTCCAGTGGGGCCCGGCGCCCTGCGATCCGCGCTCCTACGAGGCCGACCCGCTCGACCTCACGCGTTGGCTCGTGCCGGGTCGGAACGTGATCGGCGTCGAGGTCCTCTACTACGGCCACGGCGACGGCACCTGGCCGTTCGGAAAGCCGGGCTTCCTGATGGCGCTGCGCGTGGAAGAGCCCGGCGGGCGCGTCAGCGAGATCCTGAGCGACGAGACGTGGCGCGTCTGCCTCGACCGCGCTCACCGGCCCGGGCAGTTCAAGCGCTCCTACCTGCGCGCGCTCCAGGAGGACTTCGACGCGCGCGCGCACCCGGTCGGGTGGAGCGCGCCGGGCTTCGCGCCCGACGCCGCCTGGCTCGCGCCGCAGCTGCTCGACGCGGGCGCCGATCGGCCGGCCGCGGCGGGCACGCACGCCGACTACCTGGGCGACGGCGGGATCGCTCCCGCGACCGGAGTGCTCCGGGCGCGCGAGGTGCCGCTCGTGCGCGAGACGCTGCGGCCAATGGGTCGCCTGGTCCGGTCCGGCCGGGTGCGCTGGCGCCGCGACCCGCGCGACTGGTTCGAGTTCCGGATCCCCGGCTCCTTCGAGATCGTGGACGACCCGGCCGCGGCCCCGGCCGGCGAGGGCGCGTGGCGGCTCGACACGCGGCCGGGGGAGGGGGTGTTCGCGACCTTCGAGCTGCCGGAGCAGATGGTCGGCTTTCCGTTCCTGAGCGTCGAGGCCCCCGAGGGCGCCGTGGTCGAGCTCGTGACCCAGGAGGCGCACGACCCGGCGCGCACGGCCTGGCTCGACTCGGGCCGCTTCGCGTGGACGCGCTTCGTGTGCCGCGCCGGCGAGAACCGCTTCGAATGCTTCGACTACGAGTCGCTGCGCTTCCTGCAGGTGCACGTCCACGCCGCGGAAGGACCGGTGCTGCTCGGCGACGTGGGACTGCGCCGCCGCGGTTACCCGTGGCCCGGGGTCCCGAGCTTCCGCGTCTCGCAGCCCGCGTTGCAGCGCTTGCTCGAGGCCTCCTTCAACACGCTGACGAACGCCGCGCAGGAAACGATCGTGGACGGCATGGGCCGCGAGCGGCAGCAGTCGAGCGGCGACGTCTCGCACCAGCTCCAGGCTACGCGGCTCGTGTGCGGGGACCGCCAGCTCGCTCGCCGCTTCCTGCGCAGCTTCGCGATGGGCCAGACGCTCGAGGGCTACTTCCTCGACTGCTGGCCCGCGTACGACCGGCTCAACCGCCTCGGCCAGCGACAAGTGGGCGCGACCGAATCGGGGCCGCTCCTCGACCACGGCGTGTGCTTCGTGCTCGACGCTTTTCGGCACTACCAGGAGTCGGGCGAGAGCGATCTGCCGCTGCTGCTCTACCCGCGCTTCGTACGCTTCGCGACGTACCTCCTCGAGCGGCGCGGCAAGGACGGCCTGCTGCCGATCGACGGCTGGGGCGTCCCGACCGTGTGGATCGACGACGCCTTCGCGCGCCCGCGCCACAAGCAGTGCGCCTTCAACCTGTTCACGGCGGCGGTGCTGAAGGCCGCGCTCGCGCCGCTCGCGGCGCTCGCGGGCGACGCGGCGGGGGAGAAGCGCTACGCGGCTGCCGCGGACGCGCTCGTCTCCGCCACGGTCGGTCGCTTCTGGAGCCGCGAGCGCTCGCTGTTCGTGAGCAACCTGCCGTGGGAGGACGAGGAGGGCGGGGCGCGGCTCGACGACCGCTCGCTCGCGACGGCCCTCCTGTTCGACCAGTGCCCGGGCGGCCGCACGCTGGAGTCGCTGGCGGCGCTCGCCGAGCCCAGCGAGGCGCTCATGCTCTCGTTTCCGGCCAACTCCCACTGGCGGATGCAGGCGCTCGCGCGCCACGGGCGCATCGGCGCCGTGCTCGGCGAGCTGCGCGAGCGCTGGGCGGTGCTGCCCTCGGTGCTGCGCAACAACACCATCTCCGAGCGCTTCGACCCGCGTCCCGACTCGACCGACCAGTGGAGCCACTGCGCCGTCGTTCCGCTCGTCGCGCTCTACATGGACATTGCGGGCATCCGGCCCGGAGCACCCGGCTTCGGCAAGGCGGAGGTCCGGCCCCAGCTCGGCGACCTCGAGGAGCTCGAGCTCGTCTGCCACACCCCGCGCGGGGCGATCACGTTCCGCGCCGTCG
>DATEUE010000265.1:0-3856 GCA_035283305.1 Vicinamibacteria bacterium | reverse complement strand
AGCGCTTCACGCGAACGACCGACCTCCTGATCTTCCACGGCCGCAAGGTCTGCGACGCGCGCCGCCCGGCCTGCGGCGTGTGCCCGCTGTTCGCCGACTGCCGCTGGCAGAGCCGCCAGGCCTGGGCTTCCGGAGGAGGGCCAACGGCGCGACGCTCGCCTGGCCCACGCGCAAGGGTGCGCCGACCTTCCGGGGCCCGGCGACCCGGCCGCGCGCGAGCGAAGCGCCCGGCCCGCCGGCCGCGGCGCACCAGGGGAGGAGCGAAGTGAGCCTCGAGCAGCGGGCGCTCGTTGCCGTGGTGCAGATGACGTCGACCGCCGAGGTCGAGCGTAACCTGAAGGCGGCCGAATCGCTCGTGGAGCAGGCGGCCGCACGGGGCGCCAGCTTCATCGGACTGCCCGAGAACTTCGCCTTCCTGCGCTCGGAGGGCCAGCCCGTGCCCGAGCCCCAGGACCTCGACGGCCCCTGGGTGAGGCGCATGGCCGGCCTCGCCCGGCGGCTCGGCGTCACCTTGCTGCTCGGCAGCCTGCCCGAGCGGGTGCCGGGCGACACGCGCGTGCGCAACACGGCCCTGCTGCTCGGACCCGATGGCAAGACGCTCGCCGTCTATCGCAAGATCCACCTCTTCGACATCGACCTGCCGGGGATGGAGCACCTCAAGGAATCGAAGGCGGTCCTCCCCGGCGAGGAGATCGTGGTCGCATCGACCGCGCTCGGACCGGTCGGGCTGTCGATCTGCTACGACATCCGCTTCCCGGAGCTCTACCGCGAGCTCGGCCGCCGCGGCGCGCGCGTGCTGTGCGTGCCGTCCGCGTTCACCGAGCGCACGGGCAAGGCCCACTGGGAGGTGCTGCTGCGCGCGCGCGCGATCGAGAACCTGGCCTACGTCTTCGCCCCGGCCCAGGTGGGCCACCACGGCGGCGGTCGCGCCTCTCACGGCCAGGCCATGATCGTCGACCCCTGGGGCGCGGTCGTGGCGCAGGTGCCAGACGGCGAGGGAATCGCCCTCGCCGAGCTCGACTTCGCGAGGCTCGAGCGGCTGAGGCGCGAGCTGCCGGCACTTCAGCACGTACGGCTGGCCCGGACCTGAGCGCCAAAGAACGAAACAGAGACAGAGCGAGGACAATCTGGACTGGCTTTCGGGGGGCTGAGCGTCCCCCGAGCCCCCGCTGGCGGCTTGACACACGGGGCGAAATGCCCTAAAAATCTAGGGTTTGCGTTCCCCGCGCCGTACGCGTACTCGGGGAGTCGTTGCAGCAACGGAAATACACAAGCGGAAGTCAGAGGTAAGAAAAGCCCGTGCCGACCTACATTCCCAAGCTGGACGCCGTCGGGCGCCGCTGGTTCGTCATCGACGCCAGCGGCAAGGTGCTCGGAAAGGTGGCGACGACCGCCGCGAGCGTCCTCACCGGCAAGCGTAAGCCGATCTACACGCCGTTTCTCGACACCGGCGACCACGTGGTCGTGATCAACGCCGACGCGGTCGTCCTCACCGGCCGGAAGGAGACCGACAAGGTCTACCACCGCCACTCCGGCTACAGCGGCGGGCTCAAGAGCCGTGCAGCCAAGGACGTCCGCAAGGAACGCCCCGAGCGTATCGTCGAAGAAGCGATCCGCGGGATGCTGCCGAAGACCAAGCTCGGGCGTGCGATGTTCCTGAAGCTCAAGGTCTACGGCGGCGCCAAGCACCCCCACCAGGCCCAGAAGCCGCAGCCGCTCAACCCGTAGCAGGAGCAGAAAAGAAGCCGTGAGCACCACCCCACTCGACTACTACAGCACCGGGAAGCGCAAGACCTCGGTCGCCCGCGTGCACCTGCGCCCCGGCACGGGCGATTTCCAGCTCAACGATCGCGCGCTCGACGACTTCTTTGGCGGCATCGAGGCCCTGAAGCAGATCGTCAAGCAGCCCTTCACGATCACCGAGACGAACGACAAGTTCGACGTCATCGCCACGATTCACGGCGGTGGCGTCTCGTCGCAGGCGGGTGCCATCCGCCACGGGATCTCGAAGGCGCTTTGCGAATTCAACGCCGAGATGCGCGGCAAGCTCAAGAAGGCCGGCTTCCTGACGCGCGACGCGCGCATCAAGGAGCGCAAGAAGTACGGCCAGAAGGGCGCCCGCGCCCGGTTCCAGTTCAGCAAGCGCTAGTCACCAGAGAAATACGAGCCCCGCAGATGGGGCCGGAAAGCCCGGAGCGCGTCCGAGGGCTCCGGGCTGATACGAAGGAGGCCGTGAGTTGTCCGAGACTACAGTTGCCACCGCCGCACCCGAGGTAAACGCCGTAGCCACGAGCGTCTCGATCAAGGACCTGCTCGAGGCGGGCGTCCACTTCGGCCACCAGACCCGCCGCTGGAACCCGAAGATGAAGCAGTTCATCTTCGGCGAGCGCAACGGCATCTACATCATCGACCTGCAGAAGACGCACCGCATGCTGCAGGAGGCGCTGCAGTTCGTGCAGGATCTCGCCGCGCAGGGCAAGAACGTGATGTTCATCGGCACCAAGCGCCAGGCGCAGGAAGCGATCGCCGAGGAGGCGAAGCGCTGCGGGATGCCCTACGTCACCGAGCGCTGGCTGGGCGGCCTGCTCACCAACTTCGTGACCGTGCGCCGCAGCCTCGAGCGGCTGCGCGAGCTGGAGATGACGCTCACGGGCCCGCAGGAGACGCAGCGCGAGCGGCTCACCAAGAAGGAGCTCGCCCACCTCGACAAGGAGCGCGAGCGACTCGAGAAGAACCTCACCGGCATCAAGGGCATGAAGAGCGTGCCCGACGCCGTGTTCGTGATCGACACGCGCCGCGAGGCGATCGCCGTGGCCGAGGCGCGCAAGCTCAAGGTCCCCGTGATCGGCATCCTCGACACCAACTCCGACCCCGACGAGGTCGACGTGGGGATCCCCGGCAACGACGACGCCCTGCGTGCGATCCGGCTGTTCGCGAGCAAGGTGGCGGACGCCGTGCTCGCCGGCCGGGGGCTTCGCGAGGCGCAGCTCGCCGAGACGGTGGCGGGCGGGGCCGAGGCGAAGCAGCGCACGGCGCGCCCGGTACCGGCCGCCACGGCCTAGTACCAACAGGGCGCACCCCGCGGGCCGCGACGCCGCGGCCTGGGGCCGCCTCGCCGACAGACTCTAGAAGGCAGGAACAAGGACCATGAGCATCACTGCTGAGGTCGTGCGCCAGCTCCGCGAGGAGACGGGCGCGGGCATGATGGACTGCAAGGCAGCGCTGGTGGAGGCCACCGGCGACATGACGAAAGCCCGCGAGGTGCTGCGCAAGAAGGGCCTGGCCGCGGCCGCCAAGAAGGCGAGCCGTGCCGCGTCGGAGGGCGCGATCGGCTCGCACATCGCCGAAGGCGGCCGCGCCGGCGTGATCGTCGAAGTCAACTGCGAGACCGACTTCGTCGCCAAGACCCCGGACTTCCAGTCGCTGGTCAGGAGCATCGCCGAGCACGTGGTGCAGAAAGCACCCGCGGATGTCGCGGCGCTCTTGGAGCAGCCGTTCGCGAACGGGCGGACCGTGAGCGATGCCGTGCAGGAGAAGATCGCGTTCATCAAGGAGAACATGGTGATCCGGCGCTTCGCCCGCTTCGAGCTCGCCCCGGGCGCTTCGGGGCTGGTCGCGGCCTATATCCACCCGCCCGCCGCCAAGGTCGGCGTGCTGGTCGAGCTCGCCGCCGAGGCGGCCGACGCCGCGACGCTGCAGGCGCTCGGCAAGGACGTGGCGATGCACGTAGCCGCCGCCTCGCCCGCCGCGGCCCTCTTCGTCTCGAAGCACGAGGTCCCGGCGGACGTGCTCGAGAAGGAGAGGGAGATCTACCGCGCGCAGGCGCTCGCCTCGGGCAAGCCCGCGAACGTCGTGG
>DATEUE010000264.1:0-25076 GCA_035283305.1 Vicinamibacteria bacterium | reverse complement strand
CCGCGCTTGGCTGGGCGGTCCTCTGGCGGGCAGCCCCGCCCGTGACGTCCAGCGGCGGCGCAGCCGCGGCGTCGGCCGCGGCCACGGCGAGCGTCCCCGCTCCGACGGAGGCGAAAGCCGCGCCCGTGGCGCCGGTGAGCGCAGTCCACGCGCTGCGCGTCCACAGCCAGCCTCCCGGAGCCACGGTGGCGCTCGACGGTGGCGCGGCCGCGGGACTGACTCCGCTCGAGCTCTCGTTCGATCCCGCGAGCGAGCACCGCATCAGCCTCTCGCTCGAGGGCTACGCCGCGCAGGAGGTCCGCACGCGGCCGGGCGCGCCGCCCGCGACGCTCGAGGTGACGCTCGAGAAGCTCGTCCCGCCCGGCAGCGTGGTCGTCGCCTCGGCCTACGAGCTCGACGTGGTGTGGCGCGGGCGCACGCTGGCGCGGGGCCAGGCGAGCCCCCGCGTCCCGGTGGCCGGCGGCCGACAGGTGCTGACGCTGCAGTCGAGCACGGTGTTCCTGAAGACGGACGTCATCGTGGACGTCCCCCCCGGGGGCGAGGTGGCGATCGAGGCGCCCGGCCTCGGAAGGCTGAACGTGCGCGCCACCCCGGACAACTGCGAGGTGTTCGTGGACGAGGTGTTCGTCGACTACCTGCCGATCCGCGACCGGCCGGTGGCCGCCGGCCGATACACCGTCTCGTTCCGCTGGCCGGACGGCACGCGCTCGCAGCAGCCGGTCGAGGTGAAGCCCGGGGCGCCGGCGTTCGTGGTCGGGCGGAAGGAGTAGCCGTGTCCCACGCGCCGCGTCTGCTCGTCGCGCTCTTGGCGCTCGCGGCTCCCGCCGCCGCGCAGGAGGCGCCGGACCCGCAGTCGCAGGCCGCCCGCCTGCTTCGGGAAGGACGCGACTACCTGGCCCGGGGCCAGGCGAAGCAGGCGCTCGACAACTTCAACATCGTCGTCGCCAGCTTCCCGAGCACCGACTCGGCGGGGCTGGCGCTGATCGAGATCGGCCGCTACCACATGGAGCTGGAGCCCGACGCGGACAAGGCGCGCGCCGCGTTCGAGCAGGTGACCAAGCAGTACGCGCGCAGCGAGGCGGCGCCGGGCGCCTACTACTACCAGGGCCTGCTGACCCTGAATCGCGCGACCCTGGCGCACGAGATCGACGACGCGATCGCGCAGTTCGCGCGGGTCGAGACGCTCTACCCGCGCAGCGAATGGGTCCCGCGCGCGCTCGCGGCCCAGGCGCTCGCCCACCGGCGCGCGGGTCGCTACCCGGACGCGACCGACCTCAACCGGCGCGTTTCGCTCGAGTACCCGGCCTCCGACGCCGCGGCCGGCGCCCAGTTCGAGATCGGACACGCGCTCGCGCTCTCGGGCCAGCCGCGGCTGGCGATGGAGGAGTTCCAGCAGGTCCGCAACCGCTTCCCCGAAAGCGCCTGGGCCGAGCCGGCGCTCCAGCGGACCACCGCCCTCTACCGGCTGTTCGGAGGCGCCAAGGCTTCCTTCTCGCTCGACGCGGGCTTCTCGCCGGGCGCCGGAGACGTGCTGAAGGACGTGCGGGCGCTGCTGGTGGCGCGCTCGGGTGAGCTGTGGATCGCCTCGGACAAGACGCGAAGCGCGATTCCGATCGACGCCGCGGGCAAGCTCGGCGCGGGCCTCGCCGGACAGGACCTGCGCGCGCTGTCGCTTTCGCCGACGGGCGAGGTGATCCTGGCTTCGCGAACCGCGATTCGCGTCGGAGCCAGGGACATCCGCAGCTTCACCACACCCCCCGAGAAGGAGGGGGCCCAGCCCAAGCCCGTCGACAAGATCCTGGCCGCCGTGATCACGCCGGGCGGGGCGGTGCTGGTCGCCGACGAGGAGCGCCAGGCGATCCTGCGCTACGACGGGAAGGGCGAGTACCAGGGTACGTTCCCCGCCGAGCGCGCGGCGAGCAAGCGCAAGGTGAGCCGCCTGCTGCTCGACGGCGAGGGCGGGATCGTCGCGCTCGACCGTGACGAGAAGACGGTACGCGTGTGGGACGAGACCGGGCGGCTGCTGCGCAGCGTGGGCCCGGCGGGCCTGCGGCGCCCGGCGGACGTGGCGGTCGATCCCTTCCGCAACCTGTACGTGGCCGACGAGGAGGCGGGCGTCCACGTCTTCAACCCGCAGGGCCAGCTGATCGCCACGATCGCCGGCCCCGAGCTGCGGCGCGCGCGCGCCGTGACGCTCGAGGCCACCGGCGCCGTGCTCGTCTACGACGACCGCGCGCAGCGCGTGCTGCGCTACCGCTGAAGGGAAGACCGATGCCCGCAGCACTCCCCACTCGCGCCGTCCTCGCCGTGCTGAGCCTCGCGGCGATCGCGGCCGCCGCGGGCACGGCCCGCGCGCAGCAGCCGCCGGAGCAGACCACGGTGCTGCAGGCCGAGGTGGATGCGGCGCAGGACGCCCTGACGCGAGGCGTCGCGGAGTTCGACGGCCCGCAGCAGAGCCGCTCGATCGTGGTGTTCGACACGGTGATCGCACGGCTCGACGCGGTGGGGTTCCGCTCGCTGCCGCCGCGCGGACGCGACATCCTGGCCCAGGCCTACGAGTACCGCGCGCGTGCCTACTACGGCATCGGGCTCTCGGAGAAGACGTCGGAGGACTTCCGCCAGCTGATCCAGCTCAGGCCCGACTACGCGCTGTCCAGGGAGCGCGTGTCGCCGAAGATCGTGGAGCTGTTCGACAGCCTGAAGCGGACGCTGGTCGGCCAGCTCGCCGTCTCCTCGGACCCGCCCGGGGCGCAGGTCACGCTGGTGAGCGCGTCGGGGGTGCGCAGCGACCTGCCGCTCACCGACTTCTTTCCGGTCGAGGTGCTGGCGGGCGAGTACGAGGTCCAGGTCGCTCGCCCGGGCTACCGCACCGAGACACAGAGCGTCAGCATCGCGGCGGAGGAGACGAAGACGCTCGCCGTGCCGCTCACGCGCGTGCTGGCGAGCGCCTACTTCATCGTCGAGCCGCAGGGGGTGGAGATCTGGGTCGACGGCGAGCTGCGCGCCACCACCGCGGGCAACCTGGCGCCCGAGCTGCACGAGCTGGCGCTCGCGCGCGGTCTCGATCCCAGCCGCGTGGCGGCGCGGGTGGAGATCCCGAACCTCTCGCTCGGCAGCCACGCGGTCGAGCTGCGCCGCCGCTGCTCCGCGACCGAGAAGCGCACGATCCAGACCCCGCAGCCCGAGGACTACGCGCTCGACCCGATCCGGCTCGAGGACTCGCTCGCCACGCTCACGCTCACTTCCGACCCGCCCGGGGCGCGGATCCTGCTGAACGGCGAGGCGCGGGGTGTGACCCCGGCCGAGATCTCGGGCATCTGCTCGGGCAGCGTGCGGGTCGAGGTCAAGCACGCGGCCGGCAAGTTCATCAAGGAACTGGTGCTGGAGAAGGACGAGGCGGTGAGCCTCGACTGCCCGATCCGTCCGACGCTCGCCTTCCTGGGAGTGGAGGCGGCGGGGCCCGGCGGAGTGCGCTACATCGGGGAGGCCGAGGAGAAGATCAAGCAGCACCTCTCGCAGCTCGTCTCGCTCAACTTCATCACGGCCCCGCGCGAGGCGGTCGAGCGGATGCTCGAGCAGGAGCGGCTGACGCGCCAGGGCCTGTTGCCCGGATCCGACACCGACCCGGACATCGTGCGCAAGGTGACGCTCCAGATGGAGGCGGCGCTCGAGGTGCAGGGCTTCCTGCTGGCGGTGCTGCCCGAGAAGCAGCTGCAGCGGACGGCGCTGCTGTACCTGCTGGCGGCCGGCAACACGAGGGCCGTGCCCGTCGAAGTCGCGTTCGCCGAGAGCCCGGCCTACGCCCCGCTTTTGGCGCGGCTCGACGCGGGATTCGCGAGCGAGCGCTCCTGGAGCGGCCTGGTGACGGTCGACACGTTGCTGCACGAGGGCGTGCCCGTGCTGCGGGTCGTTCCAGGGAGCCCGGCGGCCCAGGCCGGCGTCGGGCCTGGGGACCTGGTCTCTGGCGCCGACGGCCGGCCGGTGAAGCGAAGCGCGGAGCTGATCGCCGCGGTGGCGGCGAAGAAGCCCGGGGAACGGCTGGTGCTGCAGGTGCGCGGCGCGGCCGCCGGGTCGCAGCCGCGCGGCGTCGAGCTCACGCTCGGCAAGAGCGCGCGCGAGGTCCCGATCTTCGACCCCGAGCTCGTCTACAACAAGGTCATGATGGACCTGCGCGCGGTGGTCGCGGGCTACCCGGGCAGCGAGGCGGCGGCCTACGCCTGGCTCAACCTCGCGCTGTGCGCGATGCACTTCTCGGACTGGTCGGGCGCCCACGACTACCTGCAGAAGGCCAAGGCGGAGCTGCCGCAGCGGCCGGGGATCTCGCGCGGCACGGCGCTCTACTACCTCGGCCTGGCGCTCGCCAAGCTCGGCTATCGGCCGCAGGCGCTCGACGCGTACCGGGCCGCGGCGGCGGAGAAGGACGCGACGCTCATCGACAACGACGGCCCGCCGGTGGCCGCCCTCGCCGCGCGCAGGGCCGGCCCATGAGCGCCCCGGCCCGCCTGGTCTGGGAGCGCGCCGACGGCGACCGCGTCGAGTTCCCGCTGGACGCGGACGCGCTCGCGGTGGGCCGCGACGAGGACGTCGCGATCCGCGTGGACGAGCCGCTCGTCTCCCGCCGCCACGCCAGCATCGAGCGGCGTGGGGAAGGCTGGGTCGTGGTCGACCTCGGCTCGACCAACTTCACGCGCGTGAATGGCCAGCGGGTCCGCCGCGAACGCGAGCTCGCCCACGGCGACGAGCTCCACTTCGGCCGCGCGAAGTTCGTCTTCCTGCACCAGGCCAGCTAGGCCGGCTCCTGGCCCGCGTCGGGGCGGGCGAGGTGGTAGCCCTGGCCGAAGTCGACGCCGAGCGCGCGCAGCACCTGGGATTCCTCTTCGTTGCCGATGCCTTCGGCGATCACCTTGGCGTCGATTCCGTGGCCGAGCGCGATGATCGCCTTCACCATCGCGCGCTTGACGCCGCTCGCGTTCACCTCGCGCACCAGGCCGATGTCGATCTTGAGGTAGCCCGGCCGCAGCTTCTCGATCGTGTCGAGCCCCGAGTAGCCGGCGCCGACGTCGTCGACCGCGAACGCCATGCCGAGGTCCGTGAAGTAGCCCATCGTCTCGCGGAAGATCGCGTGGTTCTCGATCACCTCCTGCTCGGTGATCTCGATCACGACACGGTCCGGCGCCACCTGCGCCTTGTCGAGGAAGTCGATCAGCGCCTTTCCGCGGAACTGGGGGTCGCGCATCGTGGTGGGCTTGGTGTTCACGAAGATCTTGGCGTTCGAGGGGATGCGAGCCGAGGACAGCAGCGCGCGCCGGCGGCACAACCGGTCGAGCTCGACCTGCAGCTTGTGGTCGTCGGCCGCGCCGAAGAGCGCCGCCGCCGTCTCGAGCCCCGAGCCGCGCGGCCCGCGCGAGAGCGCCTCGAAGCCCATGATCGTGCCCTCCTGCATCCGCAGGATCGGCTGGTAGGCGGTCACCACGCGCTCGCGCAGCAGGATGTCCTGGAGCCGCTCGAGCACCAGGAACTCCTCCGCGCGATGCTGGTGGCCTGCCTGCTGGAGCGCCTCCTCGAGGGCGCGCTCGATCACGCGTTCGGTGTGGAGCAGCGGGTTGTGCACCGCGAGGCCGTGACCGACGTCGAGCCGGGGCGGCGTCTTGATGTACGGGAAGGCCGCGCGCGCGATGTTCGGCGCGAGCGAAGCCACCACCCGCCCGCGCGCGGTGCGCAGGTCGGCGACCGAGAGCGGCACGCTGCGCCTTCGCTTGCGGTCGAGCAGGAACAGGAAGCGCAGGCCGCGCGGGCGGTCGAGGCACAGCACGTCGCCCTGGCGGTAGTCCTTGCCACGCGACTCCTCGAGGATCTTGAAGACCCGCTGGCGCACCTCCTCGTAGGCGGGCGTGCCGTACTCGTCTTCGATCGTCCCGAGCGGGGCGGCGTCGAGCACCAGCAGCCCGAGGCTGCCACGGTCCGTGAGCTCGCGCTCGAGGTCCGGGAGCCGCTCGTGGTAGGGGGCGATAGGCTCAGCCATGGGCCTCGGTCGCGCGCATGATAGCGCGGACGCGCGCGGCTTTGCGAATCGGGCGCCCGCGCCGGGCCTGCTAGAATAGCGGCTTTACGGAGGGGCTGCTCTGCCGATCCTGGGACGAATCCTGCGCGACCGCGGCGTCATCACCGACCGTCAGCTGCAGGAGGCGATCCAGCACCAGGTGCTCTACGGGGGCCGGCTCGGCACCGCGCTCCACGAGCTCGGCTTCATCACCGAGGAGCGCCTCACAGACGCCCTGGCGCGCGCGCACGGTGTGCCCGCGATCGACCTGCGCGCGATCGCGCCGGACGCGGCCACGCTGGTCTCGAAGAAGCTCGCCCAGCGCTTCAAGGTGTTCCCGTGCCGCGTGCGCGGCAGGACCTTGTTCCTCGGGATGGTGGACCCCGGCGACCACGCGGCGGTCGCGCACATCGGCTATTCGCTCGGCTACATCGTGCGCCCGCTGGTGGTACCCGAGTTCCGCATGGTGCAGCTGCTGCACGATCACTACGACGTCGACGATCGCTGGCGCTACACCGACACGCACGCGGAAGCGCCCGCGGTGCCCGAGACCCGCGACCCGGCCGAGGCCGCCGCCCGCATCGACGCGGCCACGACGCGCGACGAGGTGGTGGCGGCCGTGCTCGCGCTCGGCCGCTGCTACTTCAAGCGCGTGGTGTTCTTCATCGTGCGCGAGCCGTGGGTCATCGGCTGGGACGGCGTGGGCGAGGGGATCGACAGGACGCGCGCCGCCGCGCTGCGCGTCCCGCTCGACCTGCCCTCGGTCTTCCAGGGCGTGACGCGGAACCGCACCATGTTCGTGGGCCGGCCCGGGCCCGAGGAGACGAATCGGGCCTTCCTGGAGTCGATCGGCAAGAAGCCGGGCACGACCGCGGCCGTGTTCCCGGTCGCGCTCAAGGCCCGCGTCGTCAACCTGATGTGGGGCGACAGCGGACAGACCGGCGCCGCGCGCGGCGACCTCGGCCAGCTGCTCGCGCACATGCAGAAGATCCCGCGCGCGTACCTGCGCATCATCCGCACGCGCATCGCCGAGGCGCGTCGCGAACCCGCAACGGCGAACAGCGAGAAAGAGGAGCAGGCGAGGAACTCATGATCGAAAGACACAAGGAGATCAAGCGGCGACGTCACCGCAAGGACAAGGCGAAGAAGGCCCGCAAGCGGGCCGCGATCGCCGCCGCGAAGAAGGTCACGAAGAAGACGTAGCGCCCGGGGCCGGGCCGTTTCGTGCGGCCCGGCCGCGGAGCCCTGCCGTGCACGCGAAAAAGCCCCAGGACCGGCCACCGGCCGCCGCGGCAAAGGGCCCAGCCGAAGCCCGGCCGGGCCTGCTCGCGGCGTTCGCCTTTCCCGCCTTCCGCTTCCTGTGGGCGGGTGCGTTCCTGTCGAGCATCGGGACCTGGATCCAGGACGTGGCCCTGTCCTGGCTGATCCACGCCCAGATGGGCGACCCCTTCTACCTCGGCCTGCGCAGCTTCGCCCAGGAGCTCCCGCTGATCACCTTCATGCTGATCGGCGGCGCCGCGGCGGACCGCATCGACCGGCGCCTGATCCTGGTCTCGTCGCAGAGCTTCCAGATGGCGATGGCGGCGCTGCTCGGCGTGCTGTACCTCACCGACCGGCTCGGGATCGTGGCGATCGTGACGATCGCGTTCGTCACCGGGTTGATGCAGTCGCAATCGGCGCCCACCTACCAGGCCGTGATCACGAGCCTGGTGCCGCGCGAGCGTATCGCCAACGCCGTGGCGCTCAACTCGCTCCAGTTCAACCTCTCGCGCGCGATCGGTCCCGTGATCGCCGGCCTGCTGCTGGCGCACGCCGGGCCCGGGTGGTGCTTCGCCGCCAACGCGCTCTCGTTCGTGGGTGTGCTGCTGGCGCTGCGAACGATCCAGCTCCCGCCGCCCGCGGTCCGGCCGCACGAGAGCCTGTCCGAGAGCCTGCGGGCCGGCTTCCGTCACGTGGCCGGCGAGCCGCGCCTGCGCGCCGCGACGCTGCTGGCCGGAGCCGCGAGCTTCCTCGCGTTCCCGCTGATCACGTATCTGCCGGTGATCGCGGGGGATGTGCTGCGGACGGGCGCCGCCGGCTACAGCCTGCTGCTGACCAGCATCGGCGTCGGCGCGATCGTGGGCGCTTTGGCGACGGCGCAGCGCGGCCACGCGCCCGGCCGCGGCCGCCTGATGCTGCTCGCGTTCTGCGCCTTCGGCGTGCTGGCGGTGGGCGCCTCGCTCTCGCGCGTGCAGGGGCTGTCGATGCTGCTGCTGGTCGGTGCGGGCTTCATGCTCACCACTTCCTTCTCGACGCTCAACTCGCTCGTCCAGGAGATGGCGCCCGACGAACTGCGCGGGCGCGTGCTCTCGATCTTCGGGCTCGCGTTCCGGGGCGGCGGCCCCGTGGGCAGCCTGCTGGCGGGCTTCCTCGTGCGCGGAGCCGGCGCGCCGGCGGTGATGGCCGCCTACGCCGCCACTCTCGCGGCGACGGCGGCAGTGCTGCTGCTGCGCGGCGGCGAGCTGCGCAAGGCGTGAAACAGCCCGTTGCTTGCCGGCCATCGGCGGCATAAGCTCCTGCCGTGGCGCCACCCGTTCCGCGCCGGCCTCCCGTGAGCCCGTCGCGCACGCCGGGTGGGCGCAGCGTGAAGCCGCACCAGGCCGGCAGCTACCTTGGCTGCCCTTCCTGCGGGCGCTTCCTCAAGATCGAGTGGGCGGTGCGGAGCGTCGTGTGCTCCTGCGGGGCGCGCCTGCCCGTGACGCCGCCCGGCGGGACCGGCAGCTGACGTCCGAGCGCCGCTTCGGACTGGACGGGGCGGTCGTGCCGGGCCTGCTCCTGCTCGTGGCGCGGGACCTTGCGCTCTACGACCCGCCGCGGGTCCTGGCCTGGCGCCTCTCGCACGACGCGCGGCTGCAGGCGGCGGCGGCGTGGCTCGGGCCACTCCTGCCGGCTCCGAGCGGCGCTTTCGATCGCGACCCGATCGCGCTCCTGCTCGCGTCGCTCGCCACCCTGCTGGCGCTCGCGTACGCCGCGCTCGCCGCGGCGGGAGCGCGAACCCGGACCCGCGCCGGAGTGATAGCACTCGCGGCTTTCGTGCTGATCGTCGTGCCGAGCGTGTCCTTCGTCGCGATGGGTGTCGCGACCGACCGGCCCTACGGCCAGGACGGGGGCGTCGTGCAGCTTCCGCTCGCGATCGACCGCATCCTCGCGGGCGAGAGCCCGTACGGCGCCGACTACTCGGGCACGATGCTCGCGCGCCAGGCGCGCGTGTCGAGCTTCTGGGACGAGCTCGGGGGCAACCCGATCCTGCGCCACCACGCTTACCTGCCGGGCACGCACCTCGTGATGCTGCCGCTCCACCTCGCGTCGAAGGCCGCATTCGGCTTCTTCGACCCGCGCACGGTGACGCTGCTGTTCTACGTCGTGGTCGTGGTCCTGGCCTCCCGGTTGCCGACCGCGGCCGACGCGCGCCTCGCGGCGGCGGCGGTCGCGGCGCTCAACCCGCTCGTCTACTGGCACCAGATCTTCGGCGCCAACGACCTCGTGTTCGTGGGCGTGCTGCTCGCGGCAGTGCTCACCGCGCGAGGCGGACGACCGGTCGCTGCAGGGGCGCTCCTGGGCCTCGCCTGCGCCACCAAGCAGCTCGCCTGGCCGTTCGCGCCGTTCCTGCTGCTCTCGCTCTCGGGCGCGCGCTCGTTCCGCGATCTCGCCGACCTCGCCGCCTGGCGCCGGCTTCTCGCCCCGCTGGCCGCGGCGGCGGGTGTCTTCCTGCTGATCGTGGTCCCCGTGGCGGCCCTCGACGTGCATGCCTTCTGGAGCGACATCGTCGTCTACAACGTGGGCCTGCCGGGCGGCGACAACTACCCGATCGGCGGCACGCCGGGGATCGGAGCCGCCAATTTCCTCATCTACTTCGGGCACGTGGCGGACCTGCGCGAGTACTTCCCGTTCTCGGTCTTCTACGTGCTGCTCGTCCCGCTCGGCCTGCTGCTGGCGCGGGCCCAGATGCGTGAGGGGCATCCGGAGTGGACGCTCGCGACGGGCAGCACCGCGCTTCTTGCTTCGCTCTACTTCTCGCGCGTGGTCCATCCCAACTACCTGATTCCGGTGGCCGTGTGCCTGCCGCTCGCCGTGCTCGCCAGGAAGCGCGGCGCCGACATGGCGCTCGTGCCCCTGCTGCTTCTGGCGGTCGCCGTCGAAGTGGCCGAGGGCGCGCCCTTCCGCGCCGCGTGGGAGCAGGCCGCGAGCGCGGGCCTGGCCGAGCGCGCGTCCGATCTCTGGGCGGCGCTCGCGCCGCGCGCGCATCCGGGGCTCACGAGCGACCCGCTCGGCCTGCTGGTGAGCGCCACGGCCGCGGGTCTCGGTCTCGTCTACCTGGTCCTGGCCACGACCGGCGCGAGCCGCCGCCTGCGACTCGCGGTCCCGGTACTGGCGGCGGCGCTCCTCGTGGTCGTCCCGCTCCTGTTCCTCGCTGTCCTTGGGGCGCGCACGGGTGTGGTGCGGGCCCAGGATCCGACTGTCGTCCAGGCCGCGGCCGACGCGTCCCGGCTGCTGCAGGGCCGAAGCCCCTACACCCCCCCGGCCGACACGACGCCGCGCGGCCGCGAGGCCGTATCTGTGAGCTTCAGGCTCGATCCGCCGGCCGAGATTCTCCCCGTGGCGCCGCTCGTGCCGTCCGGGCCCGCCGTGCTCGCGGCCCTCGCGCGCCCGCTCGGCGCGCGCGATCCGCGGCTCGTCAGCGTGGTCGCGCTGATGCTGCTCGCCGGCGTCGTGGCCTGGCGCTTCGAGGGCCGGAAGCGCCGCACAGCCGTGGGCGTGGCGCTTCTGCTCGCGCCGCTCGCGCTCGGCACCGTCCTGGGCGCTCCTCTCGCCTTGAGCCTGCTGGCTCTCGTCTCGGCCTGGGCGGCGCGCGAGCGGGGCGCTCTCACGCTCGCGGGAGCGCTGGCCGGAGCGGCCGTGGGCCTCGAGCACCGCGCGCTGCTGGTGGCGCCCTTCGTGGCGCTGCCGCACGGGCCGCGCGCCGGCCTCACGCGCGTGCTGTCCGCGGCCGCGGCCGGCTACGCGCTGCTGGGGGCGCCGGTGGCGCTCTTGGACGTCGCGTCCTTCCTGGAGCGCGCGATCGAACGCTCGGCACCTGGTCCCGGCCTTGGCCTCGTCAACCTGCTTGTGTACCGCGGAGCCGAAGGCGCGGCTGCCGGGCTCGGGTGGGTCGCGACGCTCGTCGCCCTGGCCGCGCTCGCCTGGCTGCTGACACGGCCGTGGCCGAGGCTCGCGCGCGCCGGGATCGCGAGCCTGGTGGGGATCGTGCTGGCGCCGTCGCTGTCGGCGGATGCCGTGGGGGTGCCGATCCTGCTGCTGACGCTGGCGGCGGTTGTGGGGGACGGGGCGATCGGGGCTGGGAACGGATAACGGACAACAGACAACGGCAAGTTGGCCTGGACTGAGCTAGAGGGGGGGCAACCCGCCCCCCCTAACCCGGGGGGGAATGGTGCCGGAGGCGGGATTCGAACCCGCACGGATTTCTCCACACGCCCCTCAAACGTGCGTGTCTGCCAGTTCCACCACTCCGGCACGGGGGGAACAACCGAGCAACCCATCGTATTCGGCGGGTCCAACAGTGTCAACGTGAGGAGCGATCGAACAACATGCTGCGGAGCGAGCTGGATTCACTCCAGCGAGCGGAGCGGGGGGGTACAGGGGGGGAAACGCGCGCGCCGGCGGTGAACCGCGCTGCAGTGTCCCCCCTGACTCATTGACGCCTGGCGAGCGGCCGGCATAGGCTCCGGGCTATGGCCGACTTCCGCTACGACGAGCCTTTTCCGCTCGCGAAAGACGAGACGCCGTATCGCAGGGTCGCCTCGGACCACGTGTCGGTCGCCGCGTTCGAGGGCCAGGAAGTCCTGAAGGTCGCGCCCGAGGCGCTGCGCCTCGTCGCGCGCGAGGCGTTCCGGGACGTCGCCTTCCTCTACCGTCCGGGCCACCTGGCCCAGCTCGCGGCCGTGCTCGAGGATCCCGAGGCCTCGGAGAACGACAGGGGCGTCGTGCTCGCGCTGCTGCGCAACGCCGAGGTGGCCGCCGGCTTCGTGCTGCCGATGTGCCAGGACACCGGCACCGCCACCATCGTCGCGAAGAAGGGGGAGCGCGTCTTCACCGGCGGCGGCGACGCCGAACACCTGTCGCGGGGCATCTTCGAGACCTACGCGCGCGAGAACCTGCGCTACTCCCAGACGCTGCCGCTCACCATGTACGACGAGGCCAACTCGGGGACCAACCTGCCGGCGCAGATCGACATCTACGCCACGGACGGGATGGAGTACCACCTCCTGATGCTCGCCAAGGGCGGCGGCTCGGCGAACAAGACCTTTCTGTTCCAGGAGACGAAGGCGGTCCTGAACCCGGGAAGCCTGGTGAAGTTCCTGTCCGAGAAGATGAAGCTGCTCGGGACCGCGGCCTGCCCGCCCTATCACCTCGCCTTCGTGATCGGTGGGACCTCGGCCGAGGCCTGCCTCAAGACCGTGAAGCTCGCCTCGGCGCGCGCCCTCGACGGGCTGCCCACGAGCGGCGGCCGGCAGGGTCAGGCGTTCCGCGACCTGGAGCTCGAGGCCGAGCTCGTGCTCGCGGCGCGAAAGACGGGGATCGGCGCGCAGTTCGGCGGCAAGTACTTCGCGCTCGACGCGCGTGTCGTCCGCCTGCCGCGCCACGGGGCGTCCTGCCCGATCGGAATGGGGGTGTCCTGCTCGGCCGACCGCAACATCCTGGCGAAGATCGACCGCGAGGGGATCTGGGTCGAGGAGCTGGAGCGCAAGCCGGCCCGCTTCATCCCGGATCGCTATCGGGGCGCGCGTCACCAGCCCAAGGTCAGGATCGATCTCAACCGCCCGATGCGCGAGATCCTCGCCGAGCTCTCGCGCCACAAGGTCGCGACCGCGGTCTCGCTCAGCGGGCCGATCGTGGTGGCGCGCGACATCGCGCACGCAAAGCTGAAGGAGCGCCTCGACCGCGGGGACGGCCTGCCGCAGTACTTCAAGGACCACCCCGTCTACTACGCGGGCCCCGCCAAGACGCCCGAGGGGCTGCCGTCGGGCTCGTTCGGACCCACGACGGCCGGGCGCATGGATTCGTACGTCGACCTGTTCCAGTCCCAGGGGGCGTCGCTGGTGATGATCGCCAAGGGCAACCGCAGCGCCCAGGTCACCGAGGCCTGCCGCAAGCACGGCGGCTTCTACCTGGGCTCGGCCGGCGGGCCGGCGGCGCTGCTCGCCCAGGAGCACATCCGCAAGGTCGAGCTCGTCGAGTATCCCGAGCTCGGGATGGAGGCGGTCTACCGGCTGGAGGTAGAGGACTTCCCGGCCGTGATCCTGGTCGACGACAAGGGCAACGACTTCTACCAGCAGCTCGCCTGAGCGGCGGCGGCCATGATCAAGCGGCTGCGCCAGGCCTTCAACCTCCGCTGGACGCCGTCCGACTACGATGCCTACAAGGCACGCCTCGCGGCCGAGGCAGGGGCCGCGATCCCGTTCCGCGTCTGCGAGTCGCCGGTGTTCCTGACCGCCGAGCTGCGCGACGCGATGCTGCGCGGCTCGCTCGAGATCTTCGCGCAGCTCGTCGAGCCCGCCGCGCTCGAGCGCTCGAAGGCCGCCGTGCCCGCGGGCTTCGACGTGCCGGGCTGCGACGCGCATCCGCTGTTCGCGGTGGCCGATTTCGCGGTGGCGGAGGATTCCGGCCGCCTCGTGCCCCGCCTGATCGAGCTGCAGGCCTTCCCGTCGCTCTACGCGTTCCAGCTCCTCCAGGCGCGGCTGTGCTGCGCGATGCTGCCGAGCGAGCCGCTCGGCTTCCTGCCCGGCGATCTCGACGAAGCCGGCTACCTCGAGGTCGTGGGCGGTGCCATCAAGGGCGGCCTGCCGGCCGAGAACGTGGTGCTGCTCGACCTCGACCCGCCGCGACAGGGGACCTACCCGGACTTCACCGCCACCGAGAAGCTCTTCGGAGTCCGCGCGGTCTGCCCGACCGACCTCGAGCGGCGCGGCCGCGAGCTGTGGTACGTGCGGGACGGGCGCGCGACGCGCGTGCTGCGCATCTACAACCGCATGATCGTGGACGAGCTCGTCGCGAAGCAGGTGGAGCTGCCCTTCCGCCTGACGGAGGAGCTCGACGTGCAGTGGGCGGGGCATCCCAACTGGTTCTTCCGCTGGAGCAAGCACGCGCTGCCGGAGCTGCGCCACCCGCTCGTGCCCGAGGCGCGCCTGCTCTCGGAGTTCGAGCGCGTCCCGGACGACCTCGAGCGCTGGGTGCTGAAGCCGCTGTTCTCCTTCGCGGGCTCGGGGGTGAACGTGGACCCGACGCCTGGGGATCTCGCCGCCGTCCCCGAGGCCGAGCGCGGCAGCACGCTGCTGATGCGGAAGGTCGACTACGCCGGCGTCATCGAGGCGCCGGACGGCGCGCGCTCGCGCGCCGAGGTGCGCGTGATGTTCGTCTGGCAGGGGGATCGCCCGACGCCCGTGATGACGCTCGCCCGGCTCTCGCAGGGCCGGATGATGGGCGTCAAGTTCAACCGTGACAAGACCTGGGTCGGCTCGACGAGCTGCCTCTGGCCCGCGTGATGGACGACCCCTATGCTGCGCGCCGCCGCGACTTCCTGAAGACCGGGGCGGTCGCCGCCGCGGCGACCGCCGTGTCCTGCGGGCGCGGGACGACCGGCTTCCGCGTGCTGAGCGAGGGGGAGTCGCTGACGCTGCGCGCGGCCTGCGACCAGATTGTCCCGAAGGACGAGGACCCGGGGGCGAGCGAGGCCGGGGCCGTCGTCTTCATCGACCGCCAGCTCGCGACGCGTGCGAAGCGCGACCTCGCCCGCTGGCGGGCCGGCATTCGCGGCCTGGACGCGACGTCACGCCGCCGCTTCGGGGTCGCCTTCGCCGAGGCCGCCTTCGACGAGCAGACGGCGCTGCTGCGGGACCTCGAAAAGGGCGTGGGCGACAAGGGCGATTGGCAGGGGATCGCCCCCGCAGCGTTCTTTCGCCTGCTGCGCGACTACACGATGATGGGCTTCTACGGCGACCCGCGCCATGGCGGGAACAAGGAGCGCGTCAGCTGGCGTATGCTCGGCGTCCCGGACCCGCCGCTGCGCGGACGCCTGCACGAGACACCGCCCCCGCCCGCCCTCGCGCCACGGCCTCCGCGCAAGAGCTGACAGGCATGGCCCTTCCCCGCGTGAACGCGGTCGTCGTGGGGTCGGGGGCGGGCGGAGGCGTCGTCTTCAACGAGCTCGCGCGGGCCGGCCTGAGCGTCGTGTGCCTCGAGCGCGGGCGCTGGCACTCGCCCTTCGAGGAGCGCAAAGACGACCTCGTCAACCAGCGCAACGCGAGCCTGGGAGTCGCCTACGGTCCGGACGAGGAAAAGAACCCGCGCGTCTTCGTGGACCTCGAGGGGCGCGAGCGCGTGGTCTACCCGCGCCAGGGCGAGTACAGCCCGAACGCCGGCTGCGTCGGCGGCGGGACCCTCTGCTACGGCGGCCAGGCCTGGCGCTTCATGCCGCAGGACTTCCGGATGCGCTCGACCTACGGCGCCGTCGCCGGCTCGACGCTCGAGGACTGGCCGATCTGCTACGTGGACATGGAACCCTGGTACGAGAAGGCTGAGCGCGAGATCGGCGTGAGCGGCGACGTGGAGCCGGACCCGTTCAAAGGACCGCGCAGGAACCCGCTGCCGATGCCGCCGCTCCAGCCACGCCCCCGCGAGTACGAGATCCTGAGGCCGGCCGCGCTGCGGCTCGGGCTCCACCCTTTCGACACACCGCTGCTGATCAACTCCGTGCCGCGGGACGGTCGCTCGGCCTGCATGCGGGTCCGCTGGTGTGTCGGCTTCGCGTGCGAGACGAACGCGAAGAACGGCACCCACAACACGGTGATCCCGCGCGCTCTCGCGACCGGCAACGCCTGGCTGCGGACCGGGTGCAAGGTCAAGGAAGTGCTCACGGACGCGCGCGGCCGCGCCACCGGCGTGGCCTACTTCGACGCGGACGACCGGCTGCAGGAGCAGCCGGCGGACGTCGTGGTGGTGGCGTGCGGCGCCACCGAGTCGGCGCGCCTGCTGCTCCTGTCGCGGAGCCGCCTCCACCCGAACGGCCTCGGCAACCGCCACGACTGGGTCGGCCGGAACTTGAACGGCCACACCTACACGGGTGCCGTCGGCTTCTTCGAGCAGGAGACCTACGACGACGTCGGCCCCGGCGTGTGCATCTCGGTCTGCGACTACAACCACGGCACGCCCGGGCTCGCGGGCGGGGGCATGCTGGCGAACGAGTTCATCCGGCTGCCGATCCAGTTCTCGGACGACCAGCCGCCGGGGACTCCGTCGTGGGGCCAGCCGCACAAGGACTTCATGCGCACCTACTATCGGCGGAACATCGCCGTGCAGGGGCCGACCCAGGACATGCCGACGTGGGACAGCCGAGTCGAGCTCGACCCGAAGGTCAAGGACCACTGGGGCATCCCGGTGCTGCGTCTCTCCGGCGACCGCCACCCGCACACGATCGAGGTCGCGAATCGGCAGGCCGAGCGGGCGCAAGCCTGGCTGCGGGAAGCGGGTGCCGTCGCGAGCTACCAGCGCCGGGCCGGGCGTGGCCTGTCCGGGCACCAGCACCAGTCCGGGACCTGCCGCATGGGCAGCGACCCGAAGACCTCGGTCGTGGACGCGAGCGGCCGCGTCCACGACGTGCCCAACGTCTTCGTGATCGACGCCAGCGTCCACGTCACGAACGGCGGCTTCAACCCGGTGCTGACCATCTTCGCCAACGCCTTCCGCTGCGCGGACCTGCTGACGAAGGCCTGGAGCGGCGGGGGACTGCGCGGCTAGGGGGCTGGCATGAAGAGGCTCGCACGCCTGCTCGCCGCCGCGGCGCTCGTCGCGCTCGCTCTCGTCTCGGCCCTCGCTGGAACCAGCGCCTACTACGGGGGGAGCGACGGCGCCGGCTGCGGGCGCTGTCACGAGATCCGCCCCGCTGTCGAGGCGTGGCAGCACTCCTCCCACCGCGGCGTGAGCTGCAGCGCCTGCCACGGCTCCTCGTTCTCGGCGGACGTGCGGATGCACGCGAAGAGCCTCGAGCGCGTGGTGCGGCACGCGCGGGGCCAGGTGCCGGAGCAGATCCGCATCCGCCACACGGACGTCGCCCCGCTCGTCGAGCGCTGCGCGGCCTGCCACCGCCAGGAGCACGCGGATTGGCAGAGCGGACCGCACGGCACGCCGTACGCGGGGCTCTTCGTGAACCCCGAGCACAACGCCAGCCAGCAGCTGATGGACGACTGCCTGCGCTGCCACGCGATGCACTTCGAGGGCGGGATCGGAGAGCTGGTGACGCCGCTCGACCGCAAGGGGCCGTGGACTCTCGTGAAGTCCGAGTATGCGAGCCTGCCGGCGCTGCCGTGCCTGGCCTGCCATTCGATCCACCGCGACGGCGAGCCGATGCCGTCCCGCACCCGCCGCGACACGACGACCGGTCCGCAGCAGGAGATCGCGCGGCCCTCGCTCGCCCTCTACGACCGGCGCAGCCTGGAGCCGGTTGGGCTCGAGCGGCTCCCGCTACCGGCGATGCGCGAGGGCGAGCGCCCGGTGGGCACGAGCCCGGATCGCAGGCAGGCGCTCTGCTACCAGTGTCACGCGCCCCGGCCCGGAAACCAGGTCTTCTCCGGCGACGACCGGACGCCGGTGGGCGTCCACGAGGGCCTGAGCTGCCTCGCCTGCCACGCGAAGCACGGCCAGACGACCCGCGCCTCGTGCGCCGCCTGTCACCCGCGCCTGTCGAACTGCGGGATCGACGTCGAGACGATGGACACGACCTTCAAGAACCCGGCGAGCCCGCACGACGTCCACCGCGTGGCCTGCCGCGACTGCCATCCGAAGGGCGTGCCGGCGGCGAAGCCGGGGGCTAGAGAGCGGGCCCGGTCCCAGGCGGGAGGTTGATCCGCTCCTCCACGATGTAGTGGGGGCGGGCGCGGACCTCGTCGAGCACCGCGCCCAGGTACTCGCCGAGGACGCCGGTGAAGACGAGCTGGGCGCCACCCACGATGCCTATGGCCGCGAGGATCAGGGTGCTCGCGCCGATCGGCTGCCTGCTCACTGCCCGCACCAGGGTCAGCGCCAGGGCGGCGAGGCCGAGCGCCAGAAAAAGGAGACCCGCGAGCCCCGCGGCGCGCAGCGGGGCCCGGGTGAACGAAACGACGCCGGCGAGGCCGAAGCGGACCATCCGGCCGAACGGGTATTTCGTCTCGCCGCCGCCGCGCGCGCCCGGCCGGAAGCGCACGGCGCTCGCCCGGAAGCCCACCCAGTTGACGAGCCCGCGCAGGAACAGCGTCCGCTCCCGGATCTGCTTCTGGAACACCTCCACCACGGGGCGCGCCAGCAGGCGGAAGTCGGCGGCGCCCTGGCGGATCGGGGTCTCGGAGACCGCGTTGACGAGGCCGTAGAAGGCGCGCGCGCTCCACCGCTTCACGAGCGGGAGCGAGGCGTCGTTCTCGCGCACCGTGTACACGACGTCGAAGCCCTGCTCGTGCCGGGCCACGAGCTCGGGGATCACCGCCGGCGGGTGCTGCAGGTCGCTGTCGAGCATCACGACCGCGTCGGCGTCGCTGTGGTCGAGCCCGGCGAGGAGCGCCGCCTGCTGGCCGAAGCGGCTCGACAGCGCCAGCACCGAGACGCCGGGATCGGCCGCCGCCAGCGCGCGCAGGAGGTCGAGGCTGCGGTCGCTGCCGCGATCGACCACGTACAACATCGAGCACTGCCAGCCGGCGAGCCCCGCCAGCGCGCGGCGCAGCTCCTCATGGAACGCGACGATGACGCGCTCCTCGTTGTAGACCGGCGACACGACGGTCAGCTTGCGCATGCTCGCGGGCGAGGTTAGCACGCGCCCGTCAGACCACGACTGGGCTGCTATCATGGCGGCCTTCAGGAGGAGCCATGAGCGAGCGCCGCAGCCGGGCCATCACCGAGGGCGACATCCGGGCGCCCAACCGCTCGATGCTCCGGGCCGTGGGCTTCGACGACGCCGCGTTCCAGAAGCCGATCGTGGGTGTCGCGAACGCCTACAGCAACCTGACGCCCTGCAACGCCGGCATCGGCCAGCTCACGGACCGCGCGATGGCGGAGCTGCGTGCGGCCGGCGTGATGCCGCAGGTCTTCGGCACCATCACCGTGGCCGACGGCATCTCGATGGGCACCGAGGGCATGAAGTACTCGCTCGTCTCGCGCGAGGTGATCGCGGACGCGATCGAGACGGTCGTCAACGGCCAGTCGATGGATGCCGTGCTGGCGGTGGGCGGCTGCGACAAGAACATGCCGGGCGCGCTCATCGCCTTCGCGCGCCTCGACGTGCCGTCGATCTTCGTCTACGCCGGGACGATCAAGCCCGGCTGCCACGCCGGCCGCGACATCACCATCGTGAGCGTCTTCGAGGCGCTCGGCCAGTTCGAGGCCGGCAAGCTGGGCAAGCCCGAGCTCGACGCGATCGAGCGCGCCGCGATCCCGGGCGCGGGCGCCTGCGGCGGCATGTTCACGGCCAACACCATGTCGTCGGCGATCGAGGCGCTGGGAATGAGCCTGCCGCGCTCGTCGACCATGGCCGCCGAGGACGCCGAGAAGGCCGAGAGTGCCGCCGAGTCGGCGCGGGTGCTGGCGGCCGCGGTGAAGAGCGGCCTCACGTCGCGGCGGATCCTCACGCGGCAGGCCTTCGAGAACGCGATCGCCGTCGTGATGGCGGTGGGTGGCTCGACCAACGCCGTGCTGCACCTGCTGGCGATCGCCCACGCCGCGAAGGTGCCGCTCGCGATCGACGACTTCGAGACGATCCGCGGCCGCGTGCCGGTGCTGTGCGACCTCAAGCCCTCCGGCCGCTACGTCACGACCGACTTTCACCGCGCCGGCGGCGTGCCGCAGGTGATGCGGATGCTGCTCGACCACGGGCTCGTCCACGGCGACGCGATCACGATCAGCGGGCGCACGGTCGCGCAGAACCTGGCAGCGGTGCCGCCCGAGCCGCCGGCGGGCCAGGACGTGATCCGGTCCTGGTCGAAGCCGGTCTACGCGCACGGCCACCTCGCGATCCTGCGCGGCAACCTCGCGACCGAAGGCGCCGTCGCCAAGGTCACCGGGGTGAAGCACCCGGTGATCACCGGCCCGGCGCGCGTGTTCGAGCGCGAGGAGGGCTGCGCCGAGGCGATCTTCGCCGGGAAGATCCGGCCCGGCGACGTCGTGGTGATCCGCTACGAAGGCCCGAAGGGCGGCCCCGGCATGCGCGAGATGCTGTCGCCGACCTCGGCGATCATCGGCACGGGACTCGGCGACTCGGTCGGGCTCATCACCGACGGCCGCTTCTCGGGAGCGACCTACGGCCTGGTGGTCGGCCACGTGGCGCCCGAAGCCGCCGTGGGCGGCACGATCGCGCTCATCCAGGAGGGCGACCGGGTCACGATCGACGCCGAGCGCCGCCTGCTGCAGCTCGAGGTGGACGAGGCCGAGCTCGCGCGGCGGCGGGCCGCCTGGAAGCCGCCCGCTCCCCACTACACGAGCGGGGTGCTAGCCAAGTACGCGCGCCTGGTCGGCAGCGCCGCCCAGGGCGCCGTCACCGACGGTGCCTGAGCGGGCACGGGCGAGCGCGATGGCCGAAGAGGGCGTGGGCACGCTGCTGCACGACGTGCTCACGAGCCGCGTCTACGACGTGGCGCGCGAGACGCCGCTCGAGACGGCCCCGCGGTTGTCGAAGCGGCTCTCGGCCGAGGTCCTGCTCAAGCGTGAGGACCTGCAGCCGGTCTTCAGCTTCAAGCTGCGCGGGGCCCACAACAAGATCGCCCAGCTGGGCGAGGCGGAGCGCGCTCGCGGAGTGATCACCGCGAGCGCGGGCAACCACGCACAGGGAGTCGCCTTCTCCGCCCGCCACCTCGGGCTGCGGGCGGTGATCGTGATGCCCGTGACGACGCCGGAGATCAAGGTCGAGGCGGTCCGGGCGATGGGTGCCGAGGTGGTGCTGGCCGGCGACAGCTACTCCGAGGCCCAGGCGCGCTGCGACGCGCTCGCGGCCGAGAGCGGGCTCGCCTTCGTTCACCCCTTCGACGACCCGCTGGTGATCGCGGGCCAGGGCACGATCGGCGAGGAGATCCTGCGCCAGTCGCACGGGCGCCTCGACGCGGTGTTCGTGCCGGTGGGCGGCGGCGGTCTCGTGGCTGGCGTCGGAGGCTACCTGAAGGCGCTGATGCCGGCGGTGAAGGTGGTGGGCGTCGAGCCCTTCGAGGCCGACGCGATGCACCGCTCGCTCGAGGCGGGCGAGCGCGTGAGCCTCGAGCGGGTCGGGATCTTCGCCGACGGGGTCGCGGTGCGCCAGGTGGGCGAGCGTGCGTTCCGGATCGCGCGCGCGTGCGTGGACGAGGTCGTGCGCGTCACGAACGACGAGATCTGCGCCGCGATCAAGGACGTGTTCGACGACACCCGCAGCGTGATGGAGCCGGCCGGGGCGCTCGCGGTGGCCGGGCTCAAGCGCTGGGCCGCGCGCGAGGGCCGGACCGGGCGGCTGGTGGCGATCCTCTCGGGCGCCAACATGAACTTCGACCGGCTGCGCTTCGTGGCCGAACGCGCCGAGGTGGGCGAGGCGCGCGAGGCGCTGCTCGGGGTGACGATCCCGGAGCGGCCCGGGGCCTTCCGCGAGTTCTGCGCGGCGATCGGGCCGCGCGTGGTGACCGAGTTCAACTACCGGCTCTCCGGCCGCGAGTCCGCGCACATCTTCGTGGGCCTGCGGACCGCCTCGCGCGAGGACGGCCTCGCGGCGGCCGCGGGCCTGCGCGCTCGCGGCTACCAGGCGCTCGACCTGACCGACGACGAGATGGCCAAGCTGCACGTCCGCTACATGGTGGGCGGGCGCGCCACGGCGCGCGACGAGCGGCTCTACCGCTTCGAGTTCCCGGAGCGGCCGGGGGCGCTCATGCAGTTCCTCGACACGCTCGGCGGCCGCTTCAACATCAGCCTGTTCCACTACCGCAACCACGGCGCCGACTTCGGCCGCGTGCTCTGCGCCTTCGAGGTGTCCGACGCCGAGCTCGCCGAGTTCCGGAGCTTCCTCGACCGCCTCGACTATCCGTCGTTCCCGGAGGCCGGCAACCCCGCCTACGCGCTGTTCCTCGCCGGCAACGGCGGCTAGGGGGCTACGGCGAAAACCAGTAGCTGATCTTCACAAGAAGCACGTTGTCGGGGCTCGTGCGCCATAGCTCGTCCCAGTTGGACTGGAACGATTCTTCCCACGACGCCACCGAGGCGGTGCGGCCCTGCGACCAGACGACGTACAGGGAAGAGCCGGGCTTGTACTCCCAGCGCACCACGAGGTTCGAGCGGAACTGACGGAAGCTGAAATCCGGGTTCGCGAACGAGTAGCGGCCAATACCCGCCTCGTCGACGAAATACCGGCCGCCCTCGCCCTGCGCGATCTCGTCGGGCGCGTACAGGTGGAAGCGGTCCTCGTAGCTTGGCGCGAGCGTGTCGGTCGCGCGCTTGAAGTCGGTGTAGCGCCCGGTGCCGATGAAGGGGCTGCCGTAGTACTGCAGGGTCAGGTTGGGTGACAGCGCCAGGTTCACCCGGAACGTGAAGTTCCAGGTGTCCTGGTCGATGCGGCCGAGCACGTAGCGCGGCGCGCCGGATAGGGCGTCGGCCGTGGCCACGTACTGCAGGTTGTCGGTCTTCTGCTCGTACCAGACCTGGCCGGACAGCGAGAGCCGATTCGAGAGGCGCAGCTTCAGCTGGCCCTCGAGCTCGGTCGCTCGCGAATCGTCGTCCGTGGACCAGGCATGCTCGAGGCCGGCGCTGAGCGAGGCGCGTCGCGAGCCGTCGCTGCTGGCGCGGAGGGAAGCCTCGAAGAAGTCGTGCCAGCGCAGCGCGGGCCCCCCGCGCAAGGCCCGTGTGTCGGTCACCTGGTCGACCACCAGCTCGCCCTCGAGGGACCACTTGTTCCGAAACGTCCCCGAGGCCTCGAGGGCCGAGGCGGCTCGCGTCCTGAGACCGCCGAAGTCCCACTCGTCCTGGCGCGACACCTCGAACGAGTAGGAGCGGAAGGGCCCCTTCGGAGACGGCTCGGACCAGCCCAGGAAGGCCTGGTTGACCTTGACGTCCGCCTGGCGCAGGTAGCCGACGTCGTTGAGATCGAGCCCCGGCGAGTACCAGTGGAAGTGGTCGGTGAGCCGTAGCCGTCCCCTGCCCGACGTGCCGAACAGCACGGAGCCGCCGTGGCCCCCGAGCGAGGTGGCGTCCCGTTCCACGCCCAGGTGGCTCGCCCCGGCCCGCTGGAAGTAGTGGACGGGGTTCCTCTGCAGGGCGAGGATCGCTTCCTCGTCGCCCGCGACCCGGCTCACGACCGCGCGCGCCTCCAGCCGCCAGGCGCGGTCGAAGAAGAAGCGCGTGAAGTCGAGCCCGCCGCTCCAGGCCTGGGTCGGAAGCGTCGCGAGCGCCGCGTCGTCGGTGAAGCGGTGGGTCGAGGTGACGATGCCGCCGAGGATGGTGTTGCCCTTGTCCCAGTCCTTCTGCAGCCGGGCCACGGTGTAGCTGCCGAAGGGCGCCACGACCGGCTCGCGCGAGCCGAGCGGCGAGGTGACCTCGGCGGTCTCCTTCTGCGTGAAGCTCTGTAGCACGGCCACCGAGAGCCCGCCGTTCGTCTTGCCCGTGACCTTCAAAGCACCCAGGATCGTCGTGGTCTCGGGCATGCGCAGCGTCTCGCCCGGCAGGGACGGCGGCTCGTAGAACGGCGCCTGGCCGATGCGGCGCGAGTAGAACAGCTGATCGTCGTCCTCGATTCCGAAGTCGAAGATCTTGCGCCCCTCGAGGAAGAACGGGCGCTTCTCCTCGTAGAAGGTCTCGTAGGCGGTCAGGTTCACGACCGACGGGTCCGCCTCCACCTGGCCGAAGTCCGGGTTCACGGTCGCGTCGAGCGTGAAGTTGCTGGTGAGCCCGAGCTTGGCGTCGAGGCCCAGCGCGCCCGCGCCCTCGGTGCCCTCGCCCGGGACCGAGGGCCCCGAGCTCGCCTTGCCCAGGGCGTACGGCAGCAGCTCGACGTGGCGCGAGCGCGGGAGGCCGCGGATGCCGTGGAGCTCGCCGAGCTGGTGCATCCGGCCGGTGTTCTGGCGCGGGATCAGCTGCCACTGGGTCTCCTCCTGGTTGCGGGCGATCCAGCGCCACGCGTGCATGCCCCAGACCTGCTCGTCCTGCGCTCCGTAGCGCAGCTGGTTGAGCGGTACCTTGAACTCCGCCGTCCAGCCTCGAGCGTCGTGCGCCACCTCGCCGTCCCACACCGCGTCCCAGGTGGTGTCCCACTCCGTCTCGCCGTTCCCGAGGATGAGGTCGATCTTGCTGCCCCCCGCGGTCAGGTCGAACTCGAAGCCCGTTCGCTTGTCGTTGTAGCTGTCGAAGCAGATGCCGACCATGTCGACCGCGTAGCCCAGGAAGTCGTCGCGCCGGCCAGGGTAGCGGTGGACTTTCGCCGGGTCGTCGTGGACGCGGATCGCGAAGTAGACGTGCTTGTCGTCGAACAGGATCTTGAGCTCGGTCGGCTGGGAGGGCGCAGCTCCCTCGACCGGAAGCTGCTGCGTGTAGTCGCCGGACCAGGTTCCCTGCTTCCAGGCCTCGTCGTCGAGGCGCCCGTCGATCTGCGGGGGCTTTCCCTCGAGCCGGACCGTCTGGTAGACGCGGGGCGGGTACTTGCGGCCGAAGGGGTTCGCGACGGGTCCGGCCTCGGCGGGTGGCGGGGCGGGGGGCGCCTGACCCGCGGCATCGGCGGCGGCAAGGCACGCCAGGAGCGCGAGCGAGCGGGGCAGACGGAAAGCGGGCAAGCCAGCCAAACCGAACGAGGCTAGCCCGGGGCCTTCCGGCCGGTCAATGGAGCATCCTCCTCAGTCGAGCTTGTGTTCGCGGGCCGTTGGCCTTATGAAAGCTCGCATGAAACGCCGCGAATTCCTGCGGTCGGGCGGCACGGCCGCCTTCGGCCTCACGAGCGTCGGTCGCCTGGGCGCGGCCCTCGCCGACACACGGCTGCGGGTGGGAC
>DATEUE010000263.1:0-5789 GCA_035283305.1 Vicinamibacteria bacterium | reverse complement strand
GCGGCTGACGTCCCGAAAACGAATGCGGCGCAAGCTCAGCGAGGTGAAAGCCGAGCTGAGACGCAGGCTGCATCGTCCCGTCCCGGAGGTGGGGAAGTGGCTGCGCTCGGTGATTCAAGGGCACATCAACTACTACGGCGTCCCCCTGAATCTCGCCGCGCTCAAGAGCTTCCGCTATCAGGTCATCCGGCGCTGGCGTCACGCGCTGTCTCGGCGTAGTCAGAATGGCGACATGGCCTGGGCCCGAGTCTCGCACCTGGCGAGGCTCTGGCTGCCTCCCGTTCGCATCACGCACCCCAATCCCTCGGAGCGGCTATGCCTCACCACCTGAGGCAAGAGCCGAGTGCGGGAAACCTGCGCGCTCGGATCTGTGCGGGGGGCGCCGGGTAACCGGCGTCCCTACCGCAAACCCGGCCCCGTTGTCGTTGTTCCGTTCCCCGTTGTTTGGCCCTGGTCCTACCGCGCCTTTGCGCCAGGCTTCTCGACCGTGGCGCTCACCCGGACCGTCAGCAGCGGGGTCTTGGGGTCGTTCGACCGCACCAGCACCTGCCGCTCCAGCTTGCCGGCGTAGCTCCGCGTCTCGAGCGTGACGGTAAGCTGCGTCGAGCCGCCCGCCTCGAGACGGGTTTTTGCGCTGATCGCCGCGGTACAGCCGCAGGTGGTCGTGACCCCCTCGATCACGAGCTCGGCGTCGCCGAAGTTGCGAAGTGTGAACTCCTTGCGCAGCGTCTTGCCGGGCAGCGTCTTGCCGAAGTCGAAGGCCTCCGGCTCCACGCGGATGCGCGGCGCGGCCGCTTCCTTGTCCTGGCCGAGCGAGGGCCGGGGCAGGCCGAGTGCGACGAGGAGCCCGGCCGCCACGAAGCCCATGACCAGCGTTCGCCTCATCTCGTCCCCCCCGCCCCCGCCCGCCCGCGGCCCTTCTTCTTGCTGCCCGTGAGCCGGCGGGCGTAGGCGAGGAGCATCTCGCTCTCGTAGGTGTTGTAGTTGAGGAACAGGCTCTCCACCAGGTAGCGCCGCCGGTCCTCAGCGCTCATCTGCGCCACCAGCCCCTCGATCTCCCGCATCATGTCCTCGAACGAGCCCTTGAACTCGCGACGCAGCGTGACCTCGCGGTAGAGCCCCTCGAGGACCGCGAGCAGGTCGCCGTCGAGCGGGATCTCGTGTCCGGTCGAAAGCCGCAGCGAGCTCATCGCGCCCCGCCCGGCGCCGCGGCGAAGGCGGCGAGGGCGTCCTCCTCGTCGCGGTGGAGCGGGACGATCTTGTGCACGCCGGTCATCGAGATCATCGTCTCCACGCGCGGCTGCAGACCGGAGAGCCGCAGCGTGCCGCCCTTCTCCTGCAGCAGTCGGTGCACGTCCATCAGGCAACCGATCGAAGCGCTGTCGAGGTAGCTGACGGCCGCGAGGTCCATCACCATCAGGCGCGCGCCGCCCTCCACCCGCTGCCGCACCAGGGAGAAGAAGGCCGAGAGCACCGGGTAGGTGAGCTTGGCCTCCTGCACCCGGACGACGGTCACGTCGCCCTTCTCGTCGAACGCGAGCTGCATCACCTCACCTCCCGCCGCCTCATGTTTCGCGACGCCGCGATCCGCCGCAGCGGCTGCTGGGCGCGAAGCAGCAGCCGCGCGAGCTCCTCGCGACCCCGGTTGATGCGGCTCTTGACCGTGCCCTCGGGGAGCGCGAGCCGTAGCGCCATCTCCTGGTAGCTCAACCCCTGGAGATCGCGCAGGATCACCGCCTCGCGCAGCTTCCCCGGCAGCTGGTCGAGCCCCCGGCGCACCAGGCTGCTTCGGTCCTTGTCCTCGAGCGCGCGGTAGGGATTCCCCGAGGCGGCGGGAGCCAGGTCGTAAGCGAGCGCGTCCTCGACCAGGACTTCCTTCTCGCGTTTGCTGGCGCGGTAGTGATCGATGCAGTAGTTGCGCGCGACGCTCGACAGCCAGGTCGAGAAGTCGGCGTCACGATGGAACTTGTCGAGCGCCCGGAACACCTTCAGGAAGATCTCCTGCTGCAGGTCCTCGGCCTCGTCGTGCTTGCCGGTGAACTTGTAGGCGATGTGGAACACCTTGCGCCTGTAACGAGCGACCACCAGCTCCCACGCCGCATTGTCCTTGCGGAGGCAGCGCTCGATGAGCTCCGCGTCCGAAGGGGCGAGCTTCCCCTCGTCCAAAGACTCGATTCCCGCGGCGCGTGCCGCATCCCACAGACGACCGCCAGACTCTCGATCATAGGGGCTCGTGCGCGCGTGGGTCAAACCCCCGCACCGGGGGACGCGGGGGGGTGGGATACCCCCCCGCAGGCAACTTCGTTGGAGCCTTTGTTCGTTTGTGTCGTTTGCCTACTTGAGCTCCGGCCGCCCCGCCACCGTCCAGGCGGTGTACCAGTAACTGCCTGCGTCCTCGGCCGCCGGAGACAGCACTTGCTCGCGCAGGATCGGCCCCAGCTTGCGGGCCAGGTCCTCGAAGTAGGGGTCGCCGTAGCCGGCCTTTCCCCGGCGCGCCAGCTCCTCGAGGTACAGGATGTTGTCGAGCCACACGTAGCTGCCGAGCAGGATCGAGAAGACGTACTCCTTGGGGTTGTCCAGGTAGTTCGCGGCATCCGGCGAGACCTTCAGGTCCTTCCCGACCGCCTGCGGCAGCTTCTCCACGATCCTCACCCAGAGCCCGTGCTGGCCTGTCCGCTGGCCGTCGAAGTTGTCGGTCAGGTTGAGCGGGGAGCGCATGTCGACGACGAGTCCGGCGAGGACGTCGGATTCGGCGAGGATCTTCTCCTTGTCCGGGGTCTTCATGGCGTCGACGAGCCGGGCGTAGGACTCCTGGACCAGCCACGGCAGCCGTCCCACGCCGGTCGCCTTGTCGCCGTACTTCGCGACGAGCGCCGCCTCCGAGCGCGGCAGCTCGGCGAACGGGAACGCCAACAGCCGATCGACCAGGAAGCGCCGCTCCGGCCCTCGGGCGGGAAACTCCGGCTCGAGCGCGAGCGACGGCATCTCGGCCCGGTGGTCTTTGTAGAAGCCCTTGAGCTGCTTGGGCAGCGTGTCGATCGCCGCCGCCGCCACCACCTGGTGGGCGAGCTCGATCGTGCGCTGACGCGAGGGCTCGGGCGGCTGGGGCTGGGCTTGTAGTGCGCCCGCGGCCAGGGCCAGCGCCAGGGCGAACCGGAGGGTCCTCGCTCGGTTCATCTCATTCCTCTCCCGATAGACTGCGTTTCATACGACGCGCGCCACGCTCAGCAGGCGCACCTCGCGGGCCCCCGCCGCGAGGAGCTCGCGACCGCAGGCGAGCGCCGTGGCACCCGTCGTGACCACGTCGTCCACCAGCGTCACCGTCTTCCCCGCAACCGAGGGCTTGCGTCGCACTGCGAACGCCGCGCGTACGTTGCGGCGCCGTGCCGATGCCGAGAGGCCCGCCTGCGGCGCCGTGTCGAGGCGCCTGACGAGCGCGTCGGCGAAGCTCGGCCGCTCCACGCGTCGCGCGAGCTCGTGCGCCAGGAGTGCCGCCTGGTTGAAGCCGCGCTCGCGCAGGCGGCGCGGGTGGAGCGGAACGGCCACGAGCACCTCGCTCGTCGCGACGAGCTCGCGGGTCGCCGGGCTCTCGAGCAGCAGCTCCGCCAGGCGCGCGGCGGCCCGGCGCCGGCCGGAGAACTTGAGCTCGTGGATCGCCACGCGCAAAGCACCCTCGTAGGGTCCCAGGCTGCACCCGGCCGCGAAAACCTGGTGCCCGCGCCTGCAGCGCGGGCAGGACGCGAGCCCTGGCGCGAGCGGCAGGCCGCAGCGGCACGCGATCGCGTGATGCCGAGGCAGCGAGTGCCAGCACGGCTCGCAGAGCGGTCCGCGGCCGAGCTGGACGAGCAGCTGCCCGCACGCCGGGCACTCCGACGGGAAGACGACCGCGAGCAGCGGACCCGCAAGGCGTCGTGCGACTGACGAGGCGAGGGCGAGATCCATGCTGTGCTAGAGCTGCCCCGATTCCTGCTTCTCCTGGCACGCGAGGCACAGCCGCGCCCAGGGAACCGCCTCGAGCCGCTTGCTGTTCATGTCGTCCTCGCACGCGGCGCACACGCCGAAGCTGCGCGTCTCGATGCGCGCGAGCGCCGCGTCCACCTGCTGCAGCAGGCTGCGCTCGGTGTTGGACAGGCTGAACAGAAACTCCTTGGTGTAGGAGTTCGCGGCCTTGTCGGCGATGTCCTGGGTGGCCTCGCCGTCGGCCTCCTTCCCATAGCTCTTGTTCTTGTTGTAGGCCTCCAGGATCTCCTGCTTCTTGAGCTGCAGCTTGTCCCGGTACGCCTTGGCCTTCTTCTGGTCCATGGCTCGTCGTCCTTCTCCTAACCTATCCCGTGACGGCGTCTCTTCTCCCAGAGCGCCTTTCTTGAGATGCCGAGCACCGCGGCCGCCCGCGTCTGGCTGCCGCCCGTGGCCTCGAGCACGAAACGGATGTAGGCGAGCTCCACGTCGAGGAGCGTGGGGCGGCGCTCGCGTCCGGCCCACAGCGTCGCGGGCTGCTCCAGGATGGCACCCGGCAGCGCCTGCGGCCCGATCTCGCCCGTCTTCACGGCGACCGCGATGCGCTCGATCGCGGAGCGCAGCTCACGCACGTTACCGGGCCAGTGGTAGCCGCGCAGCAGCTCGCCCGCCGCTTCGGTGAATCCCGAGGCGCCGGTCGTGCCGCGCTCGCGCTCGCGGGCGAGGAAGGCGACTGCCAGCGGCAGCACGTCCTCGCGCCGGTTGCGCAGCGGCTCGATCCGCAGCGGCACCACGTTCAGGCGGTGGAACAGGTCCTCGCGGAAGCGTCCGGTGCGCACCGCCTCGGCGAGGTCCACGTTGGCGGAGGCGACGAAGCGCACGTCCACCTCGATCGTGCGCGTCCCGCCGACGCGCTCGAACTGCCGCTCCTCGATCACCCGCAGCAGCTTGGCCTGCAGCGGCGGCCCCAGGTCCTGGATCTGGTCGAAGTAGAGCGTGCCCGCGGCTGCCATCTCGATCTTGCCGGCCTTCGCCTGGCGCGCGTCGGTGAAAGCACCCTTCTCGTGGCCGAACAGCTCCGACTCGAGCAGCTCCCCCGGGATCGAGGGGCAGTGCACCTTGATGAACGGCCCCTCGCGCCGCGCGCCGCCGTAGTGGAGCCAGTGCGCCACGAGGTCCTTGCCGGTGCCGCTCTCACCCTCGAGCAGCACCGGGCTTCTCGTGTCGGCGAGGCGCAGCACCAGCGGCACGAGCTCCCGCATCGCGGGCGACTCGGCCACGACACCCGCGAGTGCCTGCGCGGTCGTGGCGCTCACCCGCCCACCTCCAACCGCTCCGAGCCGCCCCAGAGCCGTTCCAGGTCGTAGAAGGAGCGGCTCTTGGGCGTCATCACGTGCACCACGAAGCCGCCGTAGTCGAGCAGGATCCACTCGTGGCGAGGATAGCCCTCGACGTGCTGCGGGCGGCGCCCCTCGGCGCGCAGCGCCTCCGTCACCGCGTCCGCGATCGCGACCAGCTGGCGCTGGTTGTGACCGGTGAGCAGCAGGAAGAAGTCCGTGAACTCGGCGACCCGCCGCAGGTCGAGCGCCAGCGCGGCTTCGGCCTTCTTCTCGAGCGCCGCGCGCGCGGCCTTGGCGACGAGGGGCGGCAGGCGCTTCAACGGTAGAGCCCGCGTTCGCCGATGTAGTCGGCCACCGCGTCGGGCACCAGGAAGCGCACGCTGCGGCCTGAGCGCGCGTGTTCCCGGATGGCGCTCGCCGAGAGCGGCAGCCCGGGGCCGCACACGCGCCGAGCGCCGCGCGCGCCGGCGAAGGGCGGCGTGAGCGGGGGCG
>DATEUE010000262.1:0-10004 GCA_035283305.1 Vicinamibacteria bacterium | reverse complement strand
GGCCGACGCACTCATGGCGGCCGAGCCCGGCCGCACCGCTTGGGTGGGCGGCGCGCTCGGCCCGACCAACAAGACCGCGTCGCTGTCGCGCGACGTGAATGACCCCGGCGCCCGAGGTGTCAGCTACCGCGAGCTCGAGGTCGCCTACCACGAGCAGGCCAGGGGCCTCCTGGAAGGCGGCGCCGACCTGCTGCTGGTCGAGACGGCCTTCGACACGCTCAACGCGAAGGCGGCTCTCGCCGGCGTCTCGCGTGCGCAAGCGGAGACCGGCATCCACCGCCCGGTGATCGCATCGGTCACGATCACCGACCGCTCCGGGCGCAATCTCTCCGGGCAGACGGTGGAGGCCTTCTGGATCTCGGTCCAGCACGTCCCGCTGCTCGCGGTCGGGCTCAACTGCGCGCTCGGGCCGCGCGAGATGCGCGCCCACGTCGAGGAGCTCGCGGGCCTCACGCCTTGCTTCGTGAGCGCCTACCCGAACGCCGGACTGCCGAATACGTTCGGAGGCTTCGACGAGACGCCGGAATCGATGGCGCGCGACCTCGGCGAGTGGGCGCGCTCGGGCTTCGTGAACTTCGTGGGCGGCTGCTGCGGCACGACGCCCGCCCACATTCGGGCGATCGCCCAGGCGGTGCGCGGGCTTTCGCCGCGGGTGCGGCCGGAGCTGCCGCGGCGCACCCGGCTCTCAGGCCTCGAGGCGCTGGTGCTCCGCCCCGATTCCAACTTCGTGAACGTCGGCGAGCGCACGAACGTGACGGGCTCGCCGCGCTTCTCGAAGCTCGTCCGGGCGGGGCAGTACCCGGAGGCACTCGAGGTGGCCCGTCAGCAGGTCGCGGGCGGAGCGCAGATCCTCGACGTGAACATGGACGAAGGCCTGCTCGACTCGGTGAAGGCGATGCGCACGTTCCTGAACCTGCTGGCCGCCGAGCCCGACATCGCGCGCGTGCCGATCATGGTGGACTCATCGGACTTCCGCGTGATCGAGGCCGGGCTCGAGTGCCTGCAGGGCAAGGGCGTCGTCAACTCGATCTCGCTCAAGGAAGGCGAGGAGAAGTTCCGCGAGCAGGCGCGCAAGGTGCGCGGCTACGGCGCGGGCGTCGTGGTGATGGCGTTCGACGAGGAAGGCCAGGCGACGAGCGCCGCTCGCCGCGTCGAGATCCTCTCGCGCGCCCATCGGATCCTGACCGAGGAGGTCGGCTTCCCGCCAGAGGACATCGTCTTCGACCCGAACGTGCTCACGGTCGGCACCGGCATCGAGGAGCACGCCGACTACGCGGTCGCGTTCATCGAGGCGACGCGCCAGCTGAAGGCCCGCTTTCCGCTGGTGAAGGTGAGTGGGGGCATCTCGAACGTCTCGTTCGCCTTCCGCGGCATGAACGCCGTGCGCGAGGCGATGCACTCGGCCTTCCTGTACCACGCGATCGCGGCCGGGCTCGACATGGGCATCGTGAACGCGGGCCAGCTCGCCGTCTACGAGGAGATCCCGAAGGACCTGCTCGAGCGGGTGGAGGACGTCCTGCTCAACCGGCGTCCCGACGCCACCGAGCGCCTGGTCGCCTTCGCGCAGACGGTGCGGGACGAGGAGAAGGGCCCCGCGGTCGAGGACGCGTGGCGTCGCGGGACGATCGAGGAGCGGATCACGCACGCGCTCGTGCGCGGGATCGACGCCTTCGTCGACGCGGACACGGAGGAGGCGCGCCAGAAGTACGGCCGGCCGCTGGCGGTGATCGAGGGGCCGCTCATGGCCGGCATGAGTGTCGTCGGCGACCTGTTCGGCTCGGGGAAGATGTTCCTGCCGCAGGTGGTGAAGAGCGCGCGGGTGATGAAGAAGGCCGTGGCCTACCTGACGCCGTTCCTGGAGGCCGAGAAGCAGGCGAGCGGCGCGCGCGCCGAGGCGAAGCTGGTGCTGGCCACCGTGAAGGGCGACGTCCACGACATCGGCAAGAACATCGTCGGGGTGGTGCTGGCGTGCAACAGCTACGAGGTCGAGGACCTCGGGGTGATGGTGTCGGCCGAGCGGATCCTGGCGGCGGCGAAGGAGTCGGGCGCCGACATGATCGGCCTGTCCGGCCTGATCACGCCCTCGCTCGAGGAGATGGTGCACGTGGCGCGCGAGATGGAGCGCCAGCAGTTCGAGGTGCCGCTGCTGATCGGGGGAGCGACCACGAGCCGCACGCACACCGCCGTCAAGATCGCGCCGGCCTACCACGGCCCGGTCGTCCACGTGCTCGACGCGTCGCGCGCGGTGGGTGTCGTGGGGCAGCTCAAGGGGGCCGAAAAGCGCGCCGTACTCGACAAGCAGAACCGGTCCGACCAGGAGCGGCTGCGGCGCGAGCACGAGGCGCGGCAAATGGAGCAGCCGCTCGTCAGCCTCGAGGAGGCGCGGAGGCGGCGCACGCCCCTGGACTGGTCGGGCTATGCCCCGCCGCAGCCTGGCTTCCGGGGAGCGCGCCTGCTGTGCGACATCGATCTGTCAGAGATCGTGCCGTACGTCGACTGGACCCCGTTCTTCGCGGTCTGGGAGCTGCGCGGCACCTACCCGCGCATCTTCGAGAACCCCGACTGGGGGACGAAGGCCCGCGAGGTGTTCGACGAGGCACAGGCCACGCTGCAGCAGCTCGTCCAGGGCGGGAAGCTGAAGGCTCGGGCCGCCTACGGCTTCTTCCCGGCGGCGGCCGTGGGCGACGATGTCGAGATCTACGCCGACGACTCGCGCGCGGGGCTGCTCGGCACGCTGCACACGCTGCGGCAGCAGGCGGTCCGGGCCGACGGGCTGCCCGCGCAGGCGCTTGCCGACTTCGTGGCGCTGCGCGAGTCGGGACTCGCCGACTGGATTGGCGCCTTTGCGCTGACCGCCGGCCTCGGCGCCGAGGAGATCGTCGCGGGCCACGAGCGCGACAACGATCCTTATGCCGCGATCATGGTGAAAGCCCTCGCCGACCGCCTGGCCGAGGCGCTAGCCGAGTGGCTGCACCAGCGTGCGCGGCGAGAGTGGGGCTACGGCAAGGACGAAGCGATCCCGGTGGAGGACCTGATCCGCGAGAAGTACCGCGGGATAAGGCCGGCGCCGGGCTATCCGGCCTGCCCCGACCACACGGAGAAGCGCCTGCTCTTCGATCTGCTGGGAGGCGAGGACCAGGTTGGCATCCGGCTCACGGAGAGCTTCGCGATGCAGCCCGCGGCGTCCGTGTGCGGCTTCTACTTCTCGCACCCGCAGGCGCGCTACTTCTCGCTCGGCAAGATAGGCCGCGACCAGGTGGAGGACTACCACCGTCGCAAGGGCATGGACCTGGCGGCCGTCGAGCGCTGGCTGGCGCCGAACCTGGGGTACTAGCCGGTCTCGCCGGTCTCGCGCCAGGGCGGGTGCTCGATCCGCAGGCCCACCGCCGAGGTGCGCAGCTCGTCGGCCAGCTCCGCGATCGGGCGCGGCACGGGGGCCGTCCAGGTGCCGGCTCCGAAGCAGGAGCGCAGGCGCTTGAACACGTCCTCCGGCAGGACGTGGGCCAGGTACTCGAGCGCGGTACCGCGCAGGTTGCGGTCCTCGCCCTTCATGGCGGCCCACGCGATCTGAAGCGGCCCCCGCTCCAGCACCAGCGAGAGCAGCGCGAAGATCTGCGGGATCTGGCGCTCGACGGTTTCTCCAGAGTCGAGCTCGCGCCGCACGCGGACGAGCACCTCCTCGCGCGACGTGCGCACGACGGCGCTCCGCTCGTGAAGCGCCGCGAGCGCGGCGGCGGCGGCGGCGCGGACGTCGAAGATCGGGTCTTCGAGGGCCGACTGCAGGCCCTCCGCGGCGCGCAGCGTGGGGCAGGCCTTGAGCACGCGCGGGACGCGTCGCCTCACGACCGGGTCCACAGACGGGTCGACGAGCGCGTCGACGAGCTGGCCTGTGACGCGCGGCGCCGCGCGCCGCAGCGCTCGGACGACGTCCGGCATGACGTCGTCCCTGCCGAGCAGGGGCAGCAGCGCCGCCACGAGCAGCGGGTCCGGCTCGGGGCTCGCGCGCAGCACGGCGCGCACGGCAGCCGGCTGGCCCGAGCGCAGCTGGCGCAGCGCGTCGAGCGTGGAGCGATCGGCTGGGGCGGCCGACCCGTCGAGCGACGACTCCTCCCCGCGCAAGAGCGCGATCTGGCGCAGCAGCGTGTCGCGCTCGAGGTGGCCGGTGTGGGCCAGCGTGACCTGGGTGGTGTGGTCGATGGCCTCGACGGCGTCGAGCCGCACGCGTCCGGCGAGCAGGCTCTGCTCGAGCGTCTGGACGTAGCCGTGGTGGAGCCGAGGAGACAGGGCGAGAGCCGCGAGCGAGAGCAGGCAGGCGAGACCGAAGAGCAGCGTCGCGGCCGTGGCCGGCGCGAACGCCAGCACGAGGGCCACCACGCCGCTTCCGAGCAGGGCACCCGCCTTGTCGACGGACACGTCGACCACGGCCTTCACGCGGCGCTTCTCGGCTTCGGGCACCGGCGTGTAGAGCAGCTCGTAGGCCGAGCGGAACAGCGAGTTCGTGAGTGTCTCGTGCGCGCCGCGCGCGAGTGTGGCGGTCGCCAGCCGCGGCGCGAATGCACCCGAGAGGGCACTCAGGCCCGTGAGCAGCGGGCGCAGCGAAAGCGTGCCGGCGATGCCGAGCTGGCGCAGCGCGCTGCGGCTGAGCGTCGCCTGTAGCAGTAAACTCAGCACGCCCATCCCGGTGTGGAAGACGGCGAAGGCACTGAGCAGCGGCGCCCCCGATACGAAGCGCTCGCTGGCCTGGGCCTTGAACTGAAAGTCCAGCAGCGCCTCGGTGACGGCCCCCAGCAGCACCACCAGCGCGACGTTGCGCAGGTGGGGGTTGCGCAGCAGGACGACCGCGGCGAGCGGCGCGTCCGCAGCGGCGACGTGGGCCTCGCGTCCCCGCGCGCCCGGTCGCGCCAGCACCCTGGCCGCGAGCACGCCCAGCGCGACCAGCACCAGCAAGATGGCCGGCAGGGGCAGGAGCTGCGCGCTGATCCACGCGAGCGCTCCGCCCGCCATGCCGCCTGCCGTCGCGCCGGTGCCGATCCGCCCGACGACGCGCCGCGCGGTGTGCGGATCGAAGCGTTCGTTCACGAGAGACCAGAAGCCGGAGACCAGCGCCCCGCCGAACGCCGAGACGTGCAGGTAGACGAGCAGGGCCGCGGCGCGCGGAGAGACGAGGCCGACCGCCCACCAGGCAGCGAGCAGGGCGGCGGACAGCGTCGCCGCCGCCGGCACCACGCGGGCGGGAGAGTGCCTGGCGAGCGCGCGGGACAGAAGCTCGGCGCCGGCGAGCGCGGCGATCGCGGCTGCGCCCATCACGAGCGGCAGCGACCGCACCTCGAACGCAGACAGGAAGAGCGCGTCCCGCACGGCGCGCGACGCGACCTGGTTGGCGATCAGCAGGAAGGCCGCGATCGCGGCAGCCTGGGCCGCCTTCTGGTCGAGAGCGTCCGCTCGGGCAGGGGTCATTCGTTTGGCTATCGGGGCGGCGGAGGGAGACGCGACTATACTAACTCTGCCGGCGGGCAATTCCCGCCCGGCGCCACCCGCTCGTGAAGATCTCGCTCCGCTACCCCGCTACTCCAGAGAACGCGGCCGACCACGCGCGCATCGCCGTGGCGCTGGCGCGCGACGACTACGACGCGGAGCTCGACCTGTCGCCCGGGAGCCTGGAGCTGGTGGACGCGCTCATCGACTCGTTGCGCGAGGAGGGCCGCGACGGCGAGGACGCCGCCGAGACGCTGTTCGTGTTCGGCTGCTACCTGGGCGAGGTGATGGTGCGACAGCTGGGCGGCGCGTGGGTGGCGACGGCGCGCTCGCCGCTGCGTGGCGTGTCGCCGTGGCCGATGGTCGTGGCGCTCGGCAACGGCTCGGCCTGGGACGCGATCGGCAAGGCGTACAAACGGCTCGAGCTGGGCGACAGCGAGTACTTGCCGGCGTTTTACGAGATGGCCGCGGGCGGCGCGCATTGAGCGGCGGCTCGATGAGCACTTCGACGTGCGCGCGGACTCTTGACACGGCCGAGAGGCGCCACTAGATTGCTTCCGTTCCCTCGCGACGCCCGCTCGCTTCGGCCGGCAGACCCCGTGACGATGAGAAAGCTCAGCTTCGGATTCTTCGACGACAGCGGCCAGCCGCGCGAGAGCCGGATCCTGATGTTCTACTCGTTCGAGACCGAGGAGCGGCTGGCGCGCTCGGGAATCCTCCACTACCACCTCGCCGAGCAGCGCTTCGTCGGTCCGCGTCACGACCACGAGCTGACCGACGCCGCGCTCGCCTTCCTCCGGAAGAGCGGCCGGCTGCACAACGAGTCGTAGCCGCCGTCGGCTCGGCGAGAGTGCATCGGTAACGCGCAGGCCGGCGGGCGCGCGCGAACGCGTGTGATAGCATCCTCGTTTGGCTAGACGCGCAAGAGCCGCAGAGGAGGCGAGCTGATGTCGAACGCAACCAAGGGGCGCGAGATCGCGCCGGCGAGCGGGAAGCTCGGGGTGCTGCTGCCGGGGATGGGGGCGGTGGCCACAACCTTCATCGCAGGTGTCGAGGCCGTCCGGCGCGGCCGCGCGAAGCCGATCGGGAGCCTGACGCAGATGGGCACCGTGCGGCTCGGCAAGCGCACCGACGGCCGCTCGCCGCTCATCAAGGACTTCGTGCCGCTCGCCTCGCTCGATCAGCTCGAGTTCGGCGGCTGGGACGTCTACGCCGACAGCGCCTACGAGGCGGCGAGGAAGGCGGGGGTGCTGGAGTCGCGGGACCTCGAGCCGATCAAAGGCTTCCTGGACGGCATCAAGCCGTGGCCGGCCGTTTTCGACCCGCAGTACGTGAAGAAGCTGAACGGGCCGAACGTCAAGAAGGACAAGTCGAAACGCGAGCTGGCCGAGGCTGTATCGGACGACATCGCGCGCTTCAAGAAGGAGAAGGCGCTCGACCGGCTGGTGATGGTGTGGTGCGGCTCGACCGAGGTCTACCGCGAGGCGGGCGACGTCCACTCGTCGATCGAGAAGTTCGAGAAGGGTCTCGACGCGAGCCACCCCGACATCCTGCCCTCGATGATCTACGCCTATTGCGCGATCAAGGCTGGCATCCCGTACGCCAACGGCGCGCCGAACCTGTCGGCCGACTTCCCGGCGATGGTCGAGCTCGCGAAGAAGACGGGCACCCCGATCTCGGGCAAGGACTTCAAGACCGGTCAGACGTTGATGAAGACCATCCTCGCCCCGGGCTTCAAGGCGCGCCTGCTGGGGATGAACGGCTGGTACTCGACCAACATCCTCGGCAACCGCGACGGCGAGGTGCTGGACGACCCGGAGTCCTTCAAGACCAAGGAAGTCAGCAAGCTCGGCGTGCTCGAGCACATCCTGCAGCCCCAGCTCTACCCGGACCTCTACGGCAAGATCCACCACGTCGTGCGGATCAACTACTACCCGCCGCGCGGTGACAACAAGGAAGGTTGGGACAACATCGACATCTTCGGCTGGCTGGGCTACCCGATGCAGATCAAGGTGGACTTCCTGTGCCGGGACTCGATCCTCGCCGCGCCGATCGTGCTCGACCTCGCAATCTTCTCCGATCTCGCGAAGCGGTGCGGTATGAGCGGCATCCAGGAGTGGCTGTCGTTCTACCTGAAGAGCCCCCAGACCGCTCCGGGCCTCTACCCCGAGCACGACCTCTTCATCCAGCTGATGAAGCTCAAGAACACCTTGCGCCACCTGCGCGGAGAGGAATTGATAACGCACCTGGGCCTTGAGTATTACGACTAGCGCCGGTCGGTAACCCCAGGGGGTATGGGGGGGCGGCGCCCTCCCATCTCAAGGAAGCGGGCCGTAGCCTCCTCGTCTCCAGTCCTCTGAGGATCGATGAGGAGGCCGCTGCCTGTGGCCGCGTGCCCGTTACTCTTCAAGGGGGACTCTCGCGGGGAGATTGATATGCCTGCGTTCTTTGTTCAGGGGGGACCCGTCCCCCCTAAACCCCCAGGGTTGCCCGTTGTGGCGGAGCCGCGCCGGTCGGCCTCCAGCAGCAGCGCGACCAGCGTCTTGCCCTCGCGGATCTCGCCGCGCCGCAGCATCGCCATCGCCTCGGCCAGCGTGAACGTCGCCTGCTCGATCCGCTCGTCGGCCTCGGGCCGCTGCGGGACGGACTCGAGGCTCGTGGCGCGAAACAGGTGCATCACCTCGTCGCAGAAGCCGGGTGTCGTCCAGAACTCGGCGAGCGGCTCGAGCGACCCGGCCCGCAGGCCCACTTCCTCCTCGAGCTCGCGCCGCGCGCCTGACTCGGGAGTCTCGCCCGGGTCGCGGCGGCCCGCCGGCAGCTCCCACACCTGCGCGTCGACGGCGTAGCGGTACTGCCGGACCAGCACGATCCTCCCGTCCGCGAGCACGGGCAGTGCCGCCACCGAGCCGGACTGACGGACGACCTCGCGCGTGCCGTGGACGCCGCCCGGCTCGTCCACCTCGTCGACGTCGAGCGAGACCACGCGACCCTCGTAGACGCGCCGGTGCTGTCGCACGTGCGCGGACGCGCTTGTGTCGGGCATGGCCGGGATGATAGCAGCCGCTCAGGCGCGCGCGGCCGCGCGCAGGGCGGCGAGCACGGCCTCGAGGTCGGCGGGAAGCGGGGCCTCGAACTCGCAGCGCTCGCCGCTCCCTGGATGGAAGAAGGCGAGCCGGGCCGCGTGGAGCGCCGGCCGCTCGAGCGACGCGAGGGCCAGGCGCGCGGCGGCCTTGCGGGACGAGGGCGTGCGGGTGCCGCCGTAGGTCGAGTCCCCGGCGACCGGATGGCCGATCGACGCCAGGTGGACGCGGATCTGGTGCGTGCGCCCGGTGTGGATGCGCACCCGTAGCAGCGCGGCGCCGTCGAAGCGCTCCGCGACCGTCCAGGAGCTGCGGGCCTCGCGGCCCCGGGGGGCGCGGGTCGACATGCGCTTGCGGTGGACCGGGTCGCGACCGATCGCGGCCGTGATCTCTCCGCTGCCGCGGGCAGGCACGCCGTGGACCAGCGCGAGGTATTCCTTCTCGACGCTGCGCCCCGCGAACTGGCGTACCAGCGCCCGGTGCGTCTCGTCGTCCTTGGCCACCACGATGAGCCCGGAGGTGCCGCGATCGAGACGATGGACGATCCCGGGCCGCAGCACCCCGCCGATGCCCGAGAGGTCGTGCACCCGGGCGAGCAGCGCGTTCACGAGCGTGCCGCTCGCGGCGCCGGCCGCGGGGTGGACCACGAGGCCGGCGGGTTTGTCCACGACCAGCAGCGCGGCGTCCTCGTGCACCACCCGCAGCGGGATATTCTCGGGCTGCGGTTCGGCCGGCGTCGCAGCGGGCACGTTGACGACCGCCGACTGGCCGGCCTTCACGCGCGCCGCGGCGCGGGCGGGCGCTTCGTCGAGTCGGACGTGCCCGGCTTCGATCAGCGCCTGGAGGCGCGAGCGGGAAAGAGCCGGCAGCCTTCGCGCGAGCCAGGCGTCGAGGCGCAGGCCGGCCTCGTCCGGTGCGACGAGCAGCTGGTGGCCCTCTTCCACCTCAGGCGGCGGCGATCCCCTGGCTGCGCCTGACCCGCGGCAGCAGCAGCGCCGCTCCGAAGAGCAGCACGAGCGCGATGAGCTGCGAAGTGGAAACGACGCCGCCGAACCAGGAGCCCCGGTCGGGATCGCCGCGCAGGAACTCGAGCGCGAATCGTGCGGCCGAGTAGAGAGCCACGTAGGTGAGCGCCACCTGACCGTGGAAGCTCTTGCGCGGCGCGAGCCAGAGCAGGAAGGCGAAGATCAGGAACGTGGCCAGGGACTCGTAGAGCTGGCTCGGGTGCAGCGGCGTGTCCATCGGCGTGCCGACGGCGCGCGCGGCGTAGACGTCGGTGAAGGTCACCGCCCACGGCACGCTCGAGGCCTTGCCCCAGCAGCAGCCGGCCGCGAAGCAGCCGAGCCGCCCGATGGCCTGGCCCACGACGACGCCCGGGGCCAGTACGTCGGCCGTCCGCCAGCCGGGCAGCGCGTGGCGGCGCGCGTACCACCAGGCGATCAGCGCTCC
>DATEUE010000261.1:0-5682 GCA_035283305.1 Vicinamibacteria bacterium | reverse complement strand
AGCGCTTCGAGACGCGCGTGACGATCCTCCGCCACGGTGAGGTGCGCCTGCCGGTCGAGCTGCGGGTCGAGTTCGAGGACGGTCGTGTCGCGAACGAGCGCTGGAACGGCCGCGACCGCTGGTACCGCTTCCAATACGAGGGCCAGAAGGCGGTGCGGGCCGTGGTCGACCCGGGCCGCAAGATCGCGATCGACGTGGACCCGTCCAACAACGAGTGGATCGCCAACGAGCGGCCCGCGCGCCGCGCGGCCACCAAGTGGGCGGCACGCTACTTGTTCTGGCTCCAGAACCTGCTGGAGCTGCACACGGTCGTGGGCTAGCGACATGCTCGCGTCACTGCGCGACGGAGGTCGTTCGCTCGGGCTCAACTGGGGCCTGGTCGTGCTCGTCCTGGTCACGAACCTCGCCTTGGCGCTGGTGGTCGCGGTGCCGCTCGCGTTCCAGCTCGAGGCAGAGCTCGAGAACCGCGGCGCCTCGAGCGCGATGATGTACGGCTTCGACTACGACTGGTGGAGCCAGTGGTCCGAGCGGCAGCAGGGCCCCGAGACGGCGCTCGGGCCCGAGCTCCTCGGCACCGGCTTCGCGCTCAAGAACCTGGAGCTGCTGCTCAAGGGCTGGCTCCCGGCCGGCCTCTTCGCCCGGGGAGCGGACCGTCCCCCCGTCGACCCGCTCATCCTCGCGCTCGGCGTCGTCTACCTGGTGCTGCAGGCCTTCCTGACGGGCGGCATCATCTCCGTCTTCCGGCGGCCACGCGGGGGCTGGACGCTGCGCGGCCTGGTGCACGGCTGCGGCTTCTACTTGGGCCGTATGTTCCGGCTCAGCCTGCTGGCGCTCGCCGCCGCGGGCATCGTCTTCGCAGCAAACGCACCCTTCGCCCGCTTCGTGGACGGCCTCGCGCGCGAGGCGGTCTCGGGCCGCACCGCGCTCGTGCTCACGCTGGGCCGGCACGCGCTGCTGCTCGTCGCGCTCCTGCTCGTGCACATGGTCTTTTCCCACGCCCGCGTGCTGATGGTGCGCGAGGAGCGGCTCTCGGCCCTGCTCGCGACCGTATCGAGCCTCGGCTTGTGCGCCCGGCGCCTGCTGCCCGCGTTCGGGCAGTACCTCGTCCTGGCAGCCGTCGCCGCCGCGCTCATCGCGGTGTTCGCGCTCGCCGACTCGTGGCTCACGGTGATCGGCTACCGCAGCCAGCTCGTGGCGCTCGTGCTGTTCGAGGCGTTCGTGGCCGCGCGCATCGCGCTGCGGCTCTGGCTCCTCGCGTCGCAGCTCGAGCTGCAGCGCGCGCTCGCCCCCAGGCCCTGATCCCATGAGCGTCGACGCTTCGACCTTCCGCCGGACGCTGGGCCGGTTCCCGAGCGGCGTCACGGTCGTGACCACGCGCGACGCCTCCGGGCAGACGCTCGGCCTCACCGTGAGCGCCTTCTGCTCGGTGAGCCTCGAGCCGCCGCTGGTGCTCGTGTGCATCGACCACCGCTCGGAGGCGAACCGCGGCCTGCGCGAGAGCGGCCTGTTCGCGGTGAGTGTGCTGGCCGACGACCAGGAAGACGTGTCGCGGCGCTTCGCGGCTCCGGGTGTTCACAAGCTCGAGGGGTTCCCTTTCCTGGACAGCCGGCTCGGGCTGCCGCTCGTGCCCGGAGCGGTCGCCCACCTCGAGTGCCGCGTCCGCTCGTTCCACGACGAGGGCGACCACGCGGTCTGGGTCGGCGAGGTGCGCGGTGCCGCCGCGCACCCCGGCAGGCCCCTCGTGCACCACGACGGCGACTATCGGCGGCTCGTCCTGGACCAGGACGCTGGCAAGGCCGGCGGCGATCGGTTATAAAGGCCTGTCGGATAAACCACCTTCCCAAGAAGACCCAAGAGAAGAGAGAGCGAGGAAAGGAGCAGAAGGGACGCCCCTTCGCGCACCATGGCCGAGAACGTGCTGATGCCCGAGATGAGCTGGACCGAGGTGGAGCTGGCGCTCAAGGACCGTCCGATCGCGCTGCTCCCGGTGGGAAACACCGAGGCCCACGGTCCGCACTTGCCGGTGGCTACCGACACCGTCATCGCGATCGAGATGGCACGCCGCACCGCGCTCAGGCTGAAGCAGCGGGGGTTGCCCTCGCTGATCGCTCCGCCCGTGACGTTCTGCGTCTCGGAGCTGGGAGCGGCCTTCCCCGGGACCGTGAGCCTGCCGCCCGATACCGCGGCGGCGCTGGTGCGCGACTTGTGCGTGTCGCTCGCGAAGCAGTTCCGCGCGGTGGCGCTCGTCAACGTCAACCAGGAGCCGGCCAACCTCGAGGTGCTGAAGCGAGCCACCGAGGAGGCCAAGAAGGCGGGCGCCTCGGTGTGCTTCACCGAGTTCCAGAAGAAGCGCTGGGCCGACCGTCTGGGCGCCGCGTTCGCCGCGGGCGACCACGCCGGCAGCTTCGAGACCTCGCTGATGCTGGCCGCAGCGCCCGCCACGGTGCGCGAGAAGGAGCGCATCAGCCTGCCGCCGATGGACGCGCTCGGGCCGGCGCTCAAGAAGGGCGCCAAGTCGTTTGCCGAGGCCGGCGGCGAGGACGCCTACTTTGGCGATCCCACCGCCGCGAGCGTCGAGGAGGGCGAGGCGCACTTCACGACGCTCGCCGACATCCTGACGCTGTCGATCATGGAGCACCTCGGCAGCAAGGCGTAGAGGCCATGCCCGACAAGCCGACGGCGCGCTCCACGCTCCTCGTGGTCCTCGTGGCCATCCTGGTCGCTCTGCTCGGGGGTCTTGGTTTCTTCGGCCGCGAGGCCCTGCAGCGATTGGACGCGGTCGAACGGCAAGTGGCGATCCTCTCCGCCAAGGCGGATGAAGCGGCGGCCCAGTCGCGGCAGGCGATGGAGCGAGCGGCCGCGGCCGCGGCCGCGGCCGGGGTGGCGGCCGCGGGCCGGCAACTGGCGGAAGAACAGGCGACGCTTGCCCGTGATGAGGCCGGAACGGCCCGCCGCCAGGCCACGAGCGCCATCGACGTGGCAGCTCAGGCGCAGGTCGAGGCGGACCGAATTCGAAAGCAAGCGGAGGCCGAGGTCAACCGGTTGGAGCAGGCCCTCGGCCAGATCGCGGAGACGCGGCGCACCGCGCTCGGCCTGGTCATGAACCTCGGGAGCGACTACCTGAAGTTCGAGTTCGACAAGGCCGAGCTGCGGCCCGAGGATCGCGAGCTGCTGAGCCGCATCGCGGGCATCCTGATGACGGCGCAGGGCTACTCGATCTCCGTCAACGGACACACCGACGACGTCGGGACGGAGGAGTACAACCAGAAGCTCTCCGAGCGTCGCGCCGAAGCGGTGCGCGACTACCTGGTGGGTGCCGGCCTGTCGCCGGACATCCTGAGCGTCACCGGGCACGGGAAGTCGCGTCCCCTGGCGCCGGGCACCTCCGAGCGTGCCCGGGCGCGGAACCGACGCGTGGAGCTGGGCATCGCCAACATGCGGATCCTGCACGGGCCGGCCGCCACGCCGAAGGCGCCCTCCCCGCCCGGGCGCTAGAGGGACCGACTACTTCTTCTCGGGCCCCGGGAACAGCCGCAGGTTCATGTTGTCGGCAGCGATGTCCGTCAGGTCCACGATCGCCGCGGCGTTGACGCCGATGGCGATCGCGATCGTCTCCGAGATCTCCTCGCGGCTCGCGCCGAACTTCAGGGCCTTCTTGATGTGGCCCTCGAGGCAGCCCTGGCACTTCGCGGCCAGGCTCGCCCCGATCGCGACGAGCTCCTTGGTCTTGCGGTCGAGAACCGAGGGCTTGTACGTCTCCTTGTAGAAGTGGAAGTAGCGCTCGCGGAAGCGCGGCTCGACCATGGTGTACGAGGTCGGCTGGGGCCGCGGCTCGCCCTCTTCGTCTTCCGGGAACGGCTGGTGATGGTGCGGCTGCTCGTCACTCACTGTGCTTGCCTCGTCTCCTCGATCAGAGGGCCTCTCATTGCGCCGCCGCGGCGGTGACCGCGCCGGTTCCCGCAGCTCCCAGCACGACGGCCGCCGCGGCCTCGTACGCCGCCGTCCCGTCGCGCCAGGCCCCGCCGTGGCTCTTGCCGGGAACGATCAGCACCTCCGCCCCCGGCCCGACCGCGGCCTTGAGATCGAAGGCGATCTCCTTCGGCATCCGCCGATCCTCGGAGTTCGCCACGAACAGCACCGGCCGGCCGCGCAGGTGCTTTGCCGCGGCCTCCACGTTCGATTGCGTCGGATCGAAGCCGCCGCGTCGGCCCATCCAGTAGATCGCGAGGTCCGTGACCGGCCAGCTCGGCACGATGCGCAGCCACCAGCGGAAGCCCCGGAACAGGCGCAGGTGGTGGCGTACCGTGTCGTCCAGCGAGCGGAAGCTGCTGTCGCAGATGACGCCCGTCACCCCAGGATCGTCGGCAGCCGCCAGCACGGCCGAGGCGCCGCCGAGCGACACGCCCCAGAACACCACGGGCCCGGGAGCGCGCTCCCGCGCGAAGCGGGCGGCGGCCTCGACGTCTTGCTTCTCCTTCACGCCGAAAGTCGTCGCCTCCCCCGCGCTCGCCCCGTGGTGACGCAGGTCCAGCAGGATCGCGTTCCAGTCGCTCGAGTGCACGAAGGGCACGCGCCTCACCATCTCGATCCGCGAGCGGTTGAGGCCGTGAACCATCACGACGGTCCCGCGCGCGCTCGTGGCCGGCACCCACCAGGCCTTGAGCTCGATCCCGTCCTGGGCACGGAACGAAACGTCCTCGTACGGAAGCTCGAACGAGGCCGGCGTCAGGTTGGCGTTCTCCTTGTCGGGGAACTGGAAGCGCCGCGTGATGGCGCGCCCGGCGAGCCAGTAGGGCGCCACGCCCACGACCAGGACCAGATACAATGCGACGATCGCGATCGCGACGCGCTTCAGCCAGATCCGCCACATTGCGCCCACGCCCCCCTGGGAAGTGGCCCATGATAGTCGGGAACGGCAGAAAAAAGGCGGGGGAGCGGAAGGCTCGACACGACGGCCGCGGCCCGGAACCGCTCTGGGGGCAGTTGATCGGTCCCGGCGCGCCGTCACCCCGTCGACAGCCTCGCGCTCCCCCGTCCTACCCTCTTTGTACGCTCGGGGCGCGCGGTAGTTTCGATCCGGCGCGTCAAAGGTTGTCACGGGCGCGCGCGGAGGTCCTCGAGTCGCGCGCGACACGGCCTTCTCTCGCGCCGCGCCCACTCGTCCGCGTAGACCCGGGGGATCCAGACGCCGGGTTCACCCGCGCGGCGGCCCGCGAGAGCGGGCACGAAGTCGCGTTCGCCTTCACCGGCGCAGATCGACTCGAGCGGGGTCGTCACGCGGGCCGCCCGCGCCAGCGCCGCGCGCGTGCCCTCGCTCAGCTGGCCCGAGGCGAACCAGCCGTGTACGCGGACGACCAGCAGCAGCGCGGCGAGCACCGACGCACTCGCGACCGCTGCTCGCGCGGCGGACGTGCGGCGTCCAGCCGCCTGAACGAAGGCGAACGGCGCGAGGGTCGCCAGCAGCAACCCGAACGAGAACAGCAGAAGCTCCAGCGTCCGGCTGGCGGTCGCGATCGCCAGCGCCTCGCGCGCCGACACGGCTCGGGCCAGGGGCAGCAGGCCGGGCGCGGCTAGGACCAACGCGAGCAGGGCGCTCCCGGCGAGCCGCCTGGCGGCGCGGCCGACGGGCCCGCGGCGACTGAGGCCGAGGGCCGACACCAGCACGAGGGCGCCTGCGGCGAG
>DATEUE010000260.1:0-3368 GCA_035283305.1 Vicinamibacteria bacterium | reverse complement strand
GCGCGCCCCGCGGCGAGCAGAGCCGAGCCGCGCTCCAGCAGCAGGCGCGCGCGGTCGGCGGCGGGCAGAGGCGGCAGAGCGGTCGTGAGGCCCGCGAGGCGCGCGCGAGCCTGCTTCGCCTCCGGCGCGAGCGGGTACTCGCGATCCAGGTGGTCGAAGGCGGCCGCGGCTGCCGGACGGTCGCCGCGGGCGAGCTGACGCGTGCCGAGCTCGAGCAGGGCCGCAGCAGCCCGCTCCCGGCACGCCGCGACGACTCGCTCGAGGGTCGTGAGCGCGAGGTCCTTCTGATCCATTCGCTCCAGGAGCCCCGCGGCCTTCTGCAGCCCCTCGCACACGACGGCGCTGCCCGGCTCGTCGGCGGCGGCGATCGCCGCGGCGGCCGCCGGCTCGACCTGTCCGAGCGCCTCGTATGCTCGAGAGGCTGCCAGCCAGGCGTGATCGCGGAGCAGGATCTTGTCGATGTCCTGGTGGCGGAGCTCCGCGAGCGCTTCGGCTGGACGAGCGGCGTCCAGCCACTCGAGGCCGGCCGCGAGCCGCGCGAGTCCGCCCGCCGGGGTGCCGGCGAGCTGCTCTGCCACGGTGCCGAGCGCCAGGGCGGCGTTTGCGTTCCGTGCAGCCTCTCGCACCGCCGCCTCGGCCGCGTCGCGCGGCTCCGCCGCGATGCGCCAGGTCGGCGAGGCGGCCGGCGTGGGCGGCGCCAGCAGCAGCAGGACGGCGAAGGCCGCGCCCAAGGCGCGGGCCTTACTGGCGCCCAAGGGCTGCCGCGTCGCCCCCGGCCAGGATCCGCACCAGCTCGTCCTGGAAGTAGTCGCTCGAGTCGCGCACGGGCGCGGCGACGCGGTCCGTGTACATCTGGCGCCCCCGCTCGATGTCTTCCTTCAGACGCTCGTAGATGTCCCTGGTCTTGCGACCCTCGGTGACCTTCGCCTCGTTGTAGAGCTTGATCTCGCTCACCACCAGGCGCGCGAAGCGCTTGGCGTCTTCGTGGGCCTTCTGGTCCTCCGGCGCGAGCGCCGCGCGCGCGGGCGCAGCGACCGGCGGCGGCGCGGGCGCGGGAGTGAAGGCGGGGCGCAGCGGCGGCGCGGTGGAAGGACGGGCCGGAGCCGGGGCCGGCTGCGGTCGGCCCGTGAGCGTCGCGGGTCGCACGCCGGAGCCCATGCCTGAACCCTCGAGGGCGGCTGCCGCCGGAGCGCTCGGCCGCATCCCGGGGCTCGTTCCGCCCGACGCCGTGGTCGTCTTGGGGGCGGCGCTCAGGATGTCGATCACCTTGCCGGCGTAGGCGACCATGATCTCCACGAGATCGGCGGTGGCCGCGGGCATCTCGTCCTGGGTCGTGTCGCAGTACAGGATCGCCGCCACCTTGTCGCGCAGGATCAAAGGAACCGCGAGCAGGCCCTGCGGCGAGCCGCCGAGCCGCGCGAGCGCCTGCGCCGTCGCGGGGGAGTGGCCGATGTGGCCGCGCGTGGCGCTGCGCGAGCCGTGGGCGAGGCGAAACACCGTGTCGGCGGTGAGCGGGATCGTGAGCGCCTTCACCGCCTCCGAGTGGTCGAAGCCGCGCGCGTGCCACCCGACCGCCGCGTTGTTCTTGACGATGAACATCGCCACGCGCTCGACGTGACGTGTGACCTCGCCCATCAGGTGCGTCAGCACCTCGGACAGGTTGGTGCCCTTCTCGATCGCGGCGATCGCCGTCTTGAGGCCGCTATAGTCGGCGGCGCCGGCGACCGGCGGCTGCTGCGCCAGCACCTCGGCGATCGCTTGCGCGATGGCACCCTCGTCGACCTTCTCGTCGTAGCGCGCAACCGTCTCGCCCAGCTCGTCGAGCGCGTTCACGAGCGCGGCCTGGTGTCCCTGTATGGCGCGTTGGATCTCGACGACCCAATTCGCCATCTGCTGGCTGATGAGGGCGGAGGTTCGTGCCTTCAGGTCGTCTTCGAGGCCCATGTTCTCCCCGGCGGCGGCGCCGAAAACCAAAGCAACGTCCAGACTTACGTCCCGCGGCATTATCCAGTACCGTAGCCGGGGTGTCAACGATGCGGGCCGCGCGACGCCGAGGCGCAGACGTATCATCGGACCATGTACCGAGCGGTCATGTTTCTGGTCCCCATTCTGTTCCTCGCCCCTTCGTTCGGGGCGTCGGCGTCGGCACAGGATTTCTGGATGCACTGGGGCGACGGCAAGGCGGAGCTCAACGGCTACTCGTTGAAGCAGCCGCGCTACGGCACGCTGCGTTCGGGGACGGCGGTGCTGGTGTTCGTCACCGAGGACTTCTCGGACGCTTCGCGCGTGAAGGCCGAGCCGGGGCGGCATCCGGCCGCCGACGTCTTCCCGGTGTTGAAGCTCAACGCCGTGCGCGACTTCGCCACGGGCATCTACGACTACAACGTCATGACCTCGACCTTCCTGCGCGTCGCATCCGGCTGGCCGCTCGCCAAGCTGAGCTTCTCGAGCCAGGAGTGGTGCGGGCACGTCTGGCACCAGATCGTGCCTCGCGGCGGGCGGCTGGGCGGCGTATTCCACAGCTACTTCGACGGCGAAGCGGACGGCAGCGAGGATCTCGACGCCCCGCAGGACGGCGTCGTCGAGGACGCGTTGCCCGTCCTGCTGCGCGGCTGGAACGGTGCCTTTCTGAAGCCCGGCGAGGGCCGCTCGGTGGCGTTCCTTCCGAGCCTGCTGTTTGTGCGCCTCAACCACCGGCGTCTCGCGTGGACCAGGGCCCGCATCGAGCGCGCGCCGGCGACGCGGTCGCTCGGCGTGCCCGCGGGCCGCTTCGAGGTGAGCTCCTACAGGGTTGAGACGCAGGACGGTCGCGTGCTGAGCTTCGACGTCGAGGCAAAGCCGCCCTATCGACTGGTTCGCCAGGCTGGTCCCGACGGGGAGGAGCTCGCGCTGCGCGGCACGACACGGTTGCCGTATTGGGAGCTAAACGGTCCCGGAGGTGAGAGATATCTGAAGGAGCTGGGCCTCGGCGTGCGATAGCGCGTGCTACACTCGATTCGATGGGGGCGTCACGGTTTCGACGGGAACGTGACCCCGAGAGACGCAGGTCGAGCGTGCTTACCGGCTCGTTAATGCGGTGGGGAAACCATAGCTGCCAACGATAACTTGGCGCTGGCTGCCTAACTAAAACCTAGGCAACCCGTTCTGCCGGGGCCCCGCCCACGGGACTTGGACAGAACGTCATAAAGGTGGGCTGGCTGGAAGCTCTCGGTCCGGGGGCGACTGGCGAGATCAATCGGACTAGCCGCGGTCGGTTTCGTCCGGCCTTCACGATCGTGGCGAAATAGCAGGTCGGACTAAACCTGTAGGGTCTCTCGCAGGCTCGTTTTCGGACGCGGGTTCGACTCCCGCCGCCTCCACCACCTCCT
>DATEUE010000259.1:0-5170 GCA_035283305.1 Vicinamibacteria bacterium | reverse complement strand
GGTCGCGACGGCCTGCCGGTCTCGCTGCAGCTCCTCGGGCGCGCCTTCTCGGAGGCGACGCTCGTGGCGCTCGGGACGGCCTATCAGCAGGTGACCGACTGGCACCGGAAGCGACCGCCGGCCTGACGTCAGCGAGCGCGGGGGCCGGGGAACGGCAGGGCGCCTGACGCCCGGGCCGGCATGGACGTCGCGGGCACGTATCGGACGACGCCGGTCGAGAGCAGGCCCAGCAGGCTGCGCTCCACGTCGTGGGCCGGCAGCGTCGCCGTCTGGATCAGGGAGCGGGCCGTCGTCGAGCCGTCGGCGCGCGACAGGATGTAGCCGTCGGCGGGGCTGAGCGTGATGCGGTCCACGCGGAAAGGCGGGTTGTCGACCGCGACGATCGCGCGGTCGAGCTGACCGAGGCCCCGCTGCACCGTCTCCGGCCCCGGGATGCGGCGCACGAGGTCGAGGATCAGCTCTGCCGTCGAGCAGCGCAACGTCAGGTCTTCGGCAGGAGCGTCGGGGAGCTCCTGGTCCTCGAACAGCAGCGCGGCCTGGTCCCACCCCAGCGCCATCACCAGCATCTCGCGGATGTGGAGTGCGAGCGCCTGCTCCAGGCCGGGCGTGTCGACGAGATCGAGGTCCCGCAGCACCGGGGCGAGGCGCCGGCCTCGCGTGCTCACGATCACGAGCGCCCGCTCGAGGTCGGCGCGCGTGATGAGGCCGCGGCGGACCATCGTCTCGCCCAGGCGCCCCCGCTCGTCGCTCGAGGAGCCGCTCACGATCTCGCCGTTGACGGAGCGGAAGCTCACCCCCGTGCTCTCGCCGCGGGTCACGTGGAGCAGCCCCGTGCGCTGGCCGAGGTAGACCTCTTTCAGGAACTCCGGCAGGAGCAGGGCGGGCGTGCCCCTCTTGTGGAGGAGCATCATCGTCGCGGCCGAGGCGGGGTTCATCCCGCCGGGCGAGGAGCAAGACGTGTGCCGCTCGCGGCGTCGCCCGGAAGCGACTGATTCCGGGCGGTTAGCCGCGCCCGGCCTCACGCCGTCGAGGGGCGGGGCTGTCCGAAGAGCGGACGCCCGCGCCCCGTTCGAGCGCTTTAGCCCCTGCCGGCCGCCGCCACCTGCACGGGCGTGACGGCCGCTTTGTCCTCCTCGCCGGTGCGGATCCTGTAGATCTTCTCGACCGGCAGCACGAACACCTTGCCGTCGCCGACGTCGCCGGTGCGGGCGGCGGCGAGGATCACCCGCACGGCTGGCTCGACGAAGTGGTCGGAGACGCCGATCTCGAAGCGGACCTTCTCGTGAAGCTCCATCTTCACGGTCGTGCCGCGGTAGGTCTCGACCTGCTCCGTCTCGCCGCCGTGGCCCTGCACGCGGCTGATCGTGAGGCCCTGCACGTCGGCGCGGAAGAGCGCCTCCAGCACTGCGTTCGCCTTCTCCGGTCGCACGACCGCCACCACGAGCTTCACGAGCGTCCTCCTTCCGCCGTCGCGGCGGTGAGTGCTTTGGCGGGCTGCGGCGCCGCGACCTCGGGCCGCTGCAGGATCAGGATCGCCCCCTCGTCGTCCGCGTAGGCCTCCTCGCCGTGCTGGCTGACGTCGAGGCCGAGGCCTTCCTCCTTCGTGGCCGCCTTGAGCGGCACCACGAGGTTGATCAGCTTGAGCAGCAGGTAGCTCGCCACCGCGGAGTAGGCGATCGTGGCCAGCACCCCGACCGCCTGGATTCCGAGCTGGCCGGGGTTGCCGTAGAGCAGCCCGTCCACTGTTCCGTTCCACGCCTTCGAGGCCAGCACACCGGTGAGCAGGGCGCCCACGCTGCCGCCGACGCCGTGCGCCGCCACCACGTCGAGCGAGTCGTCGAGCCCGGTGCGGGCGCGGAACACGAGCGCGAAGTAGCTCGGGAACGCCGCGACCGCGCCGAGCACGAGCGCCGCCATCGGCGACACGAAGCCGGCCGCCGGCGTGATCGCCACCAGGCCGACCACGATGCCGGTCGCGGCACCGACCGCGGTGGCCTTGCGGCTGCGCGAAAGGTCGAGCAGCGTCCACACCACGAGCGTCGCGGCCGGGGCGAGCATCGTGTTCACGAAGGCGAGGCTGGCGATGCCGTTCGCCGCGAGCGCGCTGCCCGCGTTGAAGCCGAACCAGCCGAACCACAGCAGGCCCGCGCCGAGCAGCACGAACGGCACGTTGTGAGGCAGGATCGCCTGGCGCGCGTAGTCCTTGCGCTGGCCGATCACGAGCGCCGCCACCAGCGCCGCGGTCGCGGCGTTGACGTGGACGACGGTGCCGCCGGCGAAGTCGAGCGCCCCGAGCTTGGCCAGGAAGCCTCCCCCCCAGACCCAGTGCGCGATCGGCGCGTACACGACCAGGCTCCAGAGCGTGACGAACACGAGGTAGGGGAAGAAGCGCATCCTCTCGACGATCGCGCCCGAGATGAGCGCGGCTGTGATGATCGCGAACGTCCCCTGGTAGGCCATGAACAGGATCTGCGGGATCGTGCCCTGCGCCTCGAGGCCGACGCCGGCGAGAAACGCCTTCGAGAGGTCGCCCACGACCGGCGAGCCCTCGGAGAAGGCGAGGCTGTAGCCGAACAGCGCCCAGGCGACACCCACGAAGCCGAGCGCCGCGACGCTCATCATCATGGTGTTGAGGGCGTTCTTGGAGCGCACCAGGCCTCCGTAGAAAAACGCCAGCGCCGGCGTCATCAGCAACACGAGCGCGGCGGCGACGAGCATGAAGGCCACGTCGGCCGGAACGATCACCGGTGTGTCCAAGAGCCAACCTCCTGTCTAGGTTGCCCACCGGACGATGCAAGGCGCGTGCGGGGTCCCGCCGTGACCGCGGGCGGGGCGCAAGGCGATGCGAGTCAATCGGTTGGGAGAAAACCAACGCCGTGCCGGACGCGCCAGGGAGCCAACAAAATTGTTGGAGGGGCGGGCGGCGAGCCTACGCGGCTGTAGCAACGGGCCGGAGGTGCCGAAACGGAAACGGAACGGAAGCGGAACCGAACGGACAGCGAGCGTTCTCTGGACTGAGCCAGCGGGGGGCTGAGCGCCCCCCGAGCCCCCGCTAGCGAAAGCGATCCGGGTCCAAGTGGTGCTTGCGGACGGCGTAGCCGAGGATGCGCTCGGTCGTGTCGAGTAGTCGCGCAGCCTTGGCGCGGTTGCCGCGGGCGCTCTTGAGCGCGTCCTGCACCAGGTCGCGCTCGTAGGCCGCGAGCGCCTCCTTGAGCGACTGGCGCGCTAGCGTGCCGGAGACCTCGGCGGTCTGCAGCGTCGGCGGCAGGTGGTGGGCGTGGATCGCACCGCCCTCGCAGACGAGCACGGCCCGCTCGATGCAGTTCTCGAGCTCGCGCACGTTGCCCGGCCAGTGGTAGCTCATCAGCATGTCGATCGCGGAGGTGGCGATGCGGCGCACGTCCTTGGCGTGGGCCGCGGCGTGCTTCTCGACGAAGTGGTCGGCGAGCAGCGGGATGTCGGTCTTGCGCTCGCGCAGCGGCGGCAGGTAGATCGAGTACACGTTCAACCGGTAGTAGAGGTCCTCGCGGAAGGTACCCTCCTTCACCGCGGCCTCCAGGTCCTTGTTGGTGGCCGCGACCACCCGAACGTTGAGCTTGATCGGCGCCACGCCGCCGAGCCTCTCGATCTCGCGCTCCTGCAGCGCCCGCAGCAGCTTGACCTGGGTGGCCGGCACCAGCTCGCCGATCTCGTCGAGGAAGATCGTGCCGCCCTGGGCGAGCTCGAAGCGGCCCTTCTTCTCGGTGCGGGCGTCGGTGAACGCCCCGGGCTCGTAGCCGAACAGTTCCGACTCGATCAGGCTCTCGGGCAGCGCGGCGCAGCTCACCTTGACGAACGGCTTCTTGGCGCGCGGCGAGGAGTAGTGGATCGCGTGCGCGACCAGCTCCTTGCCGGTGCCCGACTCGCCGCGCAGCAGCACGGTCGTGTTTGCCGGCGCGACCTGCGCCACCTGCTCGTAGACCGTCTGCATCGGCCGGCTGCTGCCCACCAGGTTGCGGATGTCGTAGCGCTCGGTGAGCTCGCGCCGCAGCTTCGTGTTCTCGTCGAGCAGGCGCTTCCTCTCGGCCTCGACCAGGTTGTGCACCCGCACCGCCTGGCCGATCATCGAGCCCACGAGCCCGTAGAACTTGGCCTCGTGGTCGTAGGAGCGGTCCTTCTGGTAGGCGAGCGCGACGCCGAGCGCGCCCGCCGTGCGGTGCTCGGCACGGATCGGCACGCACACGTAGCTCATCTCGCTCCGGCCCGAGCGGCGGAAGACCCCCGAGCGGTCGAGGAACAGCGGCTCCTGGCTGACCTGCGGCACGACCACGGTGCGGCCGCTCTGCGCGACGCGCCCGACGATGCCCTCGCCGAGACGGTAGCGGGCGTTTCGCACCGAGCCGCCGGCGCCGCTTGCGGCCTCCACCACCAGGTCGGAAGCCGAGTCGTCGCGCAGCACGATCGTGGCCGAGAGCGTGCCGCGGCTCTCCTCGAGGATCGCGAGCACCCGCTGCAGCGCCTGGCGCAGGTTGAGCGTGGCGCCGAGCGTCTGGCTGAGCTCCAGCAGGTCGGAGAGCTGCCGCGCGTCGGGCGCCCGGGGAGGCATGGAGCCATTATTACAGAAATGTCGCCCCTGGCCCGGCTCGGCAACAAAGCTGTCAGAGGGTCCGGGGCGCCGCCCGGCGCGGTCAGTGGAGCTGGAAGCCGAAGCTCGGTGCGCTCGCGCTCGAGGCCGACGCCCGGCCGCGGGTGATCGCCTTGAACCAGGCCTGCGCCAGCAGCTGGTAGCCGGCGTCGTTCGGGTGAACGTCGTCGTCGAAGAGCGAGGAGAGGTTGCCCGCGGCCTTCATCTCCGCGTTGAGATCCGCCACCAGCGCCTGCTCCTGCTGGCCGAGCGCCTTGATGCCGACGTTCATGTCGTCGTACCAGCGGTTGCGGCTCTCGGGCGCGCGCGCGGGATTGACCGGAGGAATCGTGCCGAGCACCGGCAGGCTGTCCGAGTCCTTGACGTCGCGCACGATCTCGCGCAGCCTCTCAGGGGAAAGGACCGTCTTCAGCATTCCAACCAAAGAGGTTACCACAGCTCTTCCGTCGGACCAGCCGGTCGCGTTGCGGGTGAGCGCCGCGTCCCCGCGAGCGCGCGGCTTCAGGCGCCGCCGATGAGCGGTGCGGCCTCGCCGGGATCCAGGAA
>DATEUE010000258.1:0-9244 GCA_035283305.1 Vicinamibacteria bacterium | reverse complement strand
TGGCACACGAGCCGGAGCGGCTGCGCGCGATGCGCGCGAGCCTCGAGGCGCTGCCGCCGAACCGCGCCGTCTACGAGGTGCTCGACGTGGTGGCTCGCGAGACCGCGGCGTCATCATCACGACACTGACTGTCTGTTGGTGTTATGATGAGTAGTTCTAATGGCTACCGCCAAGCTGCTCTATAGGCGCCTGGACGCGCTCTTCGGCTCGCTGAAGACCCGCCGTTCGCAGTCGAAGCTCGTCGAGACCTTCCTCGAGGAGGCGCTCGCCAACCTCAAGGACGACCTGCGCCTGCGCGGAGGGCTCGTCTATGTCGAGCGCCGGGACAACTTCGCGCTGCTGAAGGCGACGGGCGACGTCGGCGCCCCCGTGGCGGAGACGCTCGACCCGGCCCTCACGCCGCTCACCGAGCTGGCACGCCACCGCGTCTACATCTTCAGCGCGCCGGACGCCGAGGGCTCGCCGCAGACACTGGGCCTGTTGCCGCGCAGTACCGTCGCGGGCCTGATCGTCGGCCAGCGGCCGCAGCGCTACGCGATCCTGTTCGTGCTCGCCGACGGCTGGCAGCTCGAGGAGGTCGACTTCGCGCTCAACACGATCCGGGCCTCGCTCGACGCGCGGCTCGTGGACCAGCGCGTGCGCGGGTCGTTTCGCGAGGCGGCCGAGATCCAGCAGAGCCTGCTGGTCGAGGAGCCGCCGGAGTTCGCGGGCTACGAGCTCGCGGCTCGCTCGGTGGCCGCAGACGAGGTGGGCGGCGACTTCTACGACTTCTACGATCTCGGCGAGGGCACGCTCGGCCTCGCGATCGGCGATGCGAGCGGCCACGGCCTGCCCGCGGCGCTGCTCGTGCGCGACGTGGTGACCGGGCTCCGCATGGGAATCGAGAAGGAGCTCAAGGTCGCCCACGTCTTCGAGAAGCTCAACCGCGTGATCCATCGCTCGCGGCTGTCCAGCCGCTTCGTGAGCGTCTTCTACTGCGAGCTCGAGCGGGATGGGAACCTCGTGTACGTCAATGCCGGCCACCAGCCGCCGATCCTGTTCTTCCGCCAGCAGACTGCCGGCAAGGTCTGCGAGGTCGAACTCACCAACGGCGGTACGGTGATCGGGCCGCTGCCGGAGGCGCGCTTCCAGCGCGGCTTCGCGCGCCTGCACCCGGGCGAGGTGCTGCTGCTGCTCACCGACGGCATCCTCGAGCGGCGGGACAAGAAGGGCGAGTTCTTCGGCGACGAGCGTGTCCGGGGCCTCGTACGCCAGCACCAGGCGCAACCGGCGACTGTAATCCTGGAGCGCCTGTTCGACGCGGCGCTCGCCTGGGGCGACGCACGGCCCTGGGAGGACGACGCCACGATCGTCGTGGTCAAGCGAGGAGAGCCGGCGGCGTCCTAGTAGGGGGGGGACGCTGAGCCGGCGTTCTCAGGGCGTTTCCCGCAGCAGCTCCGCGACGCGCGCCTCGATGCTCGCGACGCTGGTGAGCCCTTCGCGGCGGAAACGCAGCAGCGCGCTGCCGCCCTTGCCCGGCTTGCGCACGTCGAGGATCAGCTTGGTCGGGAAGGCAGCGAGCTCGAGCGGCCCGACGAGCGCGTCTCCGCAGTAGACGGGGAAGCTGACCGGCGAGCCCTTCAGGAACGCCTCGACCTCGGCGCGCTTCTCGCCGACGTTGAAGCTCAGCAGGACGACGTCCTTGCGGTCGGCGAGCCGCTGGTGGTACGCGGCGAGCTCGGGCAGCTCCTTGACGCAGGGCTTGCACCAGGTTGCCCAGAAGTCGACCACCGCGATCTTGCCGCTGAGGTCCGCGAGGCTCAGGGCCTTTCCGTCGAGGTCCTTGACCTCGAACGGCTTCACCGTGATGCGGACGTCCTCCCAGTCGTCGTCGGCGCGCGCCGCACTGGCCACGGACGCGAGCGTAACGACGAGCACCGGCAGCAACCACAATCTCCTGTGCAACGGGTCCTCCGAGCCTTTCGAGGCTACCAGAAGCGCCGGGTGGGTGTCCCGAGGTGGCGTCTTGCCCTATCCTCCCGGTAGGGGTTCTTCCAGGAAGAGCAGGGCCGGGGCGAAAGGAGGTGCCGCGTGGACGAGGTCACGGCGAAGGGCCACGCCACGAGGACCGAGCGGGACAGCTTCGGTCCGATCGAGGTGGACGCACGGCGCCTGTGGGGAGCGCAGACCGAGCGCTCGCGCACGCAGTTCCGCATTTCGGGCGAGCGCATGCCCCAGCCGCTGGTACGCGCGCTGGTCCAGGTCAAGAAGGCGGTCGCGCTCGTGCACGTCGAGCTCGGACTCGTCGACGCTGCGAAAGGACGAGCGATCGTCGCCGCGGCGGACGAGGTACTGGCCGGCCGCTGGGACGACGAGTTCCCGCTCGTGGTGTGGCAGACCGGCAGCGGCACGCAGACGCACATGAACGTGAACGAGGTGCTGGCGAACCGCGCGAGCGAGCTTCTGGGCGGCGAGCGCGGCGAGCGGCGCCTCGTCCACCCGAACGACGACGTGAACCGCGGCCAGTCCACGAACGACTGCTTCCCCACCGCGATCCACGTGGCGGTCGGCGAGGCGCTCCGGCGCGAGGTGATCCCGGCGGTGGCGGCGCTCTGCGCCACGCTGCGGCAGCGAGCCGCGGCCTGCGACGACGTGGTGAAGATCGGCCGCACCCACCTGATGGACGCGACGCCGCTGACGCTCGGGCAGGAGATCTCCGGCTGGGCGCAGCAGCTGGACAACGGCATCGCCCGCCTCGAGCAGGCGCTGCCCGGCGTGCTCGAGCTGGCGCTCGGCGGGACCGCCGTCGGCACCGGCCTGAACGCGCACCCGGAACTTGGCCGGCGCGCGGCGGCCAGGCTCGCGGAGTTGCTCGGGCTGCCTTTCGTGAGCGCGCCCAACAAGTTCGAGGCGCTCGGAGGCAAGGACGCGCTCGTCCACGCCCACGGCGCGTTGCGGACGGTCGCGGTGTCGCTCTTCAAGATCGCGAGCGACGTGCGGCTGCTGGCCTCGGGACCGCGCTCGGGGATCGGCGAGATCGCGATTCCCGAGAACGAGCCCGGCAGCTCGATCATGCCCGGCAAGGTGAATCCCACGCAGGTCGAAGCGCTCACGATGGCGGCGGCGCAAGTGATGGGAAACGACGTGGCCGTCGGCGTCGCCGGGATGTCGGGCCAGCTCGAGCTCAACGTGTTCATGCCGCTCTTGGCGCACGACCTGCTGCAGAGCTGCCGGCTCGTCGCGGACGGCTGCGCGAGCTTCCGCGAGCACTGCGCCGCCGGGATCGAGCCGCGGCGCGACCGCATCGGCTCGAACCTGGAGCGCTCGCTGATGCTCGTCACCGCGCTCAGCCCGCACATTGGCTACGACGCCGCTGCCCGCATCGCGAAGACGGCCCACGCCAGCGGCAAGACGCTGCGCGAGACCGCGATCGAGCTGGGGCTCGTCACGCCACTGCAGTACGACGAGTGGGTGCGCCCGGAGAGGATGGTGGGAAAGTGAGAACGCTTGTGGCTTCGTGCCTGATCGCGGCAGCCACAGCCGCCGAGCCCGCCGAGATCCGCGCCCGCTTCATTGGCAACATGGCGGTCCAGCTCAGCGACGGGCGTGTCACGCTGCGGACCGATTTCCCGTACGAGTCGGGATACTCCGGCTACATGACCTGGGCCGACACGCTGGTTCCGCCCGCGACGGGCGAGGCGCTCTGTCTCGTCACGCACTCGCACCGCGACCACTTCCTCGCGAGCCTGGCGAAGAACTTCTGCCAGAAGCTCGTCGGCCCGGCCGACGCGATGGCGGCGCTCCCCCACCGCGCCCTGAAGCTGGGAGCCACGGTCTGCTTCGGACCCGTCGTGGTCGTCCCGCTCGCGACGCCGCACGCGAAGCTCGAGCACTACTCCTACCGCGTCGAGTGGAGCGGGCTGCGCTTCTACTTCACGGGAGACACGGAGGACCCCGGCGAGCTGCTGCGACAGCGCGACCTCGACGCCGCATTCGTGAGCCCGTGGCTGCTCCGCGCCGCCACGAAGGGCGGCCGCCGCATCGACGCGCAGCGGGTGGTCGTCTACCACCACCAAAGCGACGAGAGCGTCCCCGAGATCCAGGGCCGCGAGCTGCCGCGCCAGGGCGACGAGCTCGTGTTCCGGAAGCAGTGACCGTGCTCAGGAAGCCAAAGCCCGGGTCCGCCGAGGCGGCGCTGCGCTCGCCCGCGCTTTCGTAGCAGGAGGACTTCCCCTGGGGCGAGCGGGTCGTCAAGGTCCGCGGCAAGGTGTTCGTGTTCCTGGGGCGGCCGGAGAACGGGCTGTCGCTGAGCGTCAAGCTGCCGGGCTCGGCGAGCATGGCTCTGGGGCTGCCGTTCGCCTCGCCCACCGGATACGGGCTGGGCAAGAGCGGCTGGGTCACGGCCAGCTTCGGCCCGCGCGAGAGGCCGCCGGTCGAGCTGCTGAAGCACTGGATCGACGAGAGCTACCGGGCGGTCGCGCCGAAGAAGCTCGCGGCTGTGGCGGTCGGTAGGCTGCGCAAGCCCTGAGGCAGGGCGCGCCTACAGGAACGGCTTCCAGTCGATCTTCGGGTCGTAGACCTGCTTCGACTTGAGCAGCTTCTCCCAGGTGACTTCCTTGCGGGAGTAAGCCGCCTCGCGCCCGAGCATGCAGGCGAGCGCCGACTCGGCGCCCGGGGTCGCCTCGTTCACGAGCTTCCCGCTCGTGATGCTCTCGATGAACGCCTTCTGCTTGTTCGGGTCGGCGTCGTCGAGCGCGCCGCGGAAGGTGCCCGTCACCGCGAGCGCCTGGTCGGTGGGCTCGGGCTTCTTGAGATCGGGGAACTCCCAGCTGGTCTCGCCGCCGATGCGGACCGGCGCGTCGTAGCGCGCCTCGGCGTTGCCCTTCGTGCCGAAGTACTGCATCCCCACGCCCCAGCCCGCCTTGCCGAACTGCGTGGAGGCGAAGCTGACGTGGACGTCGCCCGGGTAGGTGAAGACGCAGTTGTAGTGGCTCGCGCAGTCGCCCTTGTCCGTGCGGCCGGCTCGGCCGGCGGACCCGACCGCCTTCACGGGGTTGCCCTTCAGCATCCAGTTGGTGACGTCGATGATGTGGATGTTCTGCTCCACGATGATGTCGCCCGAGAGCGCCTTGTCGTGAACCCAGTTGCGCAGCCGGCGCTCGACCGGCGACGCTTCCGGCCAGTCGGGCCGGTTGAGCGCCGAGGCGAAGTAGTGGATCTGGCCCGACACCGGCTGCCCGATCTGGCCCTCGTGGACCCGCCGCGCGAGCTCGACGTAGGGCGACGCGTGGCGGATCTGGAAGCCCACCGCCAGGCTGAGCTTGCGGCCACTGGCGCGCTCACCGAGCGCCATGACCTTCTTCGCACCAGGCACGTCGACCGCGACCGGCTTCTCGAGATAGATGTGCTTGCCCGCAGCGATCGCCGCTTCGAGGTGCTCGGGGTGGAACCAGGGCGGGGTCGCGATGTAGACCGCGTCCACGTCCTTGCTGGCGAACAGCGCTTCGTACGAGCGCAGACCCTTGAACAAGTTCTTCGGGTCCACCGCGGGCTTGCCGAACTTCGCCGAGACCTCGTCGAGCCGCTTCCTTCCGGACTCGAGCTGGTCGGGGAAGGCGTCGCCGATCGCCGTCAGCACGGCGCCCGTGTTCTCGAGGAAGGAGCCCATCACGTTGCGGCCCCGCCCGCCACAGCCGAGCAACCCCATGCGCACGGCGGAGTTGGCCTGGCTGCCAAAGGCGATCCTTGGCTTCAGGATCGTTACCCCGGCCGCGGCCGCAGTGACGCCCATGAACTCCCGACGACCGATCTTCGCGCCCCTGGCTTTGCCCATGCTTTTCACTCCTCGTGTCGCGGGGCATTCTATTCCCCCGCGGTCGCAGCGTGTCAATGGTGCAGGAACCTGTTGAGCCGCTGCGGCTGTTGGGAGTAGCCTCCCCGGGCGGAGGCCTTCATGAGCACGATCGACAGACGCGCATTCCTCGAGACCGCAGCGGCCGCCTCGGCCCTGGCAGCCCTGCGCCCACGGCCGGCGGCGGCGGCGGGTGGGATCCAGAAAGCCCTCTACGTCTCCATGCTGCCGAAGGAGCTGAAGGACGCCGGGGGAGTGGCACGGCCGCTCTCCTATCGGGAGCGCTTCCAGATGGCCAAAGACGCCGGCTTCCAGGGGATCGAGATCGGCACGATCACCGACGCGCCCGTCGCGGCCGAGATCAAGGAGGCACAGGCGGCGACGGGACTCCGGATCCACTCGGTGATGAACGCCGAGCACTGGCGCTCGCCGCTCTCGAGCGCCGAGCCCGAGGTGGTGACCAAGAGCGTCCTCGGCATGGAGGCCTCGCTCCGCAACGCGAAGCTCTGGGGCGCCGAGACGGTGCTGCTGGTGCCGGCGGTGGTGAACGCCGAAACCTCCTACAAGGACGCCTGGACGCGCTCGCAGAAGGTGATCCGCGAGCGCATCCTGCCGCTGGCGCAGGAGCTCCAGGTGGTGGTCGGGATCGAGGAGGTCTGGAACAAGTTCCTGCTGAGCCCGCTCGAGATGGCGCGCTACGTGGACGAGTTCGCCTCGCCCTGGGTGAAGGCCTATCTCGACGTCGGCAACATGGTCTTCTACGGCTTCCCGCAGGACTGGATCCGCACCCTGGGATCGCGCACGGTTCGCGTGCACATCAAGGACTTCAAGCTCGACCGACCCAACGGCAAGTTCTACTGGAAGAACCTGGGCGAGGGGGACGTGGACTGGCCGGAGGTGCGCAAGGCTCTCGCCGAGGTCGGTTACGAGGGCTGGGTGACGACGGAGATCGAGGGCGGGGACGCGGCCTACCTCAAGGACGTCGTGGCGCGCTTCGACCGCTTCCTGGCGGGACAGAAGCCGGTGGCCGTGGCGCCGGGAGCTTGAGATGACACTCACGCGACGTCAGGCACTGCAGCTCGGGGCGGCCGCGGCGGTCGTCCCGGTCGCCTCGCTCCGGGCCGCGCCCCAGACCCCGACGGCGGCCCCCGCCGCCCCCACGCGGGTGGCGCTCGCCGTCTCGACTTACTCCTACTGGCACTTCCGCACTGAGAAGTACCCGATCGAGAAGGTCATCGAGCATGCCGCGGTAGTGGGCTTCGAGGGCGTCGAGATCCTGCACCGCCAGATGGCCGACGAGACCCCCGCTTACGTGAACGGCCTCAAGCGGGCGGCGTTCCGGAACGGCCTCTCGCTGCCGATGCTCTCGATCCACCAGGACTTCGTCCACCCCGACCCGGCGGAGCGCCAGAAGCACGTCGAGCACACGAAGCACTGCCTCGAGCTGGCCGGACAGCTCGGGATTCCAGTCGTGCGGCTCAACTCCGGGCGCTGGAAGACGATCAAGTCCTTCGACGAGCTGATGAAGGTGAAGGGCGACGAGCCGCCGCTGCCCGGCCACACCGACGCCGAGGCGTTCCAGTGGTGCATCCAATCGATCGAGGCGTGCCTGCCCACGGCCGAGAAGGAAGGCGTGATGCTGGCGCTCGAGAACCACTGGGGGCTCACGACGCGGCCCGAGAACCTGCTGCGGATCTACCAAGGCATCCGCTCCCCTTGGTTCGGCGTCAACCTCGACACCGGCAACTTCGCGGGTGAGCCCTACGCGGGCCTCGAGCTGCTGGCGCCGCACGCCGTGATCGTCCAGGCCAAGACCTACTACGGCGGGGGCGAGTGGTACACGCTCGACCTCGACTACCCGCGCATCGCGGGCATCCTGAGAAAGGCCGGCTTCCGCGGCTGGGTCTCGCTCGAGATGGAAGGCAAGGAAGACCCGCTGACCGCGGTCCCGAAGAGCTACGAGGTGCTGCGCCAGGCCTTCTCCGGGGTCAGGTCTTGAACTGACGCACGCGCCCGGCCGGCTTCGCGGGTGAGCCGGTTGTCGTCTAGGCTAGTGGGAACGCTCCGGAGGTTCCCATGACGCGTCTGCGCCCGCTCCTCGCCCTGGCTGCTTTCTCACTCGCGCCGGCGCCGCTCGTCGCGGCCGACTGGCCGCAGTGGCGCGGCCCCGAGCTGCGCGGCACGAGCCCCGAGAAGGGCCTGCCCGTCAAGTGGTCGATGAGCGAGGGCCTCGCCTGGAAGCTGCCCCTGCCCAGCGGCAGCGGCTCGACGCCGATCGTGAGCGGCGACCGCATCTACGTCAACGTCGCCGAGGGCGAAACGGTGTCGCTGTGGTGCCTCGACCGCAAGACCTCGACCGCCCACTGGAAGAAGCCGCTCGGCGCTTCCGCCGGACACGCGCACCGCAAGCACAACATGTCGACGCCGTCGCCGGTCACCGACGGCAAGCGCGTCTTCGCCATGACCGGGCAGGGCGCGCTCAAGGGATTCGACGCCGTAGGCCAGGAGCTGTGGGCGCGCGACCTGCAGAAGGAGTACGGCCCCTTCGGCACCAACTGGGGCTACGGCAGCTCGCCGCTGCTGCACGAGGGTGTCCTCTACGTGCCGGTGCTCCACGGCATGAAGACCGACGAGGCGTCGTACCTGCTCGGCGTGGAGGCGGCCACAGGCAAGACGCGCTTCCGTGTCGAGCGGCCCACCAGGGCGCACACCGAGTCGCCCGATGCCTACACGACCCCGACCGTCGCACGGCGCGGCCAGCAGGTCGAGATCGTCGTCACGGGCGGCGACGTCGTCACGGGCCACGACCCCGCGAGCGGAAAGGAGCTGTGGCGCGCGAACGGCCTCAATCCCACCGACCATCCGTTCCAGCGCATCGTGGCTTCGCCGGTCGCAGCGGGCGACCTCGTGGTAGCGCCCACGCGCGTCAAGCCGATGCTGGCGCTCCGGGCCTTCGGCAGCGGCGACGTGACGACGAGCGCGCTGCTGTGGTCCTTCGACAGCGGGCCCGACGTGCCGACGCCCGCCACCGACGGCACGCTGCTCTACGTCGTTCGGGACAACGGCGTGCTCTACTGCCTGGACCTCGCGACGGGCAAGCCGCACTACGGTCCCGAGCGACTGCACGCCGGCACCTACAGCGCCTCGCCGCTGCTCGCCGACGGCAAGCTCTACCTGACGAGCGAGGACGGCGTCACGAGCGTCGTGAAGGCGGGCACCGCCTTCGAGGTGCTGGCCGAGAACGCGCTCGACGGCTTCACGGTCAGCTCGCCCGCCGCCGCCTCGGGCCAGCTCTTCCTCCGCACCACCAGCCACCTGTACGCGATCGGGGCGCCGAGTCGCTGATGACAGGCCAGGAACAACAACACACGGACTCAGGAACGACGCGCTGCCGGGTTTCGGGACTGAACTTTC
>DATEUE010000257.1:0-10771 GCA_035283305.1 Vicinamibacteria bacterium | reverse complement strand
GCGGGTCCGGGCACTCTCGATCCACGCCGAGTATCGCTGCCGCAGCAGCGGGGCCTGCTGCCGCTCCGGCTGGGACGTTGCGGTCGAGCCGGCCGCGGAAGAGCGGATCCACGCCGGGATGAGCCACGACCGGCTGCGCCCCGCGGTCGACTGGGCGCGGCCGGCGCAGGGGCTGCCGCACGGCGCGCGGGTGCTGCTGCGCGTGCTGCCCTCCGGCGACTGCGTCTTGCTCGAGCACGGCAGGCCGCGGCTGTGCGCTGTCGAGCGGCAGATCGGCGCGGAGGCCATGCCGGCCGCCTGCCGCCAGTTCCCGCGGATTGCGACGCTCACGCCGACAGGGGTCTCTCTGACGCTGTCGCATTACTGCCCGACCGCCGCGGCACAGCTGTTCCGGGACGACGTCCCGCTCGCCGTCGTGAGCGATCCCCCGGCCTTTCCGCCGTCGTGGCCCTACGAGGGACTCGACGCGCGGGACGCGTTCCCGCCGCTGCTCCGCCCCGGCGTGCTGATGAGCTGGGCGGCGCACACCCGCCTCGAGGAGCACGCGGCCGCAGTGCTCGGTCGCGACGACCTGTCGGTCGGGCAGGCGCTCGCGCGGCTCGCGGCGGAGGCCGAAGCGCTCCGCGCCTGGACCGTCGCCTCGGGCCCCTTCGACGAGCTCGTGGCGCGCGTCCTCGAAGCACCCGCGCCGGCGCCCGAGGCCCAGGCCCCGCTCGACGCGGCGCTCGCGGACTGGGAGCGCGTGGCGGCCGTGATCCCGGCGGGCCACCCGCGGCCCGCGAGTCCGAGGGACGCCGTCCTGGCGTTCGGCCTCGACCGCGCCCGCGCGATCGTCGAGGAAGGTGCCAGCACCCTGCGCCGGCCCATCGGCCGCTGGCTCGCGGCCAAGGCCTTCGCGAGCTGGCTCGCGCTGCAGGGCCAGGGCCTGCGCACGACGATCCGGGGCCTGCACGTGGCGTACTCCGTGCTCTGCGCCGAGGCGGCGCGCGGCGTTGCGGAAGCGGGGGGCGGGGCCGTGGAGGCCGAGCGGCTGAAGCAGGCGATCCGCCGCGCGGACCTGCTGCTGGTCCACCTGGCCGACGCGGAGGCGCTCGCGCGCGAGCTGAGCCGCTGCGAGGCGGGCGTGGCGTAGCCGCGGCTATACTGGGCCCCGACCAGGGAGAGGCCCGATGTCCACCAAGCGCAGGCGCGCGAGTCGCAGCCCGATCCGGCGCATCGGGATCAGCACCGGCGGGGGCGACGCCCCCGGTCTGAACGCGGTGATCCGTGCGGTGGCGCTCGCCGCGCACAACCGCGGCTGGGAAGCCGTGGGCATCCGCGACGGCTACAACGGCATCTTCCTGCCCGACCAGTACACGGACGGCGGCCTGATCCCGCTGACGCCGGAGCGGGTCCGCGGCATCACGCACCTGGGCGGCACGATCATCGGCACCACGAACGCGGGCAACCCGCTCAAGTACCCGGTTCGGCAGCGAGACGGCAAGCTGGTCGAGGTCGACCGCTGCGACGAGCTGGTGAAGGGCCTCGCTGCCTCCGGGATCGACGCCGTGGTCGCGGTGGGCGGCGACGGCTCGCTCACGATCGCGAACGCGCTGGCGAAGCGGGGCGTGCGCATCGTGGGCGTGCCGAAGACGATCGACAACGACCTGTCGCGGACGGTGATCACCTTCGGCTTCGATACCGCCGTCTCCTTCGCGACCGAGTGCATCGACCGGCTGCACTCGACGGCCGCCTCGCACCGGCGCGTGATGGTCGTCGAGGTGATGGGCCGCTACGCCGGGTGGATCGCGCTCAACTCCGGCGTCTCGTCGACTGCCGACGTGATCCTGATCCCCGAGATCCCCTACGACATCGCGACGGTGGCCGAGAAGATCCAGGAGCGCTACGCGAGGGGCCACAGCTTCGCGATCGTCGTAGTGGCCGAGGGCGCCAAGCCACGCGGCGGCCGGCACGCCGTGATCGAGAAGAAGGCCGGGCAGGCGGAGCGGCTGGGCGGCGCCGGGGCGCGGCTCGGCGCCGAGATCGCGCAGGCCACCGGGCGCGACACGCGCGTCGTGGTGCTCGGGCACTTGCTGCGTGGCGGCACGCCCACCACCTTCGACCGCCTGATCTCGCTGCGCTTCGGGTCGGCCGCGGTGCGTGCCCTGGCGACGGGGAAGTCGGGCGTGATGGTGGCGCTCGACCCGCCCACGGTGCGCTACGTCCCGCTCGCCGAGGCGGCGCACCGCATGAAGCGGGTCCCGATCGACTGCGACACCATCCGGACCGCGCGCGAGCTCGGCATCTGCCTGGGAGACTGAGCCCGCATTGAGCGCCCTGGAATCGCACGTCGACGCCGCCTCCGCCGAGTTCCGCGAGAACGCCGCGAGCATGGAGCGCCTGGTGGCCGACCTGCGCGAGCGGCTCGCGGCGACGCGGGCCGGCGGGGGTGAGGAAGCCGTCCGCCGGCACCGCGAGCAGGGCAAGCGGCTCGTGCGCGAGCGGGTCGAGATGCTCCTCGACCCCGGCACGCCCTTCCTCGAGATCGGCGCGCTCGCCGCGTACGGCCTCTACGACGGACAGGCCCCGGCGGCGGGCCTCGTGTGCGGCATCGGCCGCGTGAGCGGCCGCGAGGTCATGGTCGTCGCCAACGACGCGACCGTGAAGGGCGGGACCTACTTCCCGGTCACGGTGCGCAAGCACCTGCGCGCGCAGGAGATCGCGCTCGAGAACCGGCTGCCGTGCCTCTACCTGGTCGACTCGGGCGGCGCCTTCCTACCGCTCCAGGCCGAGGTCTTCCCGGATCGCGATCACTTCGGCCGCATCTTCTACAACCAGGCGCGCATGAGCGCCGCGGGCCTGGCGCAGGTGAGCGTCGTGCTCGGCTCGTGCACCGCGGGCGGTGCCTACGTGCCCGCGATGAGCGACGAGACGGTGATCGTCAAGGGCCGCGGCACCATCTTCCTGGGCGGTCCGCCGCTGGTGAAGGCGGCGACCGGCGAGGAGGTGACCGCCGAGGAGCTGGGCGGCGCCGACGTCCACGCGCGCCAGTCCGGGGTCGCCGACCACTACGCCACCAGCGAGGAGGACGCGCTCGCCCGCGCGCGAGAGATCGTGGCGACGCTCACCTCGCGCAAGGAGACGCCCTGGGAGGTCGAGGAGCCCGAAGACCCGCTCTACCTCCCGCAGGAGCTCGGCGGCGTGGTACCCGCCAACCTGCGGCGGGCCTACGACGTTCGCGAGGTGATCGCGCGCATCGTCGACGGCAGCCGCTTCTCCGAGTGGAAGGCGCTCTACGGGACGACGCTCGTGACCGGCTTCGCGCGCCTCATGGGATACCCGGTGGGGATCCTCGCGAACAACGGCGTGCTGTTCTCGGAGAGCGCGCTCAAGGCGACCCACTTCATCTCGATGTGCTGCCAGCGGTGCGTGCCGCTGGTGTTCCTGCAGAACATCACCGGCTTCATCGTCGGAAAGGAGTACGAGCAGAAGGGCATCGCCAAGGACGGCGCCAAGATGGTCCACGCCGTGGCGAACGCCGCCGTCCCGAAGTTCACCGTCGTGATCGGCGGCAGCTTCGGCGCCGGCAACTACGGCATGTGCGGCCGCGCCTACCAGCCGCGCCAACTCTGGATGTGGCCCAACGCGAGGATCAGCGTGATGGGCGGCGAGCAGGCGGCGTCGGTCCTGACGCAGGTGAAGCAGGAGCAGCGCGCGCGCCAGGGCAAGCCGATGAGCGCCGAGGAGGTCGAGGCGCTGCGCACGCCGATCCTCCAGAAGTACGAGGAGGAGGGCAGCCCCTACTACTCGACCGCGCGGCTGTGGGACGACGGCATCATCCCGCCTGCCGACACGCGCAGCGTGCTCGGGCTCGGGCTGTCGGCTGCGCTCAACGCAGAGATCCCCGAAACACGCTTCGGGGTGTTCCGGTTCTAGCGGAGACGCTCCTGTCGCGTCCCCGCTCACATCCCGCCGTGCCCTTCGCCCGAGGTCTTGCTCTCCTGCTGGTGACGGCGGGAGCCGCCTCCGCTCTCGATCCGAGCCGCGCGATCACGCAGTACCGCTACCGGTCCTGGAACACGCGCGACGGGCTGCCCCAGAGCTCGGTCGAGGCCGTGGTGCAGACACGTGACGGATACCTCTGGCTCGGCACCCAGGAGGGCCTCGCGCGCTTCGACGGCCTCGGCTTCACGGTCTTCGACCGTTCGAACACGCGCGAGCTCAGGCACAACCGGGTCGTCGCGCTGCACGAGGACCGCTCCTCGACCCTCTGGATCGGAACGGAAGGCGGCGGTCTCACGCGCCTTCGCGCGGGCGTGTTCCAGACCTTCACGGTCAAGCACGGCCTGCCGAGCGAACGCGTCCGTGAGCTGACGAGCGACGCGTCCGGGAAGCTCTGGGTCGGCACGGACGAGGGCCTCGTCGCCTGGGAGGACGACCACGCCGCAGGCTCCGTGCTGCTCGCGGGCGATGCGGTGCGTGCGCTCAAGTGCGCCAGGGACGGAGCGGTCTGGGTCGGCACCCGGCGCGGGCTGTTTCGCGCGGGAGCTTCTGGCTCCGTGGTGGCGGTGGCGATCCCCGGTGAGGGCTCCGTCTCCGCGCTGTGGCTCGACGATGACGACACCCTGTGGGCCGGACGCACGCGCGGGGTGGCCCGCTGGCACGCAGGCGAGACCAGCCTGCTCGGTCCCGCCGCCGGCCTTCCGGGCCTGAACGTCGAGGCGATCCGCCGCGACCGCCACGGCAGCCTCTGGGTCGGCACCGAGGGTGGCGGGCTGGCGCGGCTGCGCGGCAGCCGCTTCGAGAGCTTCACGACGCGCGACGGGCTCGCCAACGACCTCGTCTTCCGCATTGCCGAGGACCGCGAGGGCCACCTCTGGATCGGCATGCAGGACGGCGGGCTCGCGCGCCTGTCCGACAGCCGCTTCCTCACGTGGACGACGCGCGAGGGCCTGGCCGGCGACGTCGTGTGGCCCGTCTTCGGAGACCGTGAGGGAGCGCTCTGGGTGGGCACCAGCTCGGGTGGCCTCAGCCGGATGCGGGGCGGCGCGATCCGGCCTTTCACCACGCGCGACGGCCTCGCCAGCAACTCGATCCAGGCGCTGGCCCAGGACGAGGCGGGCGCGCTCTGGATCGGGACGCGCGGCGGCGGCCTGCAGCGCTTCTCGGACGGCCGCTTCACCCGCTTCACGACGCGCGACGGCCTGCCCGGGGATTCCGTGAAGGCCCTGCTGGCCGACCGCGACGGCGGGCTGTGGGTGGGCACGCGCGGCAACGGCCTGGCGCGCCGGCACGGCGGCCGTTTTCGCGGCTTCGGCCCCGCGGACGGCTTTTCGAGCGACACCATCCACGCCCTGCTCCAGGACCGCTCGGGAGCCGTCTGGATCGGCACGAACGGCCAGGGGCTCGTGCGCTTCTCGGAAGGTGCCTTCCGGGCCTACACCACCCGCGACGGCCTGTCGGCGGACATCGTCAACACGCTGCTCGAAGACGCGGACGGCACGCTGTGGGTCGGCACGTATGGTGGCGGCCTCAACCGCCTGCGCGACGGTCGCTTCACCGCCTACACGAGCGCGCAGGGGCTCTTCGACGACGCGATCTTCAGCATCCTCGACGACGGGGCCGGCAGCCTCTGGATGAGCTGCAACAAGGGCATCTTCCGTGTCGCGCGCCAGGAGCTCGACGCGCTCGATCGCGGCGAGCTCAGGTCGCTGCAGCCTCGGGCCTACGGCGTCGAGGACGGGATGAGGAACCGCGAGTGCAACGGAGCCAACCACCCTTCGGGCTGGCGCGGCGCGGACGGCCGGCTGTTCTTTCCCACGGTGGAGGGCCTCGTCGAGGTCGACCCGAAGCGGCTCGCCGGCAACCCGCTCGGCCCTCCGGTCGTGATCGGGACGCTGCTGGTCGACGGTCGCCCGGTGCCGCCGCGGGACGGACTCGACTTCCGGCCGGGCACCGAGAGCTTCGAGATCCAGTACGCCGGGCTGTCCTTCGGCGTGCCGGAGCGGGTGAGGTTCCGTTACCGGCTCGAGGGTCTCGACCGGGACTGGGTGGACGTGGGCGGACGACGCAGCGCGTACTTCACCCGCATCCCTCCCGGCGAATACCGCTTCCGGGTCACGGCCGCGAACGAGGACGGTGTCTGGAGCGACGAGGGCGCCTCGCTCTCCTTCAGGCTGCGCCCCCACTTCTACAGGACCTGGTGGTTCACGGGGGCGGCGGCGCTCGGCGCCGTCGACGTGTTCGCGGGCGGCTCCCGGGTCCGCGAGAGGCGGCAACGTCAGCGTGAGGTGACGCTCGTCCGCCTCGTGGAGCAGCGAACCCGGGAGCTCGAGGAGGCGAATCGGCGGCTCGAGCGGCTGTCGATGCTCGACGGCCTCACCGGCGTCGCGAACCGCCGGCGCTTCGACGAGGCGCTGGACGTCGAGTGGCGCCGCGCCCGCCGTTCCGCCCTGCCGCTGTCGCTGATGCTCGTCGACGTCGACGCCTTCAAGCTGTTCAACGACACCTACGGTCACCTGGAGGGCGACGCCTGTCTGCGCCGCGTGTCGGAGACGCTGGCGGCCAGCCTGGGCCGGGCCGCGGACCTGGCGGCCCGCTTCGGGGGCGAGGAGTTCGTGGCACTGCTGCCGCACACGAGCGCGGAAGAGGCGGCAGGCCTCGCGGAGCGGCTGCGCGGACGGGTGGAGGCGCTCTCCATCCCTCACGCCACCTCGCCGGTGGCGGGAGTGGTGACCGTGAGCATCGGCTGCGCCACCGCCGTGCCTACCGAAGACGGCGAGCCGGCCGCGCTACTGGCGGCGGCGGACGCCGCCCTCTACGCCGCGAAGCGCGCGGGCCGCAACCGTATCGTCCTCGCGTAGGGGCCCCACGGACGGAGACCGTCTCAGGCGAAGCGCTTGCGCGTCTCGGCGACCGAGCGCGCGACGAGCTGCTTCAAGGCCCCCATGTCGACGTCGGCGAGGCTCTTGAGGTACAGGCAGGAGACGCTCGTCGTGTGCTTGCCCATCTGCTTCAGGAACCAGTCCGCTTCGCGGCCGCTCGCGTACTTGTAGTGGTAGCTGCCGAAGCCGACGATGCTCGTGCCCCACATCTCGGGCCTGGCGCCGGTCGCCTGCTTCAAGAGCGTCACGAGCGTCCGGCAGTCCTTCTGCCGCGCCTCGTCCTTGATCCCTCGCAGGAAATCGTCGACGCTGCGCGCGGTCCGCTTCGTCTTGAGCTCGGCCATCGCTCAACCCGCCTCGCCGGGGTTTCTATGCCGCGCGGGTCGCGTGGCATACTGGCGCGCCTTGGCCCACGCCGTCCTTCTGCTGACGCTGCTGGTCTGGTCTTTTTCGTTCCTGGCCGCGGCGCGGCTGCGCCAGAGCATGGGGCTCGTCGACTCGCTGGCGGCGCGCTTCCTGCCCGTCGTGCTGGGAGCGGGGCTGGCGCTGCTCGTTCGGCGCCCGCTGCGCCTGCCGCGCTCCTCCTGGGGGAAGGTCGCGGCGATGGCCGTGCTCGGGGTGCTCGCCTACAACCTCTTCTTCTTCCACGGCATGAAGACCGTGCCGAGCGGCACCGCGGCGCTCGTGATCGCGCTCAACCCCGTGTTCACCGCGGTGCTCGCGCGCCTCGTGCTGGGCGAAGCGTTCGGGCTTCGCAAGACGCTCGGGCTGCTGCTGTCGCTCGCGGGCGTGTTCGTGGTGATCCGCTTCGGCAGCGACAAGCCGGTCGACTGGCCCTACCTCTCGAGCGCGCTGCTGCTCGCGCTCGCGCCGCTCAGCTGGGCCCTGTACACGGTGATCGGCCGGCGCATGCCCGCGGCGGCCGACGCGCTCGACACCACCTACGCGCTGCTCTTCGTCGGCGGCCTGCCGCTCCTGGCCTTCGCGACGCCGCAGCTCGCGAGGACGCTCGCCTTCGACACGGGAGCGCTCGTCGCGGCGCTGTACCTGGCGCTGCCCTGCACGCTGTTCGGCTACGCGGCCTGGATCTGGGCGCTCAAGCGCCTTCCCGCCGGGGAGGTGGCCGCCTTCGTGTTCCTGAACCCGCCGCTCGCGACGCTGTGGGCCTGGCTCTTCGAGGGTCAGCCGCTGCGGACCCCGTTCGTGATCGGCGCGCTCGTGCTGCTCGTGGGCGTCGCGGCCATCGTGGCGCCCTTTCCGCAGAGGACCGCATGATCAGGCTCTCGCGCGCCGTGCTCGTTGCTGCGGCCCTCGGCATCGCCGCGGGTGTCTCGGCCGAGGACTACGACCTCCTGATCCGCAACGGCCGCGTGGTGGACGGGACCGGCGCGCCCTGGCGACGAGCCGACGTGGCGGTGCGCGGCGACACGATCGTGGCGATCTCCGCCCGCATCGATGGCCCCGCCCGGCGCAAGGTCGATGTCGGCAATCGCGTGGTCGCGCCCGGCTTCATCGACCTCCACAGCCATGCCCGCCCGGGGATCTTCGCCTTCGCCGGAGCCCCGAACTACGTGCGTCAGGGCGTCACGACGCTCGTCGAAGGCCCGGACGGCTCGTCGGCGCTGCCGCTCGGTCCCTTTCTCGACAAGGTCGAGGCGCTCGGGCCGGGAGTGAACTTCGCGAGCCTCGTCGGACACGGCTCGATCCGGGAGGCTGTTCTCGGTCGTGCGAACCGCGCGCCCACGGCCGCCGAGCTCGCCCGCATGCAGGAGCTCGTGCGCCAGGCGATGCGCGAGGGAGCCTTCGGGCTCAGCACCGGGCTCTTCTATGTGCCCGGCAGCTTCGCGCACACCGACGAGGTCATCGCACTCGCGCGGGTGGCGGGCGAGCTCGGCGGCATCCACACCTCCCACATGCGCGACGAGGCCACGGGGGTTCTCGACAGCGTGAGGGAGACGATCGCGATCGGCGAGGAAGCTCAGCTGCCGACCCAGGTCACGCACCACAAGCTGATCGGCCGCGCGGCCTGGGGCAGGAGCGCCGAGTCCCTGACGCTAGTCCGGGAGGCCCGCGAGCGCGGCGTCGACGTGACGATCGACCAGTATCCCTACACGGCCTCGAGCACCACGCTGCAGGCGGCGCTGCTGCCGGCCTGGGCGCAGGAGGGCGGGGCCGAGGCGCTCCGGCATCGCCTCGCGGACCCCGCCGAGCGCGCGCGCATACTCGAGGCAGTCAAGGGCAGGATTCGCAACGAGCGCGGGGGAGGCGACCCCCGCAACATCACCATCGCGGCCTGCGGCTTCGACCACGCGCTCGAGGGCCGGACGCTCGCCGACATCCTGGAGGGCCGCGGCCTTCCCGCGACCGTCGAGAGCGCCGCCGTGCTCGCGCTCGAGATCGTCGAGCGCGGCGGGGCCTCGGGGATCTTCCACGCCATCTCCGAGGAAGACGTGGAGCGGATCCTGGCGTCGCCCTACACGATGGTGGCCTCGGACGGCGAGATCCCCGCGTTCGGCCAGGGCGCGCCCCACCCGCGCAGCTACGGCACCTTCGCGCGCGTGCTCGGCGTCTACGTCCGCGAGAAGAGGCTGCTCACGCTCGAGGAGGCGATCCGCAGGATGTCGTCCATGCCGGCGGCACGCCTGGGCCTCGGCGACCGCGGTCTGCTGCGCCCGGGAATGAGAGCCGACCTGGTCGTGCTCGACCCGGCGACGGTCCGCGACCTGGCCACCTTCGAGAAGCCGCACCAGTACGCCAAGGGCGTGTCGCTGGTCGTCGTCAACGGCGAGATCGTGCTCGACGGCGAGCGCATGACCGGCGCGCGGCCGGGGCGAGTCCTGCGTGGACCGGCCTTCGTACCGCCCGTGCCCGTTCGACGCTGATCCGGCAGTGGCGATGATGTCCTCGAGAGTAAGCTGAGGAGAGCATGAGCGCGCACTACCGGCACACGCAGGTGGGGTGGGTGATCCTGGGTTTCTTCGCGGCCGTCGGCCTGCTCGTGCTGAAGTCGCTGCCCCCGGAGGCGGCCGGAGCCGCGCGGGCGCCGCTGCTGGTCGTGGCGTCCCTCGTGCTGTTGCTCTTCTGTGCCTTGACCGTCGAGGTGGACGCCGAGGCGATCCGCGTGCGGCTCGGGATCGGTCTCGTACGCAAGCGAATCCCGCTCGCCGAGGCGGTGAGCTGGCGGGCGGTTCGCAACCCCTGGTACAGCGGCTGGGGGATCAAGCTCGGCCCGCGGGGTGTCCTCTGGAACGTCTCGGGGTTTCGAGCCGTCGAGATCGACCTGCCGGATGGCCGTCGTTTCCGCATCGGCACCGACGAGCCGGAAGAGCTCGTCCGGGCGATCACGCAGGCGAAGGGCGTCTCCGCCCCGCCGCCGTCCAGGGACGAGCGATCGCCCGCAGACGAGCGAGGGGCGCTGCACGGCGGTCTCGGTAAGGGCGCCGTCGCGGCCGTGCTGGCGGTGCTCGCCCTCGTCGGATGGATCTTCTGGAGTCAGACGCGGCCCATCGTCGTGCGCGTCGGCCCCGAAGGGATCGAGATCGATACGCCCTTCTACGGGACGACGCTTCCGGCAGTCGACATCGGCGCTCATTCCCTGGAGCCGGCCCTGCCGCGAATCCTGGCCCGCACCAACGGCTTTGCCGGAGCCGGCGCCCTGCGCGGTCACTTCAGCCTCGAAGGGCTCGGGGACGGCCGCCTCTACGTCGAGCGGGGGCATCCGCCCTACGTGCTGATCCGCCTGCGGCAGGGCTTCGTGGCCGTCAACTTCAGCGTGCCGGATGAGACGCGCGCGCTCTACGAGCAGATCGCGCGGCAGTGGCCGGAGCGGGCGGCGGCCGCGCGCTAGCCAGCCGCCCCGCGTGGCATACTGGCCGGGCATGGGCGAAGCGCGCGTCGCGCTCGGACTC
>DATEUE010000256.1:0-8771 GCA_035283305.1 Vicinamibacteria bacterium | reverse complement strand
AAGACGCGTTCTATATCTGGCACTCGCAGCCGTCGCCGCGGCCGGCGCGGCCGACGCACAGGCCGCCGGCAAGGGGGCCCGCTTCGAGTGGACCACCAAGTCCGCCGAGGCGAAGCAGGGCCTGGCCGAGCTGCAGCAGCGGATCGAGAGCTTCCAGTTTGGGCCCGTCAACACCGAGCTGGCGCAGAAAATCGTGGCCGCCGACCCCGCGTTCGCGATGGGCGTCTACTACCTCTCGGCGGTCACCCCGCCGCCCGCCAACGAGACGCACCTCGCGAAAGCCGTCGAGCTCGCGAAGGGGGCGTCCGAAGGCGAGCGCCGCTTCATCGAGACGATGAACGTCGCGCGCGCGAACCAGGGCGCACAGGTGAAGGACGCGATCCCGATGCTCGAGAAGCTGGGCGCCGACTACCCGGGCGAGCGCCTGGTGCAGGTGATCCTGGGGCAGGTCTACCAGGGCCAGAACGAGCCCGAGAAGGCGCGCGTGGCCTTCGAGCGCGCGCGTGCGATCGGGCCCGAGAGCGCACGGGTGCGCGCGTTCCTGGCGAACGACGACCTCATCAAGGGCCAGTACGACAAGGCGCGCCAGGCCTTCCTCGAGGTCGAGAAGTCGCTGCCGAAGGGCTCGGCGCCGTTCGCGGTCCGCTACGGGCTCGCGTTCAGCTACCTCTACGAGGGCCAGGTCGATCCCGCGCTCGCGGCGCTCCAGACCTACCTCGCCGAATATAAGGACAGCGGCTCAGCGCAGGGCTTCCCCGAGGTCTTCATCTGGAACTCGATCGCCCGCATCAACCTCGAGAACGGGCGCCTGGACGCCGCGATGCAGGCCTACGAGAAGGGCTACGAGAGCGTCCCCGGCAGCAGCCTGCCCGACGACCAGAAGCAGGTCTGGCTGGGCCGGCTGATGCATGGCCGCTGTCGCACCCTCGCGAAGATGGGCAAGCACCAGGAAGCGTGGACGGAAGCGCAGAAGATCAAGAAGATGATCGACGACGGCGGCGAGCCGGCGAAGCAGTACGTCCCGGCCTGGCACTACCTGGCCGGCTACCTGAAGCTCGAGGCGGGCGACTACAAGACGGCGGTCGAGGAGCTGAAGCAGGCGAACGCCGACGATCCCTTCCAGCAGCTGCTGCTCGCCCGCGCCTATGAGAGGACCGGGGCGAAGGACGAGGCGCGCAAGACCTACACCCGGGTGGTCGAATCGCGCCAGAACGGAATCGAGCGCGCGCTCGCCTACCCGGAGGCGAAGAGGAAGCTCTGACCCCGGACCCGGTTCTGAGCCGCCCCGGGCCCTCCCACTCGCTCCGACGGCTGGTTGCTCCTCAAGGGGGATCCTCTCGAGGGCACGATGGGCTCGCGCAGCTTCAGCGCGACTGGGCGTCCCGCCCCGGGCCCGGCCGGTTGAAGTACCAGGTGACACCCGCGCTCACGACGTGCCCGGCGTGGGTGTCCGAGCCGGAGACGTAGGCGAGGTACTGCGCGAAGATGTCCACCGCCTCGAAGGAATAGGACGCCGCGCCGGCGAGGTGGAAGGCGTTGTCGCGCAGCAGGCGGTCGTGCTCGAGCACGCGATCCGGAGTGTTGACGTCGCCAGGGAAGACCGGGGTCCCCGGGGGCATGGTGCCGAAGCGCAGGCCGCCGTGCGTCCGCTGCCAGAGGCACATGGCCTGGAGCGTCAACTTCGGGACCGGCAGGTAGCCGATCTCGAGACCCGCGTTGCTGCGGTTGTTCGGGACGTCGACCTCGGCCTGCTCCACGAACGCGTAGGCATAGCGGGCGGAGATGTAGAGGTTCGACGAGATCTCGTCGAGCGTCCGTCCCAGGTTCACCCCGAGTTGGAGCTCCTTGAGCCTGCGGCCGAGAACCGCGTCGCCGCGGTAGTCGTAGGAGTGGCTCGGGATCACCACGGCGACGGCGGGCGTCAGGACGAAGGCGCCGTGCGAGAGCACGTTGTAGCGGGCGCTCAGGGCGAAGTCCTGGAAGCCGCTGTGCCACTCCCCGTCGAGGTCGTTCGGAGACTGAAGCTCGGGCGGAACGGGTGGCGGGTTCGGGCCGAGGAACTTCGCTCCCACGAAAGGGATCCCGACCGAGACCGACAGCTTGCGGGTCACGCCGTAGTCGACCGCCAGGGCCAGCCCCTGGTTGTGGCTCTTGCCGTCGTCGAGCAGCACCCCGTCGGAGAGGCGGTGCCCGGTGTTGTTGATCCACTGGTAGACGAGCGAAACCGCCCCCGCCTTCTCCGGGATGGGCCAGGCCTGCGCAAGAGCGCTGCTCGGCGAGCCGGTGATCGACAAGAGCGCCAGGCCGAGTGCCAGACGTCGCGCGCGCATGGGGCTACTTCCTCTTCTCGAGGACCTTGTCGATGCTCGTCAGGACCTCGTACTTGTCGCCGGGATCTCCCACCACGCACACCCATTGCTTCTCGGCTTCCGCGTAGGCGTCCGGGGTCGGCTTCTTCATGACCGGGAGCAGCTCAGGCGGGTTGGGCGCCGCCTTGACCTCGGAGGCGATCCGGGACGCGTCGGTGAAGTCGGCGAGCACGAGGTCGTGCTTGCCGTCGCGCAGGGCCGGCACGAGCGCGTCAGCCCGGACCGTGACCACCTTGTGGCCTGCGGCCTTGAGCGCCTTGTCCATGCCCTTGAGCGTGCCCGAGGCGGCAGCGCCGCTGCCCATGTAGAGGACGATCGAAGCCGGGTGCAGGGCCACGTAGCCGCGCTGGTATCGCGCGCCCCGCCCCACCCGCGCGAACTTGTCGCCGCAGGCGAACGCGTCACCCCCGGAGTGGAGGGCAAGCGACGCGGCCGCGAGCAGGGCCAGGCAGCGAACGGCTCTCGCGCGGGGGCTCATCGAACCGCATGGATCGGCGCTGAACGGGCGCAGTCGTGTCATCGCGCCGGCGAGCCCGTCCTGATCTCTCCGAAGGCCTTCGCGCTGCTGGCCCTGCTACTCGGGTGCCGTCCGCGCGTCCTCAGCCACGTCGACCTCCGTGACCGGCTCTGGCCCGACAGCCATGTCGCGCGGACGAGCCTCGCCCGGCTCGTCACCGAAATCCGGCACGCGCTCCGCGACGAGGCGGGGACCCCGCGGTTCGTGCGCAACGTCCACGGCATGGGCTACGCGTTCTGCGGCGAGGCCCGTACCGAGCCTGGCGCGAGCGTCCCAGGCGCCCTCCCGGGCGCGGCCTTCCCCTGCGGCCTGCTGTGGGGTGCCCACGAGATCGGGCTGCGCGAGGGCGAGAACCTGATCGGCCGGACGCCGGATTGCGCCGTGCGGATCGACTCGCCCCAGGTGTCCCGCCACCGGCGCGCGAGAAGAGCCGCGCGAAGAGAAGCGGAGGTTCTCGGTCGGACGGACGGCGTAGAGGGTCCTTCCGTCCTGCGACCACCCGTGCGCGAGCCAGGTCTCCTCGGTGAGCAGCCGCGTCTTCTTGCCGTCGGGCGAGACCAGCGCAAAACCCTCGGGCATGTCGCACGTGATCCAGTCGCCGCGCGGCGACCAGCGCGGGCTCGAGGGGTAGACGATGTTCTCCTTGATCACGACGACCTCGTCGCCACCGCCGGCCCGGACCCGGGCGAGGCCCCATTTGCCCTGGGTCATGTACGTGAAGGCCACCCATTCGCCGTCGGGCGACCAGGTCGGGAAGTCCACGTAGGTGGTGCCGGGCGCCCGACCCAGGCGAACCGGCGGTCCGCCGGCGATCGTCGAGACCCAGAGCGAGAACAGGCCGGCTTCGCGCCTCTGGTACGCGAGCCGCTGCCCGTCCGGCGAGAAGGCGATCTCGGCCAGCATGTAGGTGGCGCCGTCCTGAAAGCTCGCGGAGGTGACGAGCGGCTTCTCGAAGCTCCCGTCGCGGCTGCGCAGCCAGATCTCGGGACGGCCGCTTCGGCCGGACACGTAGGCGTACTGGTTGCCGAGCGGAGACCAGGCCGGGTCGGTCTCCATGCGCGAGCCGGAGAGGACGCTCGTGTAACGCGATCCGTCCAGCGGGACCTCGATCAGGTGGTACTCCTCCTCCTGCGAGGTGTAGGCGATCCGCCGGCCGTCCGGCGAAACCGAGGGAGTGGTTTCGCTGCCGTCGGTCGCCGTGAGCGGCTCGACCGTGGCTGCCTCGGTATCCGCGCGATACAGATGCATCACGTTGCGCAGGGCGACCTTGGGCGTGCCGCCCGCGGCGCTGACGCGCCACAGGCTCTCCTCGCCCGCGGCCTGTGACAGGTAGTAAATGTGCGTGCCGTCGGGCGACCAGAACGGCTCGCGGCAGTCGCGGGGCGACCTCGTGATCTGGGCGGGTGTCGACGCGTTGAGGGTGCGCGTGAAGACCTGCAGCATGCCGTCCACCTCGCGCAGGTACGCGAGTGTGTTCCCGTCGGGCGACCATGCTGGGAAGCCTTCATAGCCGGGCTCCATCGCGATCGGCGTGAATCGGTAGGCGCCGAGGTCTGGAGCCGGGGCTTCGCGGGCGGCCCGCCATGCGATGCCGGCCAGGACGCCCAGCAGCGACGCGCCGAGCACGGTCGCCACACGCCTGCGCGTCCGGCCTGCGTTGGCCGCGGGCAGGACCGCGCCGCGGCCGGGCGAGGACGACGAGAGCGCGTCGATCGCATAGGACGCGCTCGAGCGCGGGGGGCACGTTCGGGTGGGTCAGGGCGAGCTCGGGCGGGTCGTCTTTCAGGATCGCCGTGAGCGTTTCGGCGTGCGTCTCGCGGGCAAAGGGGCGCCGGCCCGAGACCATCTCGTAGAGCACCACGCCGAAAGAGAAGATGTCCGAGCGCTGGTCCGCGGGCAGGCCGCGCGCCTGCTCGGGGGACATGTAGCCGACGGTGCCCAGGATGGCGCCCGCCTCCGTGGCCGCCGCGTCTCCCGCCGCAGGCGTGTCGCCGCTCGCGAGCGTCGCCTCGTCGTCGGGGGAGCCCTCGCGCGTGAGCTTGGCCAGGCCGAAGTCGAGGATCTTCACCCGGCCTTCGCGCGTGACGAACAGGTTCTCGGGCTTGAGGTCGCGGTGCACGATGCCCTTGTCGTGAGCCGCCGCGAGACCGTGCGCGATCTGGACCGCGACCTCCATCGCCTTCTTGGGCGTGAGTGGGGCCACGCGCAGGCGCTGCCGCAGCGTCTCGCCCTCGAGCAGCTCGGAGACCACGTAGGGGTGGCCGTTCTCCGAGCCCACGTCGAGGATCCCGAGCACCTTCGGGTGATTGAGCCCTCCCGCGGCGCGCGCCTCGAGATCGAAGCGGCGCAGCCGGTCGGGATCTCCCGCGAACTGCGGCGGCAGCACCTTCACGGCGACCTCGCGCCCGAGGCGCGGGGCGCTCGCCCGGTAGACCTCGCCCATCCCGCCCGCACCCACGGACCCCAGGATCTCGTGGGGGCCGAACCGGGTCTCGGGACCGATGGGCATCAGTCCCGTTCCCGTGTCGGATCGGGGACGACCTTCTTGGGCATGGGGTGCGCGCTGCCGGGATTGTAGCGGCTTCGGCGCGCGCGCGTGGGACGCGACCCAACCTCCGGACGCCAACCGACGTCTAAGCAGTCCGGGGAGGCTCGTCGACCCATGGACACGCTGATCGAAGACCTGCGTCACGCCGCCCGGCGCCTGCGGCGCGCCCCGGGATTCACGCTCGTGGCCGGGCTGACGCTGGCGCTCGGTATCGGCGGCAACGCCGCGGTGCTGAGCGCCCTAGAGGCGCTGCTGCTGCGGCCTTTGCCCTACCCGGACCCGGACCGGCTGGTGCTAGTGCACCAGACCGACCTCCGGCAGCCGCGCCGCGCCGTCGCCCCGGCGAACTTCCTCGACTGGCGCGCGCGCGCCCGCTCGTTCACGGGTCTGGCCGCGTACGAGGTCGTGGGGCGCACGCTCCTGACGCGCGACGCGGCGCGCCGGCTCGACACCGGGATCGTGTCGCGGAGCTTCTTCGACGTGCTCGGCGCCCGCGCCGGGCTCGGGCATGCCTTTGGGCGCGTCGCGGACGGACCCCGCGAGGTCGTGCTCGGCCACGCGCTTTGGCAGGAGCAGTTCGAGGCCGACCCAGCCGTCGTCGGCCGCGAGCTGCAGCTCGACCAGGAGCTGGTGCGCGTCGTCGGCGTGATGCCGCGCGGGTTCGCCTTCCCGCGCGAGGCGGAGCTCTGGCTGGCGGCGCAGGACGGCGACCTGCCTGAGCTGCCCATCGCGGTGGCTGTCGACCTGCGGACGCTGCGTGACTCACGCTACCTCGGCGTCGTGGGGCGGCTGCGCGAGGGGGTACCGCTCGCGGCCGCCCAGGCCGAGATGGACCACGTCGCGGCGGCGCTCGCTCGAGACTACCCCGACGCGAACGAGGGAAACGGCGCGCGCGTCGAGCCGCTCTTCGAGGCTCTGCGGGGCGGGGCGCGTCCCGCCTTCGCGCTGCTGCTCGGCGCCGCCTGCTGCGTGCTGCTCGTCGCCTGCGCCAACGTCGCGAACCTGCTGCTCGCACGGACCGCCGGGCGAGGCCAGGAGCTGGCGGTGCGGGCCGCGCTCGGGGCCGGCCGCGCCCGCCTCGCGCGCCAGCTCGTGACCGAGGCCCTGCTCGTCGCAGCCGTCGGCTGTGGCGCGGGCCTCGCGCTTGCGTGGGCCAGCCGCCCGCTGATGACGGCGCTGTGGCCCGCCAGCCTGCCGCCGCTCGCGGGGCTGCGCCTGTCGGGCAGCGTGCTCGCGCTTTCCGTTCTCGTGACGCTCGCGTGCGTCGTGCTCGTGAGCCTGGCCCCGGCGCGCGTCGCGGCGAGTGCCGACGCGCTCGCCGGGCTGCGCACGAGCGGCCGCACCCCCATGGCCGGCCCCGGCGCCCACCGCGTGCGCGGGCTGATCGTCGTCGCCGAGGTGGCGCTCGCCGTCGTGCTCGTGAACGCCGCCGGCCTGCTGCTCGGCACGCTCTCGCGGTTGCAGCAGGCGCCGCTCGGCTTCGAGGCGGCGGGCGCGCTCACGGCGCGGCTCGACTTCCCGCGGGCCCTGAGCCAGGACGCCCCCGCGCTGCGCGCGTTCGCCGCGAGCCTCGAGGAGCGCCTGCGGGCCGAGCCCGGCATCACGGCGGCGGCCGTGGGACAGACGTTGCCGCTCTCCGGCCTGCGCACGAGCGCCGGGCTACGCATCGAGGGCCGCGAGCTCGCGCCCAATGCGAGCCTCGACACCTGCTGGCGGCTCGTCTCGCCCGAGTGGCACGGAGCACTCGGCGTCCCGCTGCTGCGCGGCCGCGGCTTCGACGGGCGCGACGTGCGCACCGCCCCGGCGGTGGCGCTCGTCAACGCCACGCTGGCGCGGCAGGTGTTCGGGGACGAAGACCCGATCGGCCGGCGGATCGCCACCGGCCTCGACGGCGCGGCCGGCACGTGGGTGACGATCGTCGGCGTCGTGGCCGACACGCCGCAGGAGAACGTGGCCAGGGCGACTCGGCCCGAGATGTACCGCCCGCTGGCTCAGGACGTGCGCATGGGTCCTTCGGGCCTCACGCTCGTCGTGCGCGGGGCCGGCGATCCGTTGGCCCGTGCCTCGGCGCTGCGCCGAGAGGTGACGGCGCTGCGGAGCGACGTCGCCGTCTCTCGCGTCGCGCCGCTCGCGACACTCGCCCGTGACATGGTCGCCGCGCCGCGTGCCGCGTCCCGGGTGCTGCTGCTCTTCGGCGGACTCGCCCTCGTGCTCGCTGCGCTCGGCCTCTACGGCGTCGTGTCCTGCCTGGTGGGGGAGTCGACCCGCGAGCTGGGCGTGCGCCTCGCGCTCGGGGCCGAGCCGCTCTCGCTCGTCTGTCTCGTGCTCCGGCGCAGCCTCGCGCTCGCGGGGCTGGGGCTCGGCATCGGCCTCGCGGTGGCGCTTGCCCTCGGCCGGCTGCTCGAGGGTCTGCTGTTCGGGATCTCTCCGCGCGACCCGCTCACGCTCGGCGTCGTCTCGCTCGTCCTGCTGTCGGCCGCCGCGGTTGCGGGTTATGGGCCCGCGCTCCGGGCCAGCCGGCTCGATCCCGCCGGGGTGCTCCGCGCCGACTGACGTGTGGGTCGCCCGGAGCGGGAACGCTCAGCGGACCGCGCTCGGAGCCGCCGTTGCTTCCGGCAGGTCCAGACCCGCGGCGACGGCCTTGTGGGACAAGGCCTGGAGCCGCTCGAGCCGCTCCGGCGGCAAGGCCCGTGCGCCGCGAGCCACGAGCTCCATGATGTGGGGGTTCTCGAACGGGAAGATCACGCGCCGCGCGCGGGTCCGGTCGTACTCCCGAACGCGCTCCGCCTCGGTGCGGCTGAGCATCGTGAGTAGCTCGCGCGCCAGCGCCCGCAGCTCCTCCGCCTCCGCCTGCGTGAGCGTGCCGAGGCCCCGGTCGAGCGCCTCGCGCGCGATCTGGAACGCCTCCCCGGCCTCGACGATGCCCGTGGGGCTGCGGGAGAAGACGAGCGAGATGGTCTCCGGCGCGAGCTCCGGCAATCGTGCGGCGGCATCCGCGAGAGCGCGCTCCTGCTGTTGCCGTCGCTCCCGCGAAAGCACCTGGCGGTCGATCTGCGTGAACACCGTCTGACCGAGCTCGGCGGTCCTCGGGAGCCAGGTGTCGCGCTCGAGAACGGCATACACCAGCACCGCGACCAGCGCGCCCGTGGTCACGAGGCGCTTCGTCCAGTCCCAGATGGGCTGCAGGTTCCAGGAGCGGGAAGGCTCAACGCCCGTGTAGACGTCGTCGCGATCGCGCGGCTCGCGCGACTCCACGAAGCGGAGCGGCGGGAGCTCGCTGAGCGGGGTCGGCGCCGCGACCGGCTGACGCGCGGCGGGAGCGGGCGGCGTCCAGGCG
>DATEUE010000255.1:0-2395 GCA_035283305.1 Vicinamibacteria bacterium | reverse complement strand
CGTGGTCGGGATCGAGCAGGGGCTCGCGCCCGAGCGGTCCACCCTCGCGGAGTACGCGGCCTTCTTCCGCGGCTTCGCGGATGCCTGCCACCACGCGAAGGAGGAGGACATCCTCTTCCAGCGCATGCTCGAGCGCGGGATGCCGCGCCAGACGGGACCCCTCGCGGTGATGTTCCACGAGCACGTGCTCGGGCGGGCGCGGGTCACGGCGCTGCGCGGGCTGGCCGAGGCGGAAGGGCCGCTCGCTCCCGTCGAGGTGCAGATCGCGGTCGAGAACGCCTCGTCCTTCATAGAGCTGCTGCGGGCGCACATCCTGAAGGAGGACCGCATCCTCTACCCGATGGCGGAGCGGCTGCTCACGGGCCCCGAGTTCGACGCGCTCGAGACGGCGTTCGAGGGGTGCGAGAAGACGATGCGGGCCGACGGGTCGCTCGACCGCTTCCACTGCCTCGCCGAGGCGCTCACCGCGCGCTTCCGGCCCGACCCTGCGCGCATGGCCGAGGCGGCTAGCGTGGTCGGCTGCCACTGACGGCCCCGCGCTCTGGATCGACCCGAGGCCGTCACAGCATCCGCGTGAATGACCAGTTTCGACTAACGTCTCGGTGGGAAGGAAACCATGCCTACGAAGTCTGTTGCGAGGACTATCACGCGTAGTGCCTCGATGCTCGGACCCGCGATCCATCCGGGCGAGATGCTGCTCGAAGAGTTCCTGAAGCCTCTCGGTCTGGCTCAGGCGGAGGCCGCGCAACAGCTCGGCATGTCGGCCAACCGGCTGAACGAGGTTGTCCTCGGCAAGCGGAGCGTCACGGCCGATACAGCTTTGCGGCTTGCACGCCGCTTCAAGACGTCGCCTCAACTCTGGATGCACCTGCAGGCGGACTGGGACCTGCATCAGGCACTCAGGAAGCGCTCGGCTGCCTGAGTCCAGAATGAAAAACGCCCGGGGCGGGTGCCCCGGGCGTTATCGTTGAAGCGATTCCTGGAGTCTTAGACGCGGCTCACGTTCGCGGCGCGGGGCCCCTTGGGGCTGTCCACCACCTCGAAACGAACCTTGTCACCCTCGTTCAGGGTGCGGAAACCGTCGGCCTTGATCTCGGTGTGGTGCACGAAGACGTCCGGACCACCTTCACGCGAGAGAAACCCGAAACCCTTCGACTCGTTGAACCACTTGACTGTGCCTTCGATCATGAACGTACAGGCCTCCTTCGGCCCTACCTAGCAGCCAACTCGCCTGTGCGCCACGAACGGTCAGCACCGCCCCCCATTGGGCGGCCCAAGCTTCGGGGGAAACGCCAGTCGAACGGCAACTAGACAAACGGAGTCTAGCACAGCTTCCAAACGGTGCCTCCCCCCTGGGGGGGCCTTCGACCATAATCCGCCCGTGCTGCCCGAGGGACGCGCCGAGCGGCCGGTTTCGGAGGGGGACGCCACCCGCCTCGCGGCGTCGCTCTACGGCCTGTCGGCCTGGGCGCGGGCGCTGCCGGGCGAGTTCGACGACAACTTCCGCCTGACCGCGGCCGACGGCCGCTCGTTCGTGCTGAAGGCGATGCACCCGGCCCGCGAGCGCGGGCTCGTGGCGATGCAGTGCGCGGCGCTCGCCCACCTCGAGGCGCGCGTCCCGCACCTGCCGCTGCCGCGGGTGGTGCCGACTCGCGGCGGAGACGCCGTGAGCGAGGTGCCGGGCCCCGACGGGACGCCGCGGCTCGTGTGGATGCTGAGCTGGCTCCCGGGCTCGACGCTCGCGAGCGCGCGGCCGCGCGCGCGGGAGACGCTCACGGCCGTGGGCCGCCTGCTGGGCGAGCTGGACCGGGCGCTCGCCGACTTCACCCACTCGGCCGCGCGGCGCGACTTCCCCTGGGACCTCTCGCGCGCGGGTGCGCTGCGGGACTCGCTCGACCGCGTGAGCGACCCCGAGCGGCGCGCTCTCGCAGGGCGGGTGCTCGACCGCTTCGAGCGCTATGTGGCGCCCGCGCTGCCGCGGCTGCGGCGGCAGGTGATCCACTCCGATGCGAACGACCACAACCTGATCCTGGGCGACCCGCGGAGTCTGCCGCGCCCCGTGGCGGGGCTTCTCGACTTCGGCGACATGCACCACGGCCTGCTGGTGGCCGAGCCCGCGATCGCGGCGGCCTACGCCGTGCTCGGCGAGGAGGACCCGCTCGCCGCCGCGGCAGCCGTGGTGGCGGGCTTCCACGCCGAGCTGCCGCTCGAGGAAGCCGAGATCGCGCTGCTCTTCGCGCTCACCTCGGCCCGTCTGGCGGTGAGCGTGATCGTCGCGGCGACCCGGGCCCGCGCGGGCAAGGACGATCCCTACACGAGCGTGAGCGAGGCGCCGGCCTGGGCCGCGCTCGAGCGGCTCGACCGCGTGCACCCCCGCTTCGCGCACGCGGTGTTT
>DATEUE010000254.1:0-13789 GCA_035283305.1 Vicinamibacteria bacterium | reverse complement strand
CGTAGTCGTGGTTCCCGAGCAGCGCGTAGAAGGGGACGCGCTCGAGCAGCGCCGCAGCCCGCGAGCGACAGCGACACGACGAGCGCCGGCCACCCGAAGCACCCCCGGCGCCGGGCTCTAGCGCTGGGCGTTGACGTCGTGCTCGCGCGTTGCGATGACGCCGCGCGCGCCGGCGACCGCGGCCTCGAACTCGCCGTTCGAGAAGGGCTTGCGCACGTCCGCCAGCGCTGCCCCGCGGATCTGCTGGTAAGCCGTCTCGAGCTGCGGCGTGAGCCAGCGCGGGTTGACGTACTCGCTCGTCGCGCGCGCCACGGCGGCGGCGTAGACCTGGCGCTTGGCCGGGTCGGAAGTGAGGCGAGCGGTGAGCACGTTCCGGTCGAGGTTCCTGTAAAGCGGCCAGTTGCCGCTCGTGAAGGCGTTGTCCTTGTCCCAGGGGATGAACACGAAGCGGTTCTTCTGGCCGTACTCATAGAGATAGAAGTTGTTGAGGCCCTGGTCGCCGACGATGCCGTCGTCTTCCGCGAGCGCATTCTCGATCGCCACGTGGGTCAGGAAGCGGTCGACGTCGAGCCAGCTCCCCATCGTCGCCACGAAGCCCGCGGACGGCGCCTGGTTCAGGGTCTGGATGAAGGCCACAATGCCGGTCGCCACATCGGGTTTCGCCTCGTTCGTCTCAGGCTCGAACGGCTCGGGCACGTACTCGACGGGGTCCCCACCGAGCCAGTCGAAGTCGTAATGAAAGCGCCACTCGTAGTCGAAGAGCGTGCCGCTCTCCTCGCCCAGCCGGCTCTTGAGGAAGGGCTTGCTGACGGGCTCGACCAGGGCGAAGAGGCCCCAATACTCGCCGTTGACGCTGAGCCGGGCGTGCGCGTTGCGCGGCGAGGCGATGCCCATCGCCTCGAAGACCAGGAACGCGAGCCGCTCGCGCAGCATGCTCGCGTCCTGGGTCAGGTTGTCGATCACCAGGCTCTTGTAGCCGTAGTACTCCTGCGAGGGGACGAACTGGTTGAAGTCGATCTTCAGCCCGGGCTTCTCCTCGCTGCGCGACCCGTCGCCGCGCGAGCGGATCCCGACCTGGCTCACCGCGACGCCGTCGACGCTGAAGTTGGCGGCGTAGTACTGGTTGCTCAGGTAGTTGACGCGCAGCGCCTTCCAGGCCGCTGGATCCAGCTCGAGCCGGGCGTCGTGCAGCACCGTGGGATCGAAGATCGGGGCCCCGCCGGACGGCACGCCGGGCACGGGCGTCGAGGTCGCGGACGGTTCGCTCGGAGTGCCGGCGCCGCCCCCGCCGCACGCGGCGAGGGCGCAGAGCGCGCCGAGAGCGGCGAGCAGGCGCTTCACGGCAGGTGCACCTGGACGCGGCTCAGCAGCGAGACGTAGTCGCCGGCGTTCCCCGGCTCGGGCGCCCGCAGCGGGTCGTCGTAGCGCTCGACGAGGACGTTGCCCTGGAAGCGCAGAAAGCGCGTCGGCCACCAGCTCAGGCCGCCCGTGAACGTCCGGATGCCCGCGGGGCGGATGTTTCCGGCTCGGCTCCCGGCCGATTCGAAGCCCTGGTTGCTGACGTCGTCGAACCACAGCTCCTCGTAGCGCGCCGAGAGCTCGACCGCACCCGGACCGCCCGGGAGCCCCCGGGCCGGGCGGATGGTGCGCGTTTTGCGGTCGCCGGTGATGAGCCAGGTAGCGGTCGCCGACCAGCCCCTGCCGTACACGTCCGGCAGGTCCTCGAGCGTCGGCCCCTGGCCCTTGCGCTCCTCGCGCGCCTCCAGGAACTCGCCCCACACGGACACGGGGCCGCCCTGGATGCGCGCGTCCGCGCCCCAGCGCCGACGCCGTCCGTTCACGTACACCCCCGGGAAGAACTCGTAGCCGGTCCCGCTCGTGCCCTCGAGACCCTTCGGGCGCGGATCGACGCCCGCGCTCGGCGGGGACGCGGCCACGTCGCCCTGCGAGAACGAGCCGCCGAGGTCGAGCCAGCGCGCGGGCTTGAGCACCAGCCGGGCGGCCGCGGTCGTGCCGGCCCGCCGCGAGCTCGTGCGATCGTCGCCCTCGAAGACGCCCGCGCTCCACTCGAGCGCGCGCCCGATCTCCCCCGAGAGCATGCCGCCCCAATCGCGGTCGGGCGCGAGCGACTCCACGAACGCGGCGCGCTCGATGAAGTCGGTCTTCGCGGGGGAGGTCAGCCGCTCCGGGCTCACCGGCGGCTTGAAGTGGCCGCCGTCGATCTCGAGCGCCCGCGAGAAACGCAGGCCGAGCCGCGCGTCCTTGAGCTCGTCGCCCTCGTCGAAGGCCGGGTCGACGTCGAACTCGAACACCAGCTTGCGCCACTCGCCCTCGAGGCCGATCCGCAGGCGCCGCCACTCGAAGTCGTCGGCCCGCAGCGTCTCATCGCTGCCGTCTCCCACCTGCCAGTCCTGGAACGAGCGGAAGTCGGCCTGGGCATAGCCGGTGAGCGCGACCTCGAAACCGGCGGCCTTGTTGCCGAGGGAGAACGGCTCGACCTTCCACCCTTCGGGCGGCTTCGCGGGCGGCGGTGTGGGCGGCTTGTCCTGGGCGCCGGACGGGCCGTGAAGCGACAGCGAGAGAAGCGCGACGAGCGCGGGCTTCGTCACGAGGCGGACTCGCGCACGCCGCCGAGCGCAGCGAGGGCGCTGGGAATCTTGAACAGACCCTGCAGGTCGTCCGCGATCCAGAGCGCGCCCGCTGGATCGAAGGCGATGCCCTCCTGGCGCCCGCCGGGAAGCACCCAGGTGCCGGTGATGGTCCCCGCCGGCGACACGAGCAGCAGCCGGTCGTCGCTCTCGGCGATCACGAGCAGGCGCCCGAGCGGCTCGCTCCAGGCCACCGCGGTCAGGTCCTCGTAGGGCTTGAGCGCGTGACGCGCGACGACGTCGGCCGCGCCGATCGTCCGCGCGGGGCCGGTGGGATCGAAGCTGAGCGCCACCAGCCGGGCGGGTTTCCTCTGGTGCACGAGGTAGAAGGTGCCGCCGCCGGGCAGGTCGGAGTCCTCGCGGAAGCCGAGCCCCTCGAAGCCCTGGTTGCGGTCGGCCGGCTCCTTGCCCACCACGGCGGCCACGTCGAGCGGGAAGCGCGCGGTCTCGCTCGCGGACGTCGTGTCCCACACCACGAGCTCGCCTTTCTTCTCCGCGAGCAGCACCAGCCGCCCGCTCGGCGTGTGGACGGCCACGTCCTCGAGGTTGCCTTTCACGCGGTGGAGCTTCAGGACGCTGCCGGCCGGGTCGATCTCGGCCAGCGTGCCGCGGTCGCCCACCACGAAGAAACGCCGGAGTGCCGCGTGCCAGGCGATTCCGGAGGCTTCGTGCAATCCCTCGGCCAGGACCGCGACGGGTGCCCCGAGCGCCAGCGTCCCGCTCGCGTCCGCCGCGGCGGGAGCGCCCACGAGCGTCGCCTGCGGCGCCAGCATCTCGGCGGCCGTGGGGACGGCGGGCGGCTGGCGGCTCGCCAGCATCGATAGCGCCAGCACGGCGAGCAGTCCGCCGGCGAGCAGCGTGAGCACGCGCAGGCCGCCGTAGAGCCGGCGCAGCGAGCGGAACTTGTCGCTGTTGATGCGCGCCATCACGTGGTTCTGGACCGCGAGCTCGGCGTTCAGCTGGCCGAAGCGCACCTCGCGCCACGCCCGGCGATACGCCTGGAGGTCGCGCAGCACCACGTCCTCGTAGTAGCGCAGCCCCTCCGGGAAGTGCTCGGGCCCGGCCTCCCCCGGGTAGGGCATCTGCGGGCGGAAGCGCCGCGGCTTGAGTGCCTCGATCGCCTCCAGGAAGAAGAAGAGAGCTACACCGGCGTAGAGCAGCAGGTAGAAGCCGAGAAAGGGCCGCAGCCCCGCCGGCAGCACGTCGATCAGCTCCGCGCGCGTGACCAGGAAGAAGAACGAGATGTTGAGCGCGCCCATGATCACGAGCGCGAAACGGGCCTTGCGGTCGGCGAGCTCCACGAGGTCCATCGCCTCCTCGAGCGCGTCGACGAGCGTCCGGTAGCGCTCCCAGGGGTCGAGCGAGCGGGCCTGCTCGCCGAGGAGCTTGGCCTCCTTCCGGCGGCGCTTGGGGTCGTCGTCGGCAACCGCCTCCTCCGAGTAGGGAGCAGGCGTCGTCGGGAGGTCTTCGACCATTCGCGGCAAGTATAAGGCCCCTGCCGGTCCCGCGGCGCCGCCCGGCGCCGCCTCTGTCAGATGAAGCGTTTGATTTGCGGCCAGATCTCGCCGAGCGGGCGCCTGGGTCCGCGCACGACCCAGATAGGAAGCTCGTTCTCGTAGGGCATGCAGTCCCGGCAGCGGGACCTGCCGCGCTCTTCCACCTGCTCGAACATCTCCAGCAGCCGCTCGCGCCGGCCGCCGATGACGACGACGACCCGGCCCGAGCAGCGCCCCGGCCCCCAGAGCCAGTAGTTGTTGTGCGACGAGATCGCGGGCGGCAGCTCGAGCCGCGGGCCGAAGTACTCGATCGCCCCCGCCTCGCCGTAGTTCTGGCCGAAGACGCATAGGCCGTCCCGGTCGCTCGCGGGCAGGGCGTGCACGACCCGCGCCGCGGCCTCGGCCAGCTCGCGCCAGCCGTGCATGTCGGCGAAGAACTGGTTCAGCCGGCCGACCGCATTCCGCTCGTCCGTCCCGGGCTTCTCGCCCAGGGCCTGCGCGTAGCGGACGAGCGTGTCTTCGCTCAGGACGGGCCGCGCGAGCGGAGCGGCCAGCAGCCCCAGCCCGACCACCACCAGCACGGCCACGACGCGCAGGGGGCGCAGCCGGCCGGCGGTCCAGCCCTCGACCGCGACGGCGCCGGCCGCGAAGGCCAGCGAATAGGCCGCGGCGAGGTAGTAGGGCTTGCCCCCTGCCGTCGCCAGAATCGCCAGCACGATCACGAACGCGAACCCGAGCGCGCGCAGCGCTGCGGCGCTTCGGGCCGCGACGAGCCACGCCACTCCCGCGAGCCACAGCCACGCAACCGGCAGCGTCTGGTCGAGCGCACCCAGCAGGAAGCCGAGGGGCGAAAGCGGGACCATCTTCTCGTTGCGGGCGTTCGCCATGAACTCGAGCGTGGGCCAGCCGTGGGCGTGCTGCCACAGCAGGTGCGGCAGGAAGATCGCGAACGCGAGGACGCCTCCGAGCCAGAAGGCTCGCGAGCGGAAGACGTCGAAGCGGCGCGCCAGCACGAGGCCGGCGACGAGGCCCGCGCCGAGGTAGAGCACGCTGATCTTGTTGAGCAGACCGAGGCCGGCCACGGCACCAAACAGCAGCCAGAGCCGATCGGGACCGCCCGCGAGCACACGCACCAAGATCCACGACAGCAACGCCCAGAAGAAGAGGTCGAAGACGTTCATCGAGTAGATGCTGGCGAGCGAGAGTGCGATCGGGACGAAGCCCGTGGCGAGGCCCGCGAGCGCGCGGGCGAAGGCCCCCCCGCCCATCGCGGCCGCGGTGCGGCCCGCGAGCCACACGCTCGCCGCCATCACCAGCGCCGAGACCGCGCGCAGCACGAGGTGGGACTCGCCCGCGAGCTGCGCCACGAGCCACGCCACCCAGGCAACGAGCGGCGGGTGGTCGACATAGCCCCAGGCGGGCCGCCGGCCGCAGGCAATGTAGTAGAGCTCGTCCCGGAACACGCCGTAGCCGGGAAGAAGCGCGAGGTGGAAGCCGAGGACCGCGAGGGCCGGGACGAGGTCCGCCGCGCGATCCAGCAAACCGCCGCTCGCCCGGCTGTCCGCAGTCACTCGTCCTCCAAGCGCGGCCCCTCACGATCCTACGACGGGAGCCGCGGCGCGTTCCGGGCTGCCTAGCGCCGCTTGCGGAGCGGCCAGGTCAGCTCCCCGACGAGACCCACAGGCATCTCCTCGATCCCGGGGTACCCGAGCCGGGCGGGGCTTCTGTCCCTCGGCCAGTACGCGGTCCCGAACAGGTGGTCCCAGAGGCTCAGCACGATCCCGAAGTTCTTCGCGGTGCCGCCCTCGTCCGACTGGTCGTGGTGCCACAGGTGCATGCGCGGGCTGTTCAGGACCCAGCCGGCAGGCCCGAAGCCGAGGTTCAGGTTGGCGTGGTTGAGGTCGCCCCAGACGGTCGAGACGACGGCGACGGCGAACGCCGCCTCGCCAGAGGCGCCGAGAAGGGCGAGCGGCAGCCACTGCACCGACTTGTAGACGACGATCTCCATCCAGTGGAAACGGAAGTTGCCGACGAAGTCCATGGTGGTGATCGCGTGGTGCACCTTGTGGAACGTCCACAGCGCCGGCACGCGGTGCAGCAGGTTGTGGACGCACCACTGGAGGAAGTCGGCCACGAGCAGAAAAGCGGCCGCCTGGGCCCAGAGCGGCCACCCGGCGAGGGGCGAGACGTCGAGGCGCAGCCCGGCCTGCTGCAGCAGGCCTGTCGCCTGCGCCGCGAGCCAGCCGTTCACCCCCGCGGTCAGCAGGGAGAACAGGTGTCCGTTCCACGCCAGGAAGCCGAGGTCGCGCGCCCAGCCGGGACGAAGCAGCGCCTGACCCGCGCGCCAGGGGAAGAGCCGCTCGAGCAGCACGAAGGCCAGGCTGATCGCGACCAGCCAGTGGAGATAGCTGCGAAACACGCGAAGAGCTTAGCTCCGCTTGACCGGGCGGCGGCTGCCGTGCTCCCATGGATAGGATGAGCCGCAGGCGCCGCACGACCGTCTCCGCCCTGCTGGCGAGCCTCGCGCTCCTGGCGACGCTGCCCGCGCCCTGCGGCTGCCTGCCGGAGCCCGTCGCGACCGCGGAGCACTCCTGCTGCGCGCCCCCGGCCGGCCTGCGCCCGGCCGACCCCGGTTGCTGCGCGACCGCTGACGTCACCCCTGACACCGTGGCCGCGCCGTCCTCGATCACGCCGGCAGTTGCTCCTGCCTTCGTCGTCGTTGCGTGGGTCACGCCGCCCGCCAGCGCGGTCCTCGACCGCGGCCAGGCGTCGCCCGGACCCGCGATCTCCCCGCCTCTCACCGTCAGGCGCCTCTAGTCCGCCAACCGCGCGGGTCGTGGCACCCGCGTCGTGAAGGGTACGCCCGAGGTGTGCGTGCACCCCCGGGTCCCGTGCCCGATGTGGTGGAACGCGTGCGCGCGAGAGGTGGATGGACATGTCTTCGAGCTCTCGGATCGTGGCGCTGGCCGTTTGCGGGATGGGTCTCGCCGTCGTCGCCGCTGCGCAGGAGCCCGACCCGGTCAAGGACGCGCTCGTGTCGGAGGCGCTCCGGAAGAACCCCGATCTGCTCGCCCTTCAGGACGCCGTGCTCGCCGCGCGCGCACGACCCGACCAGGCCCGGGCGCTCTCCGACCCGATGCTGTCGGTCGTCTACACGAACGACGGCTGGTCCCCGAGCCTCGGCACGCAGCCCATGACGACGCTCGGTTTCATGGGCAGCCAGGAGCTGCCCTGGCCCGGCAAGCGGGGCCTGCGGGGCGACGTCGCCGCCCGCGAGGCCGACCAGGTCGAGCAGCAGCTCGAGCGAGCCCGGCTCGGCGTCGTCGCGGCCGTGAAGCGCGCCTACAGCGGGCTCGTCCTGAGCCGCGAGCTGCTGGAGCTCGTCCGCGAGCAGGAGCAGCTCTGGCGGCAGATCGAGGGCGTCGCGCGCGCGCGCTACGCGGTGGGGCAGGGCGCTCAGCCGGACGTTCTGCGTGTCCAGATCGAGGTGACCCGCGTCGAGCAACTGCGGACCGAGCAGCAGGCCGAAGCCCAGATCCGCGCGGCGGAGCTCAACCGCCTGACGGGCCGCCCGGCCACGAGCCCGGTGGAGACGAGAGCGCGCCTGGTCCTGCACCCGATCGCCGAGGACCTGGAGCGCGCGGTCGAGCGCCTCGCCGGCATCAGCCCGGAGCTCAGGAGCGCGGCCGTGGTGCAGCAACGGGCCGCCAGCCTGGTGGCGCTCGCGAGCAAGGAGTTCAAACCCGACTTCAGCGTGCAGGCGGGCTACATGAACCGGGGGGGGCTCGACCCGATGTGGCAGGCGGGGGTCGGCGTCACGCTGCCCCTCAACCGCAAGCGTCTCTCGAGCGGCCAGGCCGAGGCCGAAGCGCAGGTCCGTGCGAGCGCCCGTCTCGCGGAAGCGGTCAGGCTGCAGCTCCGCTACCGGACCGAGGAGCGCCTGGCCCAGCTCGAGGCCACGCAGAAGATCGCGGGCCTCTACGGACAGGGGATCATCCCCCAGGACCGCATGGCGGTCGATGCGGCCGTCGCCAACTACCAGACGGGCAAGGTGCCGTTCATCGCCGTGCTCGAGGCGCTGACGACCCTCTACAACGACCGCGCCACCCACCTCACGCTGCTGGCCAACCACGCACGCATCCGCGCCAGCCTGGAGGAGGCGAGCCTCGAGTCCACCTCCAGCCTCGCCGCTGCGGGCGCCTCCGGGATGGCCGCGGCCGGCGCCAGCGGCCTGGGCGTCGCGCCAGCGGGCGTGGCATCGGGTGCCGCGATGAGTTCCGGAAGGAGCATGCCATGAAGCGCGCGCGAAGCGTGTGGTGGATGGTCGCCCTGGCCGTGATCGGGGCGGGAGCTTTCCTGCTGTTCGCACGCCGCGCTGGACAGCCGGCGACCGGAGCCGTCGAGATCGCCCGTTACCACTGCCCGATGCATCCGACCTACGTCTCGGACAAGCCCGGTGACTGCCCGATCTGCGGCATGAAGCTCGTGCCGATCCCGGCCCACCCTCGGCCGCCGGGTGAGCGCAAGGTTCTCTACTACCGCTCCCCGATGGATCCCAGCGTGAGGTCCGACAGGCCGGCCCAGGACTCCATGGGCATGGACTTCATTCCGGTCTACGCAGACGAAGCCCAGGCAGAAGGCCCGGCGGTCCCCGGAAGGGCGAGCCTCAGCCTCTCGCCCGAGAGGCGGCAGATCCTCGGCATCCGCAGCGAGGAGATCCACCACGGCCCGCTCACGCGGGTGATGAGGACCGTGGGGCGCGTCGCGGTGGACGAGCGGCGGCTGCACCACATCCACACCAAGTACGACGGCTACGTGGAGCACCTTTACGTCGACTTCACGGGGAAGTTCGTGAAGCGGGACGAGCACCTGCTCTCCATCTACAGCCCGGAGCTCGTGGCGACGCAGCAGGAGTACCTGCTCGCCTACAACACCCAGAAGCAGATGGCCGAGAGCGGGATCCCGTCGGTGGCCGAGGGGTCGCTCAACCTGCTCGAGGCCGCGCGCCAGAGGCTGCTGCTGTGGGACGTGCGCAGCGAGGACATCGAGGCACTCGAGCGGGCCGGGAAGGTCGGGCGCACGATCGACCTGCACTCCGACGTCGCCGGCTACGTGGTCCAGAAGATGGCGTTCCACGGCATGCGGGTGACCCCCGCCGACACGCTCTTCGACATCGCGGACCTGAGCCACGTCTGGGTGCTGGCGGACGTCTACGAGTCCGACCTGCCGCTCGTCCGGATCGGGATGCAGGGCGAGCTGACGGTGCCCTACCTGCCCGGGAAGAAGTGGCGCGGCGCGGTCACGTACGTCGACCCGACCGTCGAGGAGAAGACCCGCACCGTCAAGGTCCGTATCGAGCTTCGCAACGAGGACCAGCAGCTCAAGCCCGGCATGTTCGCCGACGTCAACCTGCGCGCGGACCTCGGAACGGGCCTGTCCGTCCCGGAGAGCGCCGTGATCGACAGCGGTGACCGCAAGCTCGTGTTCATCGATCGGGGCGAGGGGCGCTTCGAGCCGCGCGAAGTGCAGCTCGGAGTGCGGGTCGGCAGCACCTTCCAGGTCCTCTCGGGCCTCGCGGACGGCGAGCGGGTGGTGATCTCGGCCAACTTCCTGCTGGATTCGGAGTCCAGCCTGCGGTCCGCCATCTCCTCGATGGCAACGCCGGGGCCGCAGCCGCCGGGCCACCAGCACTGAGGGGCAGCCGCCATGATCAGGGCCGTCATCCGCTTCAGCGCCCACAACCGCTTCCTCGTCCTGCTCGCGACCGCGGTCTTCGTGGGTTACGGCGTCTACACCCTCAACCACATCCCGGTCGACGCCATCCCCGACCTCTCCGACACCCAGGTGATCGTGTACTCGCGCTGGGACAGGAGCCCCGACATCATGGAGGACCAAGTCACGTACCCGATCGTCAGCGCCCTTCTCGGAGCGCCCAACGTCAAGGTAGTCCGGGGCTTCTCCGACTTCGGCTTCTCCTACGTGTACGTGATCTTCAAGGACGGGACCGACATCTACTGGGCCAGGAGCCGCGTCCTCGAGTACCTCTCCAAGATCCAGCCGCTGCTGCCGGCGGGCGTGCGGACCGAGCTCGGCCCCGACGCGACCGGCGTCGGCTGGGTGTTCCAGTACGCCCTCGTGGACGACTCGGGAACGCAGTCGCTGGCCGAGCTGCGCACGCTGCAGGACTGGAACCTTCGCTACCGGCTGCAATCCGTCCCCGGCGTCGCGGAGGTGGCCTCGCTCGGCGGCTTCGTGCAGCAGTACCAGGTCACGGTCGACCCGAATCGGCTCAGGGCCTACGAGCTCGCGATCATGGACGTGGCGGAGGCCATCCGCAGGAGCAACAACGAGGTGGGCGGGCGCCTGCTCGAGTTCTCGGGCAAGGAGTACATGGTCCGAGGCCGAGGCTACGTGCGCGGGACGGAAGACCTCGAGAAGATCGTGCTCAAGACCGACGAGAAGGGCACGCCGGTGCTGCTGCGGGACGTGGGCCAGGTCGCCCTGGGTCCGGAGATGAGGCGCGGGGTCTCCGACCTCGACGGCCGCGGCGACACCGTGAACGGGATCGTCGTCATGCGCCACGGCGAGAACGCCCGCGAGGTGATCCGCCGCGTGCGCGAGCGGCTGCGCGAGATCGAGCCTTCGCTCCCGAAAGGCGTGCGCGTCGTGACGACCTACGACCGCTCGGAGCTGATCCAGCGCGCGATCGACACGCTCACGCACGAGCTCGTGCTCGAGATCGCGATCGTGAGCCTGGTGATCCTCGTCTTCCTCTGGCACATCCCCTCGGCCATCGTCCCGATCGTGACGATCCCGGTCTCGGTGCTGCTCGCCTTCATCCCGATGTGGTGGCTGGGGATCTCATCCAACATCATGTCGCTCGCCGGGATTGCGATCTCGATCGGCGTGCTGGTGGACGGGGCGATCGTCGAGGTCGAGAACGCCTACAAGAAGCTGGAGCTTTGGGATCGCGGCGGACGCAAGGGGGACTTCCACGCGGTGCGGCTCGAGGCCCTGCTCGAGGTGGGCCCGTCGGTCTTCTTCTCGCTGCTCGTGATCGCCGTGGCCTTCGTCCCGATCTTCACGCTCGTCGACCAGGAAGGGCGCCTCTTCAAGCCGCTCGCCTGGACCAAGACCCTGGCGATGGGGATCGCCGCCGTGCTCGCCGTCACGCTCGACCCGGCGCTGCGGATGCTGTTCGCCCGGATGGATTTCGTGCACTTCCGCCCGCGCTTCGTCAGCTGGCTGTTCAACCAGGTGAGCGTGGGCCGCTACTACCCGGAGGAGAAGCACCCTATCAGCCGCGTGCTGTTCGCGGTCTACGAGCCGGCCTGCCGTGCCGTGCTGCGCCATCCCCGGATCACGATCGGGATCGCCGTGCTCGTGGTCGCCACGACCATGCCCGCCTACCTCGGGCTCGGCCACGAGTTCATGCCGCGGCTCAACGAGGGCGTCATCCTCTACATGCCGACGACGCTGCCCGGGATCTCGGTGACCGAGGCGAGCCGGCTGCTGCAGGTGCAGGACCAGCTGATCAAGTCGTTCCCCGAGGTCGAGCGCGTGCTCGGCAAGGCGGGCCGGGCCGAGACCTCCACCGACCCCGCCCCCTTCTCGATGATGGAGACGACCGTCGTGCTGAAGCCGCCGTCCGAGTGGAGGGAGAAGCCCCGCTTCTACTCCAGCTGGGCGCCCGGGTGGCTCAAAGACCTGGTCCTCGCCCGGATCTGGCCCGACCGGATCTCGTACGAGGAGCTCGTAGCCGAGATGGACCGGAAGCTCCAGATCCCGGGCACCACGAACGCCTGGACCATGCCGATCAAGAACCGGATCGACATGCTCACGACCGGCATCCGCACCCCGATCGGGATCAAGATCTTCGGGCCCGACCTCGCCGAGATCGAGCGGATCGGCGAGAGGCTCGAGCCGATCCTGCGCGCGCTTCCCGGCACCCGCAGCGTCTATGCCGAGCGCGTGGCCGGCGGTTACTTCGTCGACTTCGACCTGAATCGCGACGAGCTGGCGCGCTACGGGCTCACGGTCGCGGCGGCGCAGGACGTGGTGATGTCGGCGGTGGGCGGGGAGAACGTCTCCACCACCATAGAGGGCCGCGCGCGCTTCCCGGTGAACGTCCGCTACCCGCGCGAGCTGCGCGACGACCTGGAGCAACTGGGACGCGTCCTCGTCATGACCCCGTCCGGGGCCCAGATTCCCCTTTCGCAGGTGGCCGCGATCCGGATGGTCACTGGCCCCGCCATGATCCGCAACGAAAACGGCCTGCTGGCCGGCTACGTCTACGTCGACATGGTGGAGAGCGACATCGGCGGCTATGTCGAGCGCGCCAAGCAGGCCGTCGCCGAGGGCGTGACGCTGCCGTCGGGCTATTCACTCGAGTGGAGCGGCCAGTACGAGAACATGCTGCGGGTGCGCGAGAGGCTGAAGCTCGTCGTGCCCCTCACGCTTTTCACGATCTTCTTCCTGCTCTACATGAACACGAAGTCGGGCGTGAAGGCCGGGATCGTGATGCTGGCGGTCCCGTTCTCGGTAGTCGGTGCCGTGTGGCTCATGTACCTGCTCGGCTACAACGTCTCGATCGCGGCCTGGGTGGGCATGATCGCGCTCATGGGCCTGGACGCCGAAACCGGTGTCTTCATGCTGCTCTTCCTGGACCTCTCCTACGAGGAGGCGAAGGCCAAAGGCAGGCTCCGCTCCCTGGCCGAGCTGCACGAGGCGATCGTCCACGGGGCGGTGAAGCGCGTGCGGCCCAAGATGATGACGGTGACCGCGGCTTTCATGGGCCTGATGCCGATCATGTGGTCGACCGGCTCCGGGGCCGACGTGATGAAGCGGGTGGCCGCGCCGATGGTGGGCGGCCTGGCCACGTCGTTCCTGATGGAACTGCTCGTCTACCCCGCGATCTACCTGCTCTGGAAGTGGCACACCGAGGTTCGCCACCGGGCCGAGCCGGCCGGTGCGTGACGCTCACGGCCTCCCGGGCTTGCGGACCGCGCTGCGCCGCTTGCCCCGCGCCTTGCTCGGCCTCGCCCTTCCGCGCGCCTTGGGCTTGCGCGACGCGCGCCGCCGTTCCAGCTCCGCTTCCTCGCGGGCCTGGGCACGGATCCTCGGGTCCCTGAGCCAGCGATCGAATTGATCCGCGGCACGATAGGCGGTCGCCAGCTCCCGCGCCCGCGCCTCGGTGTCCGGGTGCAGCAGGACCAGCCTCGCGGCGTCGAGAAGATCCAGCGGACCGCCCGCGCGGAGCTTCAGGCGCAGCAGGCCGTCCAGGTCGACGACGCTCAACGTGCCTCCGGCAATGTCGATCCTGAGCGCGTCCTCCCAGACGATCGGCACGAGCGGGGGCAGCAAGTCGAAGGGGATTCCCCCGATCTCGCCCTTGACGCAGCTGAAGCCCCCGTCGAGGATGTCGCCCCGCAGCAGCCGCGTCTCGATTCCCGCATCCCGCAGCCGCACGCGCGCTCGCTCGAGCGGCAACCGCGTGATGAAGTCGAGATCGTCCGTGGCACGGACGAAGCCGTGGACCCCGACCGCCAGCCCCCCGATCAGCACACACTCGTCCGGTCCGATCAGACGGGCAAGCCGCACAGCCGCACTTACCAGGTCGGCTCGACGACCGCCTGCGGGGCTCAT
>DATEUE010000253.1:0-10849 GCA_035283305.1 Vicinamibacteria bacterium | reverse complement strand
TAGGTAGCGGGCAGCGGAGCGGGGGGGTGAGAGGGGGGACGCGACGCAGCGTCCCCCCTAACGGGAGCCCGTCACCCGCCGCCGCAGCCAGCGCTCGAAGAACCAGTTGGCGAGGCGGTACGCCTCACCGTCGCGCGCGAGGTAGCCGAGCATCGAGAGGCCGTAGAGCGGGGAGTCGAGGTCCTCCTCGGGGCGGCCGAGCTTGCGCGCCAGCTCGCCGCGCGTGCGCCGGCCTTCCCGGGCCACCTCGCCGAGCGCGTCCCGCTCGACCGGCTCGAGCGTGCCGAAGTCCACCGCGAAGTAGTTGGCGACCATCTCGTCGGCGGCGAGCTGCTCGAGCGTCACGGCCAGGTCCCGGCTCTCGAAGAGGCGACTCGCGATGAGCTGCACCAGGAACGGGTGGCAGGCGGCGCGCTCGAGCACCGTGTCGGCGTCGGCCGGCGCGAAGCCGCCGCGCGCGAGTAGCGCGCGCCCCTCCGCGAGCGTGAGCGGCGTCAGGTAGACCGGCGGGATGAAGCCCTGCAGGAACGGGGAGGTGGGCAGCGCCGCCTGCTCGTCGACGCGTGCCAGCAGGCGCGTGCCCGTGATCACCGTGCGCACGTCGGCGCCCCGCGAGAGCACGCGCCGCAGCCGCGCCAGCACCGCGGCGTCGCCGCGGCCCACGACCAGCAGCTCCTCCGCCTCGTCGACCAGCAGCAGCAGCCGCCAACCGCTGCGGACCGTGCGCCGGACCAGGCTCGCCAGCATCTCGGCCACCGGCTGGCTCTCCAGGTCCTCGACCAGCACGTCGGTCGCGCGCCGAAACGGCTCGGAGTCCTCGACGCTCGCGAGCAGCGTCTCCGAGAGCCCGCGCGCGTCGCCGCTGCCCTGCAGGTCCCAGTAGAGCGGGACGAACGGCGTCTCGCGGCTCTTCTGGACCCGGTACTCGAGCTCCTTCAGCAGGCTGGTCTTGCCGAGCCGGCGCCCGCCCAGCACCCAGAGCGAGTGGCGCTCGCCCTCGAGCACCTCGCGCACCAGCTCGCCGCGGCCGAAGAAGTCCTCGCCCCGTACCCAGCTGCCGGCGATGAAGGGATTGCGCGGGGGGGCCGCGAGTGTCGACATGGGCGCCTAGTCTGCCATAGCCGGGCGCTCGAGGGCGTCCGCTTCGGCCCCGCGGCCGGGGCTGTCCTCACCCTCGACGACGTGACGCGCCGCCTCGACGTCCTCGAGCTTGATCGTGCCGCGGCCCTGCTCCAGCATCCGGTTAACCGCGTGCACGCAGAGCTTCTGCACCAGGTACGGGCGCAGCTGCGAGAGCTCGAGCACGCGCTCGACCGCCTCGGGGCGCCAGAGGAAGAAGCCGGCCACGGGCTCCCGCACCAGTGCCTCGGCCTCCTCGCGCGAGAACGGGGCGAGCTCGACCTCGTCGAAGAAGTTGTACCAGGGGCTCACCTCGCTCTTCCAGCGCCGTCGGATCCCGACGCCGCTCATCACCGCCACCAGGTTCTCCGAGAAGCTCTTCATGAAGACCCCGCGCAGCCGCTGGTTCACGCCCTCGGAGTACTCGTTGAGCACGTCGACCTCGTCGATCAGGAACGCGAGCTTCACCTTGCGCGGCGTGCGCGTCTTGAGCTCGGCGATCACGCGCTGCAGGTCGTGGCTGAAGTCGCGGGCGTCGTAACCCGCCGCGTCGGGCGTGAAGCGCATCTCGGCCTGGGTCGCGGGCGAAAGCCCGAGGCTGTCGACCGTCTCCGCCATCAGCGCGTGGAAGAACGCCTGCTCGGGCACGCCCTGCAGGTCGACGAACACCGGGAAGAACGTCCACTCGCCGCCCTCGTCGGCGGCGAGCACGCGCTTCAGGTGGTGCAGGAACGTGGTCTTGCCGATCCGCCGCTCGCCGGTGATCATCAGGCTGTTGCGATGCAGCGTGGAGAGCATGCGCGCGGTGAGCTTCTCGCGTCCGTAGAACATGTCGTCGTCGAGCACGGGCGCCCCTGCGATGTAGGGGTTGAAGCGGCGGCGCCTGGCGCGGCGCCGCCTCAGCCGCTGGGCGCTCCAGCCGAGGCCCACGAGCGTGAACGCGCCGGCCACCGCCGAGGGAACGAAGTACTGCGTCTCGTGGAAGCGCAGGCGCCTTTCGACCCGGAACGGCACCGAGCGCGTGAGCCCGCCCGTGTCGACCGCCGTGACGACGATCGCGTTCACGCCCGGCTCGAGCGGCACCTCGCGCACGAACGGCACCATCCGCGCGGGTTGCAGCGGGGAGCTCTCGGGCACGAACTCGCCGATCAGCCGATCACCGACCCGGAACTCGACCTTGAGCACGCCCCGGTCGTCGCTCGCGGCGCCCTGCAGTGACAGGGTGGGGGATTCGACCACGCCGACGCCGCGGTCGAAGAGCGCGAGCGCCGGCTCCTGGTTTGGCAGCCAGCGCGCGACGATCGCTTCACCGGTGCGCCGCTCGGCCTCGGCCAGCCGCTCGCGCGCCCGCGGGTGGCCCGCGTCGAGATCCAGCACCGCCTGGTAGGCGACCTGCGCCTCGGGGAAGCGCCCCGCCGCCATCAGCTCCTCCGCGCGCGCGGCGCGCAGGTCGATCTCGGCCCGGAGCTCCTTCTGCAGCCTGAGGCCCTCGAGGATCTGGCGTGCGCGCATCAGCAGGTCGCGCGCCTCGCTGTTCTGCGGGTCGGCCGCGGCGTCGGAGAGCGGGACGAGCGCGGCCTCGAGCTGCCCGGCGTCGAAAAGCGCCTTGCCCTCGCCGAAGGACTTCTGCCGCGCGGCGCGTGTCGTCGAGGCCAGGATGCGCTCCTCGGCCAGGCGCCGGCCCTCGAGCGCCCGGGCGTTGCGTGGAGCGAGGTCGAGCGCCTCGTCGAAGGCGACCTTGGCCTCGTTGGCGCGGCCCTCCTCCAGCAGCCGCTCGCCGTCGGAGAGCCGCTGCTCGAGCCGCTGGGCGCGCGCCGCCGCGTCCCGGGCCTCGGCCTGGGCCGCGCGCTGGCGCTCCTGCTCGCGCGTGACCGCGCGCAGCGTGTCGGCGTCGAGGCTGCGCGCGAGCGCCTCCGCCTGGGCCAGCAGCGGCAGCGACTCGCCCCAGGCGCCGCGCCGGCCGAGCTCCTGCGCCTTCTCGAGCAGCCGCCGCACCTCGCCGCGCGCCCGCTGTGTGAGGAGCGCCGCCTGCGCGGCCTGCGCCTCGCCGCGGCGCCTCACGAGCTCGGCGAAAAGCGGGGTCTTGCGGATCGCGCCCGCCTGCTCCTCGCGGTTGAAGGCGTCGGTCGCGAGGACGTACTCCTGCTGCTCGAGCAGGCACACGCCCAGGTAGTAGTGCGGCAGGTAGTCGACGAAGCGCAGCCCGTACATCTGCAGGTTGGTCCCGGGCGTGGGGCGCAGCCGCAGCGCCTCGCGCAGGTTCTTGACGCAGTCGGGGAAGCGGCGTTCGGGGATGTCGTGGTCCCGGGCCTGCAGGTAGCAGTCGTACCACTCGCGCGCGGCCTGGGCCGGGCTCGCGAGAGCCACGGCCAGCACCGCGAGCAGGACCCGGGAGCCGACGCGCAAGCTACTTCTCGAACATCGCTGCGATGTGGGCTCCTCGCGCGGTCGCGGTGAACGGATCCGAGGCCATGCGCACCTCGGCCACCTCGATCGGGAACGGCCGCGCGCGCAGCGTGCGCTCGAACAGCTCGCGGAACCCCTTCGGCCGCGCCGTGCCGCCCGCGAGCACGATCGGCAGCGCGCGGTCGGTCTTGGGCAGCTTCTCGGCGCGCGAGATCGCGCGCCGGAGCGTGTCGACGAGCGTCTCGACCAGGTCCTCGTAGTAGATGTGGAGCGCCTTCTCGAGCTTGTCCTTGGGCGGCTTGCTGAGGTCGAGCCCCTCCTCCTTCATCACCTTGACCCGCGTAGCGTGCTCGCCGACCGCCTCGCCCACCGAGTGGTCGATGAAGTCGCCCGCCTTCGGCAGCGACACCATGATCGAGGGGATCGAGAGGAACGCGAGCGTGGCGTTGCACAGCCCGCCGCCGCAGGAGACGCCGATGCCGGTGAAGTTGCTCTGCTCGAGCTCGGAGAAGATCACGGCCAGGCCCTCGTTGATCGCCATCGCCTTGTAGCCGAGCGAGGTGAAGTGCTGGCGCAGGCTCGCCTCGTGGTAGGTGAGGGCGGCCTCGCGTCCCGGCGCCGCGGCCGGCACCGAGAACGCGAGCACCTCGTTCGAGGAGCGCGGCTTGGGCACCAGGCTCTGCAGGATCGCCTCGAGCACCGGCCAGGCCTGCTTCTCCTTCGGGTTCAGCAGCCCGTCGGCCATCGGCCGCAGCGCCTCGGCGTTGAACATGTTCGCGAAGCGCTCGGTCGCGGAGCCGAAGATCACGAGCTCGTCGCCGTCGCGGTAGTAGTGGATGTCGCTCTGCTGCTGGATCGTGCGCTCGGTGACCGGGGAGTAGGGGACCGGGATGAAGGCGTTCAGCTGCGACTGGCAGGCCACCTCCTTGCCGCCCCGCCGCGAGACCACGACCTTGCTGGTTCCGACGTCGATCCCCACGGGGTGCGACCCGGTGCGGACCAGGTCCTCGATCTTGTCCGCGGCCTCCTCCGGCGCCTTCCAGAGGTGGTCCTTGTTCTCCGCCATTTCGCTATCCTCCGCTTGCCGCGCGCTTCGCCTGCGCCGCGAGTTTCTCGGCTGTCTCCGCGTCCGTCGTCAGCTCGGCCAGCCAGCCGTCGTAGCCCCTGGCCCGCTGCTTGCGCTCCTCGTCGACGCTGCGCCCGGTGGCAGCCGCTTCCGCGGCCAGCCTGTCCGCCGCCTGCTTCGCCCCCGGCCACGGCTCGTTCATCACCGCCAGGAAGCGCTCGTCCCAGGCGAAGCCGAGCCGCACCGCGGGCGACTCCACCTGGTACTGGTCCGGCAGCGAGAACGCGTCGAACGGGAAGCCGCGTGCCCAGTCGAGGTGGTGCCCGATCAGGTGCTTCTTCGGGTTGACGCTCGCAAGCCCGTGCGTGACGCACAGCTCGGGTGCGATCTGCCACTTGTGGCGCAGGTAGTCGCTCAGGCTGCGGCCCGCCTCGAGCTGCGCGCGCGTGATCGGCAGCGCGCGCCCGCCCTCCCAGCGCGTCTCGAACGAGACGCCGATCGTCGGCCCGTTGAGATTGAGGTAGATGCGGTCGCCCTCGGCCCAGACCGACATGCCGGCGTGGTTGGCCTTGTCCTTCTCCTCGACCACCCGGTAGACGCGGCCGAAGCGGTCGACCAGGTAGTGGTACACCTGGTTGCGCCGCAAGTAGCGCAGCAGGTCCTGGCTCGAGTCCCGCAGCTTCTCGTTGAAGGACTCCTCGAGCGGCCAGATGTCGCTTTCCGAGGTGTGGTACACGATCCCGACCGGCCGGTCGTGGACCTCCTCGCCCATGCCGCCGCCCAGGGTGAAGACGCGGTAGCGCCGCGGCTCGCCGCGCACGGCCCAGGTGGTGTCGATGCGCAGGCCGTTGCTGTAAAGCTCGAACGCGGCGCCCGAGTCCACGAGCCAGATCCGCTCTGGCGTGAGGCCGCCGCGCGGCGGATCGAGCCTCGCCTGCGGGGTCGCCACCGGCCGCGGCGTCGCCACCACCGAAGCCGGAAGCTCCGTGCTGCGACGCAGGGGATAGCCGGCGAGCGCCAGACCCGCGGCCGCCATCAGCAGGAGCGCCGCGGCGTTGACGGTCCGTCGCGCGCGCCGCGGCAGGGGCCGGCGGTTGCGCCGAGGCGGGTCGAGGGCGCCCCAGGGGTTCCTGGAGAAGAGCGGTCGCGTCTCCTCGACGCCGGTGAGCTGATAGGCCACCCAGCGCAGGGGAGCGCCCGGCAGCAGCTGCAGGCGCTCGTCCAGGGTCTCGAAGCGCTCGATCGAGTGGCGCAGGAAGCGCAGCTTCTCGACCGGGTCGCGAATCGTCCGACCCCTCGCCTCGAGTGCCGCGAGCGGTCGGCGCCCGAATCCGGCGAGCCCCGTGGCGGCCGGCCTCGGGGCGGCGCTTCGTTGCACCCGGGCCGACGTCGGCCTCGCTGCAACGACACCACGACCCTGCATTGGGCGCGCCAAAGTCCTCTCCGACCGGGAATTATACGGTTTGGCGCGCACTTCCCACAAGGCGGGCAGCTCGACGCCGGTCGGGCACCCCGATAGAATCGCGACTGGGATGTCAGCGGAGGGCGGGCCGGGTTCGAAGGGCGGCGACGGGCGGCGTGGCCCGCGGACTCCGGTCGACCTCGAGGCGGTGGTCGCAGGACGCACGCCGCGACGGGCGCGCGTCGCCGACCTGAGCCTGCTGGGCTGTCTCGTGAGGACGGAGGGGGCGCTCGCCAGGGGGGCCGTCCTGGACCTCACCCTCGGGCTCCCGGACGGCCCGCTGCGGGTCAAGGGCCGGGTGGCCGAGGCGTCCGTCGACGGCGAGGCGTCGCCTTCTGCGCCGGGCTTCCTTGCCGGTCTCGAGTTCATGGCGCTCGCGGTCGCGGACCAGACCCGGCTGCGGGCGTTCCTCGAGGCCGAAGCGAAACGGAGACAGGTTGCGCACACGCCCCCTGCGTGAGGCCCGGCCTCGCGAGCTGCGGACGCTGCTCGACGAGGAAGCCGCGCTGTGGCACTCGGAGCTCGGCTGGGATTTCGGCGAGGTGCGCGCCGCCGTCTCGGGCGGCATCGAGCGCGGCAACCTGCCCGGGCGCGTGGTCGAGGACGGCGCGCGCGCCGTGGCCTACTGCTACTACATGGTGGATCCCGCGCGCGTGATCGTGGGGTCGATCTTCGCGACGAGCGCGCTGCGCGGCCAGGGGCTCGAAGAGGATCTCGTCGACGCGGTGATCGAGGACGCGCTCGCCGAGCGCGGAGCCGGGCGCGTCGAATGCCAGACGCTGTTCTGCACCGCGCCTAGCGCCGACGCCCGCTTCGAGCGCAAGGGCTTCGCCTCGCGAGCCCGCCACTACATGCGGCGCGAGCTCAAGGAGCCGGTGCCCGAGCCGGGCCCGCTCCCGCACGGGATAGCACTTCGGGCGCTGAAGCGCGAAGACCTCACGGCGGCGGCGGATATCATCTACCAGAGCCACCAGGGAAGCGTCGACGCGGCGCTCAACATGACCTACGCGACGCCCGCGACGTGCCGCGCCTTCGTCGAGACGCTGGTGGTCCGCTCCGGCTGCGGTCAGTTCGACGCCGAGGCCTCGCGCTTCGCCTGCGGGCCGCGCGGCCCGCTCGGAGTGCTGATCGCGAGCCGGCTGTCGCGCACGAACGGGCACGTGTGCCAGGTCTCGGTGGCTCCCGGCGCGCAGGAGCACGGCCTCGGGGTCGCGCTCGTCACGCGCGCCCTCGCGGCGTTCCGCGCGGAGGGACTCGCGAGCGCGACGCTCTCCGTGACCGCCTCGAACGAACGCGCGCACCGGCTCTACGAGCGGCTCGGCTTCAGGGTCCAGCGGGCCTTCGCCGCGCACGCCTGGGCCCGACCGCCCGCGGGGATCGAGCTCGAGGCGTGAGCGCCGCGTGGCTGCTGCTCGCGGCCGCGCTCGCGGCGCCCGGGCGGGTGGTGGTGTTCCCTCCGGCAGGGCCCGATCGCGGTGCGCCCGGCTGGATCGGGGCCGCCGTCGAAGAGACGCTGCCGCGAGCGCTCCAGCGGGTCGGAGTCCCGGCCCTTCCCGGTGCCGACAGGCGTCGTGCGCTCGAGGCGCTGGGAATCATCGGCCCGGTGGCCACGCGGGCGACGGGCGTCCGGGTAGCCGAAGCCTTCGGCGCGCGCTTCGTCCTGTTCGGCTCGTGGGACCTGGGCGGAGGTGAGCTGAGGTTGACGCTGCAGCCGTTCGACGTAGCGGCTGCCGAGCAGCGCCCCGCGCTCATGGCGCGCGGGCCCATCGAAGACCTCGGGCGCCTGGTCGGCGCGCTGGCGCACGAGCTCGCGGGACGACCCGCAACGGCCCCGGGGCAGGCGCCGCCGGACGTCCCGTTCGGCGCCGTGCGTGCTCTCGGCGAGGGCCTCGCCGCCCGCGATCGCGAGTCGCGCGTCACGGGCCTGCGCCGCGCGCTCACGCTCGATCCCGGCTATCCCGACGCGACGCTCGCGCTCGCGCGGGCGCTCTACGACGCCGCTCGCTTCACGGAGGCCCGGGAGGTCCTTCTCGGTCTCGGCTCCGAGCCGGTCTTCGAGCGCGAGCGGCTCTTCCTCGACGGTGCGTGTCTGCTGCGCCTCGGCCGTCACGCGGAGGCCGACGTCGTCTACGCCGGGCTCGCGCAGGGCGAGCCGACGGCCGGCGTGCTCGCCAACCGGGCGGCGGCGCGCCTGCGCCGGCCGGACGCTGCGGGGGGTGCTTCGATGCTGCTGCGCCAGGCGCTCGAGAAGGCGCCGCATGCTGCGGAGCTCGCATTCGGCCTGGGCTTCGCCCACTTCGTAGAAGGCGACGCCGAGGCCGCAGCGTTCTGGCTCCGCGACGCGGTGCGCTACGCGCCGAGCGACGCGCGCGCCCGGCTGGTCCTTTCGTGGGCCCTGCGCGGCACGGCGCACGCGGACGAGGCCGACGAGCAGTGGCGGGCGGCTACGGCGCTCGACCCCTCGCTCGAGTCGCAGCGGCGTCCGGACGCGACGCGCCCGATGGAGCCGATCCTGCCCTCCGAGACCTCGCTTCTGCTGGACCCGGAGCGCAGGGCCGCCGCGCGCCGCGCGCTCCAGCCGCGCTGAAGCGCGCTGCTATGATGCGGGAATGAGCCTCGCCCCGCTCGGGCTCGTCCTGCTGCTGGTCCAGACGGCAAGCCTGGGCGACAGCGTTCGGCCCAAGGCCCCGCCCGGCCTGAGCTGGGAGGACGCGGAGTCGGTCGCTTCGACCGTGGCTCGCCTGGAGCGCCGACTCAAGGCGGGCAAGCCCGCCTCACGCGAGCCGATCGCGGTGAGCGAGCGCCAGATCAACTCCTACGTCACGCTCACGCTCGGGCCGAAGGTCCCGCCCGCGATCTCCGGACTGAGCTTGAAGCTCGAGCCCGGCCGGCTCGCGGCGAGCGGCATGCTCGACCTGGACGCCGTGCGCTCGAAGCTGCCTTCTAGCGGTCCGGGCACCCTGCTCTCGTTCCTGAGCGGGACGGTCCCCGTGGCGCTCAAGGGGCGCTTCCAGGGTGCTTCCGGCCAGGGCCGCGTGGAGATCGAGGAGGCGCTCGTGGCCGGCATCAGCCTGCCTCCGGCGATGCTGTCGCAGATCGTGGCGCAGGCCACGCGCACCGCGAAGCAGCCCCAGGGCTTCGACCTGCTCGCCCCGTTTCCGCTGCCGTGGACGGCCCGCAGCGTGAGGCTCGAGGCGGGCCGCGCCGTGGTCGAGTTCGCGCAGGACGCGGCCCGCTAGGGCGAGGAAGCCCCGCCCGGACCTCCGCGCGCCCGTGCCCGTGGCAAGATCGGCCGCGATGGACCTCGAGTCACCCGTCCAGTTCGTGAAGGGCGTGGGTCCGCAGCGCGCGGAGACGCTCGCGAAGCTCGGCGTGAACACGGCCGAGGACCTGCTGCTGCACCTGCCGATGCGCTACGAGGACCGGCGCCAGTTCGTGCGCGTGGCCGAGCTGCGGATCGGGATGAAGGTCGCGGTCTCGGGTGGTGTGGCGGTGGCGGGCCTGCGCCGCGCGCGCCGGCTCTCGATCTACGAGCTGCGGCTCGACGACGGCAGCGGCCGGCTGCTGAAGGCGATCTTCTTCAACCAGCCGTTCCTGAAGGACGTGCTGTCGGTGGGCAAACGGGTGGTGCTGTTTGGCCTCGTCGAGCGCGACGCGATGGCTTCGCGCCTGCTGGTGATGCGCTCGCCCCAGTACGAGATAGTCGAGCAGGACGAGCACGGCGGGATCCACACCGGGCGGCTGGTGCCGGTGTACGAGAAGCTCGGCGGCCTCACGGTAAAGCCTCTGCGGCGGGTCCTCGCGCAGCTTGCCGCTTCCGTTCCGGGCGACCTCGCCGACCCGTTGCCGCCGGAGCTGCGCGAGCGACTCTCGGTCATCGGCCGTGCCGAGGCGCTGCGGCGCGTGCACCTGCCCGGCGACGACGACAGCCTCGACGCGCTCAACCGCTTCCGCTCGCCCGGCCACGTGCGGCTGATCCTGGAGGAGCTGCTGCTGTTCCAGCTCGGCCTGGCGCGCCGAAGGTGCGGCGTGCGCGAGGAGCGCAAGCGGCAGGCGTTCGAGGTGACGGACGCCGCGCGCGAGGCCGTCAAGCGCATCCTGCCGTTCCCGCTCACGGGCGCACAACGCCGCGTGCTGCGCGAGATCGCCGAGGACCTGCGGGCGCCCTTCCCGATGAACCGGCTGGTGCAGGGCGACGTGGGCTCGGGCAAGACGATGGTGGCCCTGCTCTCGATGGTGGTCGTGGTCGAGAACGGCCACCAGGCGGCGTTCATGGCCCCGACCGAGATCCTGGCCGAGCAGCACTTCCTGACGCTGCGCCGGCTCGTCGCGCGCTGCCCCTACCGCGTCGAGCTGCTGAGCGCGGGCGTCAAGGGCCGTGAGCGCAAGGACGCGCTCGCGCGCATCGCGTCGGGCGAGGCGCAGATCGTGGTCGGCACGCACGCTCTCATCCAGGAGGGGGTCGCTTTCCACCGCCTCGGGCTCGCGGTCGCCGACGAGCAGCACCGCTTCGGCGTGCTGCAGCGCGACGAGCTCAGGAAGAAGGGCTACGAGGCCGACGTGCTGGTGATGACGGCGACGCCGATCCCGCGCACGCTGGCGCTCACCGCGTACGGCGATCTCGACGTCTCGATCGTGGACGAGAAGCCGCCGGGGCGCACGCCGATCCGCACCGAGCTGCGCCAGGCGTCCGAGCGGCGCAGCGTGCTGGAGCTCGTGAAGCGCGCGGTCTCCGAGGGGCGCCAGGCCTACGTCGTCTATCCGCTGGTGGAGGAGTCGGAGAAGCTCGAGGACGT
>DATEUE010000252.1:0-2080 GCA_035283305.1 Vicinamibacteria bacterium | reverse complement strand
CTGGTCTGCTGGAGGGTGTCCTCGAGTACTACGAGGACCCGACTCCCGGGCTCGAGGGCATGGCCGAGCTGCACCGCCTGACCGGGCTGCCGCTCGCCACCAACATGGTCGTGACCGACTTCGACGAGTTCCGGCGCAGCCTCGAGCTCGGGAGCGTGCAGATCGTGCTGGCCGACCATCACTACTGGGGCGGCCCGCGCGACACGCAGCTGCTCGCGAGGATGTGCGCGACGTTCGGCCTGGGCGTCTCGATGCACTCGAACTCGCACCTGGGGATCAGCCTGCTGGCGATGGCGCACGTCGCGGCCTCCGTGCCGAACCTCGGCTATGCCTGCGACACGCACTACCCGTGGCAGGAGGAGGAGGGCGAGGTGCTCCGGGGCGGCAAGGTCCCGATCCTGAATGGCTGCGTGTCGGTTGGCCGTGCTCCCGGGCTGGGCGTCGAGCTCGACCCCGAGCGCCTCGCTCGCCAGCACGAGATCTTCCTCTCGTGCGGCATCCGTCAACGCGACGACGTCCGGCAGATGCAGCGCTACCGCCCCGACTGGCAGGCGAAGAAGCCGCGCTTCTGACCCCGTCGCGGGCGCCTCGGCCCCCTCACGCTGCCTTTCGCAGCAGCAGGTTCCGGTAGAGCCCGCCCAGGAAGGCGCTCGCGGCGTGCGTGACCGCGAGTGGCGCCCGGGAGCGTTCGAGGATGTCTTCGAAGTCGCGCGTCATCTCGGTGAAGAGCAGTCGCGCCAGCGGATTCACGATACGCACGCCGAGCGGCACGCGACCGCCACGTACGAACTTGTCGAAGACGACCATCCGGCCGCCGGGACGCAGCGCCCGGGACGCTTCCTGCAGGCAGCGCACCGGATCGGGGATCACCGCGAGGATCAGGTGGAGGACGACCGCGTCGAAGGTCGCCGCCGGTACGGCCAGCCGTTGACCGTCCATGAGTGCGAGCCAGGTTCCGTGCCGTGCCCGCGACCGCGCCTTGCGGAGCATGGCGGGCGTCAGGTCCACGGCGAGCACCGAGCAGCCGGGCGCAACGTGGGGCAAATCAGCCCCCGTACCCGCGCCGACGATGAGGAGCCGCTCGCCAGGACGCAGCTCGAGCAGGCGCAGCGAGTCCGACCGCGCCCGCTCGAACGAACCGATCAGGCGATCGTAGACGGGCGCCCAGAAGGTGTAGCGCAGCCGGTTCCAGCGGTTGCTGTTGACGCTCACTTCTCGGCCGCGGGCGGGCTCACGCGCGCCACGACCAGGAACACGACCGCCATCAGCGCGTAGCCCAGGGCCGCGGCCGGCGCCTCACCCCAGCCGACTCGCTCGGCGTGCATCAGGCCGAGCCACGCGAGCGCGGCCGCCGCGCCGGCCCAGCCCGCGGCGGTCTCGAGCCGGCGGTCGATGAGCGCGATCGTCATCGCGCACAGCATCATCGACGTCACGAGCGAGCCGGCGCCGAGCGTGCGCAGGCCGCTGTAGCCGAGGCCGGCCTTCTGGATCGCCTCGGCCCCGATCGCGTGGACGGATGTGCCGGCGGCGGTGGCCAGCGTGTCGAGGATCCCGGTTCCCCAGGCCGCGAGGTGCGGCACCAGGGCGAACGCCACGGCCGGGAAATGCTTCGGGGGCGTCACCTCGAAGGCCTGGGCGGTGATCACGAGGCCGACGAAGAGCAGGATCGCGGCCGCCGACTCCCTCGGCACGATCGCGAGCACGAGACCCATGAGCCCGGTCGTGCACACGAGCGTGATCACGACGCCGTTCAGGATCGAGTAGCCCTGGCGCGCCCCGAGCGCCTTCCAGGCGGGATGTCCGATGTAGACCGTGGTCGGGAAGCACGACCCCAGGAGCGCCCCGGCCATCGTGGCGACGCCGTTCACGATCATGGTCGGAAACGGCGGGAAGCGGTCGCCCGCCGCCGCCGCACTCTCGACGCACTGCAGCGTGCCCATGAAGTTCATCACCGCGAGCGGGGCCACCGCCGACAGGAAGGGCAGCACGTCCGGGAGACCCGAGAGCACCGCGCCCAGCGAGGGGTGTGGCAGGTAGAGGCCGAAGCTCGCGGCCGCGGGTGCCAACGCCGACGCGCTCA
>DATEUE010000251.1:0-4707 GCA_035283305.1 Vicinamibacteria bacterium | reverse complement strand
CGAGCGGCTCCTGGGCCGCGTCGTCACGGCGGAGCGCGTGCGCGAGCCGGTGGTCCTGCGCTTCACCGTCCGGGGAAACCTGTCCCTGCTGCTGGGCCGGCCGCTCCGCGAGGTTTTCCGCAAGTCGCACTTCCTCGTCTTCCGCTTCGAGGGCCTCGACCTCGCCGTGAACCCGATGCTGGCCGGCCGCTTCCGGCTGTCCGAGCCCGGCACGCCCGACGAGGGGTCGCTCGGCTTCGCGCTCGGCTTCGGCGACGCGGAACTGCGCTACCTCGACGACAAGAAGATGGGCAAGGCGTACCTGATCGCGACCGACGACTGGAAGGCAATCCCGGGCCTGCAGACGGGCGGGATCGAGATCCTGTCGCGCGAGTTCTCGCGCGAGCGCTTCCTGAGCCTGCTCCGGCACCGCCGCGACCAGGTGCGCGTGTTCCTGCTCGACAAGAAGGCGCTCGACAGCCTTGGCAACGCCTACGCCGACGAGGTGCTGTTCGAGGCCGGGATCCACCCGAAGACCTTCTGCCGCTCGCTGACGCACGACGATGGCGTGCGCCTGCACGACGCGATCGTCAAGGTGGTGCGCGAGGCGGTGGCCGAGGTCGCGGGCCGCGGCGAGCCGATCGACGTGAAGGTGCGCGACTTCCTGAAGGTGCGCCGAAAGGAGATCTGCCCGCGCTGCGGCGCGAAGCTGCGCACGGCCGGCGTCAAGGGCATGGACTCCTGGTTCTGCCCGCGCTGCCAGCCCGCGCGGCGTCCCGGCTTCGTCGACTGGACGCGCACGGAGAAGTGAGCGGATAATCTCTGTTCCTCTCACTCCGCGGCCTGGGGCCGAACGCGCAGGTGATGCGGGGCGGGAGGGGACCTGCGCACCGCCCAAGAGCCACGAACTGCGGAGCGCGCTGGATTCACTCCAGCGCGCGCAGCGGGGGGTTGGAGGGGGGCGCGGCGCAGCGCCCCCCTAACAAAGGAGAGTGGATGGCAAAGGACGATCTGATCGAGTTGCAGGGTGTAGTCGTGGAAGTGCTTGCCGGCGGCAATTACAAGATCAAGGTCAGCGAGAACCACGAAGTGCTCGCCCGTCTGAACGGAAAGATGCGCCAGTACCGCATCCGCGTGATCCAGGGCGACCGCGTCACCGTCGGGGTCTCCCCGTACGACTTGAAGCGCGGCCTCATCACCTACCGCGCCAAGTAGGCCCCTGGCCCGCCTCCGCGCCGTCCTCTTCGACGTCGACCGGACGCTGCTCGACTTCGACAAGGCCGAGCGAACGGCCCTGCGCCAGGCCCTCCAATGGCTCGGCTTGGCCTGCCCCCGCACGACGCTCGCGGCGTACCAGCGCATCAACCACGAGCTGTGGGCCGCGTTTCGCCGCGGCGAGATCACGCAGCCGGCGCTGGCCAGGGAGCGCTTCCGCCGCCTGCTGCGTGAGATCGGCGCCGATCCCCGTCTGGCCGTTCGCCTCGGCGCGATCTACCTCGACCGGCTCTCCGCGCGCGGCGACCGTCTGCCGGGCTGCCGGCCGGTGCTGCGGGCCCTCGGCGGGCGCTATCGCCTCGGGGTCGTGACCAACGGCATCGACCGCGTCCAGCGCTCGCGCCTCGCGGCTTCCGGTCTCGCGCCGCTGTTCGAGACGATCGTCACCTCGCAGGGCTGCGGCTACGCCAAGCCCGACCCGCGCATCCTGCACGTGGCGCTCGACGCGCTCAGGATCTCGCCGCGCCACGCCGTCTACGTGGGCGACGACCCGGCCGTCGATGGAGGGGCGGCGCGTGCGGCCGGCGTGCCGTTCGTCTGGATGGACCGCGGCGACGCGGTGCGCGGCGTTCGGCCGCGGCGCCGCGTGCGGAGCCTGCTCGAGCTGCCAGACCTGCTCTAGCCTGCCTGAGCCCGTCCGCCGCTCGGCCCACCCTATAATCGGTCCCTCCGGAGGCGATCACGGACTCTCCCGTTCTCATGCCGCGCGTCGCCTCGGCCTCGGTCGTGTACCTGCGCGCCGAGATCCCGTCCTCGCACGCTTCGGCGCCGATCCTGGGCGAGGAACGCATGGGCGCGGGCGTCGCGGTCTCCGGTGAGCACGTGCTCACCGCCCACTACATCGTGCTGGGCGCCGCGCGCGTGGAGGTCGTCGGCATCGACGGCCGGACGCGCGAGGTGGAGCGCACCGCGCTCGACCACGAGAGCGGCCTCGCGCTCGTCACGCTCCGCAGCGGGGACCTCGAGCCGGCGCGGCTCGAGCCCGAGCCCGAGCTGCGGCCGGGCGACCCGGTGTTCCTGCTGACCTGCACCGGCGAGAAGGAGCGGCGCGGCGCGAGCGGTCACGTCACCTTCGTCGGCCCGTTCGAGGCGTTCTGGGAGTACATGCTGGACCGGGCGATCATGACCACGATGGTCAACCCTGGGCTCGCCGGTGGCCCGCTCTTCGATGCCCGCGCCCGCGTGAAGGGCGTCGTCTCGTTGGGGCTCGCAGCGGTCGGCCGCTTCAGCCTGGCGATCCCGGTGTCGATGTTCCTGGAGCGGCGCGAGCGGCTGGAGCAGGGCGAGCTCCCGTCCCCGGCCGAGAGGCGTGCGTGGCTGGGCTTCTACCCACAGGCGAGCGAGGACGGGATCGCCGTGAGCGGCGTCGTCCCGGGCGGCCCGGCCGAAGCCGCCGGCCTGCAGCGCGGCGACCTGGTGGTGAGCCTCGACGGCCAGTCGGTCCAGGGCTTGCGCCAGCTCTACAACGTGATCTGGGAGCGAGGGCCCGGGGAGATGATCGGGATGCAGGTGCTGCGCGGCGAGGCGATCCAGGTGGTCCAGGTGCTGGCCGGCGACCGCTACGAGTTCTTCAAGTGAGAACACTCGTCCACGACGCGCGCCTCGTGGCGCCGATGGACGACGCGCGCAGCCGCTTTCCGGGCGGCTACGTCCTCGTCGAGGACGACGTCGTCGTCGCCGTGGGTCCGCCGCCCGTCCCGGCCGGGACCCGGGTCGATCGGCGCATCGACGCGACCGGCAAGATCGTGCTTCCCGGGCTCGTGAACACCCACCACCACCTGCCGCAGGTACTGACGCGCAACGTCCCACGCGTCCAGGAGGCGCCGCTCTTCCGCTGGCTGGTCGAGCTCTACGAGGTGTGGCGCCACCTCGACGCGGCCGCGGTCACAGCCGCCGCGCGCGTCGGCCTCGGCGAGCTGCTGCTGACGGGCTGCACGACCACCACCGACCACCTCTACCTCTTCCCGAAGGGCCAGGAGCGCTTCATCGACGCCGAGATCGACGCGGCCCGCGAGCTGGGGATCCGCTTCCACCCGACGCGCGGCTCGATGAGCCGCGGCAAGAGCCAGGGCGGCCTGCCTCCGGACGTCGTGTGCCAGGACGAGGAGACGATCCTCGCCGACTCGCGCCGCCTGATCCGCGAGTACCACGACCCGCGCCCGCGCGCGATGCTGCGGATCGCACTCGCCCCGTGCGCGCCCTTCTCGGTGAGCGAGGACCTGATGCGCCGCACCGCGGAGCTCGCGCGCGAGCACGGCCTGCGGCTCCACACGCACCTCGCGGAGACGAAGGACGAGGAGGTCTACTGCCAGCAGGTCTACGGCTGCCGGCCGGTCGAGTTCCTGCGGCGGCTCGGCTGGCTGGGGAGCGACGTGTGGCTCGCCCACTGCGTCCACCTCTCGCCGGAGGAGATCCGACTCTTTGGGGAGACCGGGACCGGCGTCGCCCACTGCCCCAGCTCGAACCTCCGGCTCGGCTCGGGCATCGCACCCGTGCGCGGGATGCTGGACGCGGGTGTGCCGGTGGGCCTCGGCGTCGACGGCTCGGCCAGCAACGACAGCTCGAACATGCTGGCCGAGCTGCGCCAGGCGCTGCTCGCGCACCGGCAGGGCCGCGAGCCGGAGTGCTGGCTGACGGCCGAGGACGTCTTCTGGCTGGCGACACGCGGCGGCGCGCGCTGCCTGGGCCGCGACGACGTCGGCAGCCTGGAGCCGGGCAAGGCCGCCGACCTCGTGCTCGTCGACACACGCCGGCTCTCGTACGCGGGCGCGGGCAGCGACCCGCTCGCCGCGCTCGTGTTCTCGCCGTGGCCCGAGCCCGTGGACACCGTGATGGTGAACGGCCGGATCGTGGTCGAGGGCGGCCAGCTCAAGGGCATCGACGTGCCGCAGCTCGTCGAGCGCGCCGAAGCGGCCTCCGCTGCCTTGCTCGACGCGGCGCTGCGCACGAGCGGCCACGACTACCGACGCAAGAGCGGGGTCAGGTCTTGAATCCGCGCATGCCGGCGGCTCCGCGCAAGCTAGAATGCCGGCGGTGAGGAAGGTCGTCGGCCGGAGCGTGCGGCGGAGCGAAGGACCCGAGAAGCTCTGCGGCATCGCGAAGTACGTCGATGACCACGAGCTCCCCGGCAGCCTGTTCGGGGCCACGCTGCGCTCGACGATCGCCTGCGGGCGGATCCGCTCGGTCACGCTCGACCCGGCGTTCCCCTGGCACGAGTACACGGTCGCGACCGCCGACGACATCCCGGGCGCCAACTACGTCGCGCTGATCGAGAACGACCAGCCGCTGCTCGCGAAGGACCAGGTCCGTCACCTGATGGAGCCGATCCTGCTCGTCGCCCATCCGGTGCGCGCGAAGGCCTACGCGGCGCTCGCGCACGTGCGCGTCCTATACGAGGAAGAGGCGGCGCTTCTCGACCCCGAGCTGTCGAAGACCGTCTTCAAGACCTTCCAC